>NZ_JBSFEP010000018.1:0-180984 GCF_053594495.1 Streptomyces sp. NPDC001920
CGGACCCGCTTCTCGCGGCCGCCGGCCGGGTTGATGTCGTTGATCTCCATCGGCCCGGAGATGATCTTGCCCACCGTCTGCCGCGGGTTCAGCGACGAGTACGGGTCCTGGAAGATCATCTGGATCTCGGACCGGATCGGCGCCAGCTGCCTGCGAGAGGCACGGGTGATGTCCTTGCCGCGGTACTCGATCCTGCCGTTCGTCGGTTCCAGCAGCTTGGTGATCAGCCGGCCCGTCGTCGACTTGCCGCAGCCCGACTCCCCCACCAGCCCGAAACTCTCGCCGACGTGCACGGTGAGGTCGATGCCGTCCACCGCCTGCACCTGACCGACCGTGCGGCGGATCGGGAAACCGCCCTTGACCGGGAAGTGCTTGACGAGCTTCTCGACGACCAGCAGGGGTTCGCCGGGAGCCTCGGGGACGGCCTCGCGGGGAGCGGGGAGGACGAGGTCCTCTGTCATGTCCGTAGTCCTCCTCAAGGGCGGCGCTGGCCCAGTCGGGGCTTGATCTCTTCGATGAAGACGGTCCGTTTCTCCTCTGCCGTCAGGTGGCAGGCCGAGGAGCGGTCCGGACCGAGTGACGGGATCTCGGTGACACAGCGGTTGCCGCCGACGCGGTCGCGGAAGGTGCAGCGGGGATGGAAGCGGCAGCCCGAGGGCGGCTTCAGCAGCGACGGTGGAGTGCCCGGAATGGGGTTCAGCGGGGCGTGCGGGTCCGAGTCCAGCCGGGGCATGGAGTTCAGCAGGCCCCAGGTGTACGGGTGTTGCGGCGCCCTCAGCACCTCGTCGACCGTGCCGCGCTCCACCGCGCCGCCCGCGTACATCACCATGATGTCGTCGGCCATGTCGGCGATGACCCCGAGGTCGTGCGTGATGAAGATGATCGCCGAGCCGAACTCCTGCTGCAGGTCCTTCAGCAGGTCCAGGATCTGCGCCTGGACGGTGACGTCGAGGGCGGTGGTCGGCTCGTCGGCGATCAGCAGGTCCGGGTCGCAGACCAGCGCCATCGCGATCATCGCGCGCTGACGCATACCGCCGGAGAACTGGTGGGGATAGTCCTTCGCCCGCTGCCCGGGGTGGGGGATGCCGACCTTCCCCAGCATCTCCACCGCCCGCTCCCAGGCCGCCTTCTTCGAGACGCGCATGTGCTTCATGTACGGCTCGGCGATCTGCCGGCCCACCGTGTAGTACGGGGACAGGGCGGTGAGCGGGTCCTGGAAGATCATGGCGACCTTGTTGCCGCGCAGCTTCTCCAGCTCGGACTCCCGGGCGGTGGTCAACTCCTGTCCGTCCAGCAGGATCTCGCCCTCCACCGTGGTGAACATCGGGTTGTGCAGCCCGAGGACGGTCAGGTTGGTCACCGACTTCCCCGAGCCGGACTCGCCCACGATGCCCAGCGTCCTGCCCCGCTCCAGGTCGAAGGAGAGCCCCTCCACGGCCCGTACGACGCCGTCCTCGGTCCTGAAGCTGACGTGCAGGTCCCGTACCGAGAGGAACGCGTCCGCGTCGGCCGGGACCGGGGCGCCGGCCTCCTTGGTCACAGTGGTCACGTCAGTGCTCCCAATCAGCAGTACCGCTGGAACGATTCCCCGTCGAGGCCTAGGCCAGGCGTACCCGCGGGTCGATGAAGGCGTACGCGGCGTCGACGACGATGTTGCAGAGCAGGATCATGGTGGCGGAGAACAGCATCACCCCCAGCAGCAGCGGCAGATCGCTGAAGAACACCGACTCCACCGCCAGCCGGCCCAGTCCCGGGAGCCCGAAGGTGTACTCCGTGATGATGGCACCGCCGAGCAGCGAGCCGAGGTCGATGCCGAAGATGGTGACGACGGGGATCAGCGATCCGCGCCAGGCGTAGCGGAAGAACACGTACCGTCTGGACATGCCCTTGGCGCGGGCGGTGCGGACGTGTTCCTCCTGGAGCTGCTCGATCATCGAGGAGCGGGACATACGGGTGTACTGCGAGGCGAAGATCGTCGACAGCACCACCCACGGGATGATCAGGCCCCCGAACCAGGCGGCCGGGTTCTCGGTGAACTCGTTGTAGGCGGGCTTGTCGAAGATGTGGGTCTGGTAGACGAGGATCGCCAGGGCCAGCGGCCCGAGGAAGTAGATCTGCATCGAGCTGAGCACCATGGCGCCGGCCGTGAAGGTCTTGTCGACGAGCGTGCCGCGCTTCCAGGCGGCGACGAGTCCGGTGCCCAGGCCGACGATCAGGAAGCAGACCGCCCCGCCGACGGTGAGCGACAGCGTGGTGGGCAACCGGTCCATCAGGGTGCCCCAGACCTGCTCGTTGGAGTGGTACGAGTACCCGAAGCAGGGGGCAGGGCAGGGGCCCTGGGCGAAGTCGTCGCTGCCCGCGACGAGGTTGGTGAGGAAGATCCAGTACTGCTCGGGGATCGGCTTGTCGAGGCCGAGGACCCGGTGCAGGTTCTCCAGGTTGGCCGGGGTGCACGTCTTGCCGCACATCAGGAGCGCCGGGTCACGCGGCATTCCGAAGAACAGCAGGAACGTGACGATGCTCAGCAGGAAGAGGATGACGACGGCGCCGAGGGACCGGCGGACCAAAAAGCGCAGCATGGCAGGCAGCTCCCAGACGTCGGCGGGCCGGGCGGCACCCGGTGCGGGAACCCGATGAGGGTTCGGACGCACCGGGTGCCGGAGGGCGGGTTACTTGACGTACAGGCGGCGCGGGTCGACGCCGGCGATGATGTCGTCGTAGACCAGGCCGCCGATCTTGGAACCGGCGATCTGGACCTGCTTGTAGTAGGCGGTCGGTACCACGTTGACCACCTTGGTGAGCAGGTACTCGTTGAGCTTCCCCCACTCCGCCGCGGCCTTGACCGGGTCGGTGATGGTGTTGATCCGGTCGATCTCGCTGTTGACCTTGGGGTCGTTGACCTGGGAGTAGTTCTGGGCGCCCTCGGCGATCCCGCGTCCGTCGTACAGCGGCGGGATCACGGTCGAGGCGGACGGCCAGTCGGCCCCCCAGGCGGTGTGGAAGATGTCGTAGTTGTTGTCCAGTTTGCTGACCTGGTCGTAGAAGGTCTCGGCCGGGATCTCCTGGCGCTGCACGTCGAAGCCGGCCTTCTCCAGGCCCGCCGCCATGGCGGTCGAGTACTGCTGCCCCTCGGGGGTGTTGATGTAGCCGAAGGTCAGCTTCAGGCCGACCTTGCCGGCCTCTTCGAGCAGCTTCTTGGCCTTGGCCGGGTCACCCGCGGGCTTCTTCCTCTTGCCGAACGGGTCGAAGGAGGCGTCGTAGCCGCTGACGGTCGGGCTGATGATGCCGCCCGCGACCTCCATCGCGTCGGTGCCGCCGTAGGCACGCACGAACGGTGTGATCGGAAGGGCGTGGGCGATGGCCTGGCGGACCTTGAGGTCCTTCATCTCCGGGTGGCTCATGTTGATGTTCATCTGGCCTACGTACGGCTGGTAGCCGGACACCGTACGGGACTTCATCTTCGGGTCGTTCAGGACCTTGGACAGATTGCCCGCGTCGACCTGGTTGCTGAAGCTGACGCCGGCCCGGTCACTGCCGCTGTCGGCGAGGAGCGCCTTGGTGGAGTCCTCGAACTGCTGGTTGAAGGTGATGTTGAACCGGTCCACGTACTGGTGGCGCAGCGGGTCCGTGGCCGGGTCCCAGTTGGTGTTCTTCACCAGCACCATGGACTTGCCCGATTTGAACTCCTGGATCTTGTACGGGCCGGCGGCCACCGGGTCCTTGTCGTACTTCGCCTTGGTGTCGCCCTTCTGGGAGACGATGGCGTACCCCGTCATGGCGAGGGCGTACGGCAGGTCGGGGTGCGGTTTCTTGAACTTGAAGACGACCGTTTTCTCGTCCGGTGTCTGAAGGATGCTGTCCGGCAGGTGCTTGCCCTTGAACGGGCCGTCCGGCAGCAGCTTGCGGTAGTCCGCGCCCGGGGTGTCGGCCAGCCACTGCTGGATGTACGGCGGGCCCTGGTTGATGAAGGACGCGAACTGCCGCTCGAAGGTGTGGCGTACGTCGGCCGAGGTGATCGCGGAGCCGTCCTCGAACTTGATGCCGTCCTTCAGCGTGAACTTCCAGGTCTTGCCGCCGTCGGTGGTGGTCCCGGAGTCGGTGGCGAGGTCACCGACGACCTCGTGCTTGCTTCCGTCGTTGCTGGTCGCCTTGTAGCCGGTCAGCCCTCTGTGCAGGAGTTGGGAGACGGCCATCTCGTCCTGGACGTAGATCTGGGCCGGGTCCAGGTGGGCGTAACTGTCCCGGGCAAGCACCGAGATGGTGCCGCCGGGTTTGGCGCCGGGGACCTCGGCCGCCGGCCCCTTGGAGGCCGCGGCGTCCCCGAAGTCGATGGAGGACTGCTGCCGTTCGGCGTTCTCCTGCTGTTCCTTGTCGTTGCCACCGCCCTTGCTGCCGCCCTCGCTGCACCCGGTCAGCACGAGTGCGCCGGCCGCGAGCACCGAGATCGCCGCGTATGCGTGGCGTACGCCCCTACTCATCACTCAGTTCCCACCCATCTGTGTGTCACAGTGCCAAGGAAGTGCCACGTGCGATGTGCCAAGTGCGAAGTGCGAAGTGCGAGGTGCGAGGTGCGAGGTGCGAGGTGCCGAACGCTGCGTCAGCGGGCCGTCTTGGGGTCGAAGGCGTCCCTGACGGAGTCCCCGAGCAGGTTGAACGCGACGATGAAGATGATCATCGAGATGCCGGGGAAGAACATGTAGGTGATGTCGTTCTGCATCACGAGCTCGGTGGACGCCTTGGAGAACATCTGCCCCCAGTCCGGCGTCGGTTCGACGATGCCCACCCCGAGGAAGGACAGACCGGCCTCGGCGGTGACGAAGTTGGGGAGCATGTAGGTGCCCTGCACGAGGATCGGGGTGACCACGTTCGGCAGGATCTCCTTGCGGATGATCCGCCACGGCGGGGCCCCGCTGACCTTGGCCGCCTCGATGAACTCCCGTTCCCGCAGGGCGAGTGTGGTGCCTCTGAGGATCCTCCCGAGACTCATCCAGCCCAGGAACCACATCACGAGGATGAGCGCGACCACCCGGACGTAGACGGGGGTCTCGTCGCGCGGGCTGACGAAGAGCGAGACCACGACCGGCATGCTGGCGATGAAGAACAGCTGGGACGGGAAGGCGAGGAGGAAGTCGATGACCCGGCTGATCCAGTAGTCGGTCCTGCCGCCCATATAGCCCGCCGTGACACCGAGGACGATCCCGGTGAGCACGGTCGCAAGGGTCACCGCGACCGAGATGCCCAGCGAAGTCCTGATGCCGTAGAGCAGCTTGGTGAAGACGTCGTATCCGTTGCCGGGTTCGAGACCGAACCAGAACTCGGCGCTGATCCCGCCGTTGGGCTGCACCGGCACGCCCGCGCTGTCGAACAGCTCGGGGCGTTCGTCGGCGTACACGGTGTACGGGTCCTTGCCGTACAGCCAGGAGATCACCGGGGCGAGCAGGCCGATCAGGAAGAAGAAGATGACGACACAGGCCGAGATCACGCCGGTGCGGTCCCGTGTGAAGCGGATCCACATCAGCCGGCCGGGAGAGCGTCCGACGAACTGTTCGTCCCCGGCCTCCGCCGGTTGTGGTTCGCCGTCCGCGATGACCGAGGTCCCGCCGCCCTCAATACCGATACGACTTGTCACGTTTCGTCCGTTTCGCTGGTATGGGTATGCCAAAGCGAGGCTTGCGGAAGGCCGCAGCCGGACGCGCGTAGGAGGTGGTACGCCTCCCCCTCCGACACCCCTGACGGAGGATCAGGCAACCCCCATTGCTCGTGAGTCGGGCACTGTCCCCACAGTGCGAGACCCATTGACCCGAGCGCTGCCGCTAACTATCTGCCATGCGCCAACTACCGACCACCGTCTTTAAATCTCAATTCAGTCACAGCTCGCCGCCGGATCTTCCAAAATCCGGACAAAGCGTTTGCGGGGAGAAGGCCGCGAAACGGACGTGTTACGTGGCTATCGTGCGAGGATCTCCGCATTTCGGACAGAGGGTCGAGTCTCGGCCACAGAAAACGGCTTGCGAAAAAGCCCGGGCTCCCCCATGCAGGGGGAGCCCGGGCTCAAGTGCGCGATGCTCAGCCGTGCTTGGCGCGGCTCGCGGCGCGGGCGCGCTCGCGGGCGTCCAGGTTCACCTTGCGGATGCGCACCGCCTCCGGGGTGACCTCCACGCACTCGTCGTCGCGGCAGAACTCCAGGGACTGCTCCAGCGACAGCTTGCGCGGCGGGACGATCGACTCGGCGACATCGGCCGTGGACGACCGCATGTTGGTGAGCTTCTTCTCCTTGGTGATGTTGACGTCCATGTCGTCGGCGCGCGAGTTCTCGCCGACGATCATGCCCTCGTACACCTCGGTGCCGGGCTCGACGAACAGCACGCCGCGCTCCTGGAGGTTCGTCATCGCGAAGGCGGTGACGGCACCGGCGCGGTCGGCGACCAGCGAGCCGTTGTTACGGGTCGTCAGGGTGCCGAACCAGGGCTCGAAGCCCTCGTGGATGGAGTGGCCGATGCCGGTGCCGCGGGTCTGGGTCAGGAACTCGGTCCGGAAGCCGATCAGACCGCGGGACGGCACCACGAACTCCATGCGCACCCAGCCGGAGCCGTGGTTGGACATGTTGTCCATACGGCCCTTGCGGACACCCATCAGCTGGGTGACGGCGCCCATGTGCTCCTCGGGCACGTCGATGGTCATGCGCTCGACGGGCTCGTAGACCTTGCCGTCCACGTCCTTGGTGACGACCTGCGGCTTGCCGATGGTCAGCTCGAAGCCCTCGCGGCGCATCTGCTCGACCAGGATGGCCAGCGCCAGCTCACCGCGGCCCTGCACCTCCCAGGCGTCCGGCCGGTCGGTGTCCAGGACACGGAGGCTGACGTTACCGATCAGCTCGCGGTCGAGGCGGTCCTTGACCTGGCGGGCGGTGACCTTGCGGTCCTTGACGGCCGCCTTCGCGTCGGCGCCCTTGCCGGTGCCGCCGCGGCCGACCAGCGGGGAGGTGTTGGTGCCGATGACCATGGAGATCGCGGGCTCGTCGACCGTGATCAGGGGCAGCGGGACCGGGTTCTCGGTGTCGGCGAGGGTCTCACCGATCATGATGTCCGGGATACCGGCGACGGCGCAGATGTCACCGGGGCCCGCCACCTCCGCCGGCTTGCGGGTCAGCGCCTCGGTCATCATCAGCTCACTGATGCGCACGTTGCTGACCGACCCGTCGCGCTTCATCCACGCGACCGTCTGCCCCTTCTTCAGCTCGCCCTGGTGCACGCGCAGCAGCGCGATACGGCCGAGGAAGTTGTCGGCGTCGAGGTTGGTGACGTGGGCCTGGAGCGGGGCTTCCTCGTCGTAGGTCGGGGCCGGGATGTGCTCCAGGATGGTGGAGAAGAACGGCTCCAGGCTGGTGGAGTCGGCCGGGACGGTCCCGTCCTCCGGCTTGGTGAGCGACGCGATGCCGTCACGGCCGCAGGCGTAGACGATCGGGAACTCGATCTGCTCCTCGTCGGCGTCCAGGTCGAGGAAGAGGTCGTAGGTCTCGTTCACGACCTCGTCGATCCGGGCATCCGGACGGTCCGTCTTGTTGATGCACAGGATGATCGGCAGACGGGCCTGGAGCGCCTTGCGCAGCACGAAGCGGGTCTGGGGCAGCGGCCCCTCGGAGGCGTCGACGAGCAGCACGACACCGTCCACCATCGACAGACCGCGCTCGACCTCACCACCGAAGTCGGCGTGGCCGGGGGTGTCGATGATGTTGATCGTGATGGGCTCCCCGCCGTCCTTGGGGTGGTACTTCACCGCCGTGTTCTTGGCGAGGATCGTGATGCCCTTCTCACGCTCCAGGTCGTTCGAGTCCATCATGCGGTCGTCGACGGAGTCGAGCTGATGGGCGGCGAAGGCACCGGCCTGCTTCAGCATGCCGTCGACGATGGTGGTCTTGCCGTGGTCGACGTGGGCGACGATGGCGACGTTGCGGATGTCGTGACGCGTTGCAGTCACAGCCATATTGCGGCGTACTCCCGGAGTGTGTGGACGGCCCTGCTGCGCACGTCTGTGTTACGCGGGCCCTGCCGGGCGGAACATGCCACGGCCTCACCCCATGGTACGGGGCCGCCGCCGTAGGGGCTTGGCGGGATACTTCGACGCAGGTCAGTGCGGGGTTGGAGCCCCTTTTCCGGACCGCGCCGGGGGCCTGCGGCCCGCGGGCCCTCGCGGGCCGCCCCGAGCGGGCCTCGTCCTCGGACGCCGGACGGGCCGAGAGCGGTGGCCCGGCGTCGCGGAGTGACCGCTCCCCGCTACTCGGCCGGCGCGCTCCCCGACGGCTTCGCGCCCTTGTTCAGGAAGCCCATGTCCTCGTACACCGGCGTCTCGAAGCCGAAGGCGCCCGCGTTGGCGACGTTCTTCCTCGCCGCGGTCAGCTGGGGCCGCTGGTAGAGCGGGATCGAGCCGGCCGCCGCCCAGATGCGGGAGTCGGCCTTGCGGATCAAGGAGCGGGACTCGGACTCGTCGAGCGTGGCCACCGCCTGGTCGAAGAGCTGGTCGACCTGGTCGGTGCCGACGCGGGTGTAGTTCTGCTCGACGTTCAGGGAGCCGTCGGCGGCCGGCACCGGCTTGGCGTAGATGGGCCGGGCGTCGGTGGCCGGGTAGGCGGACGCGGGCCAGGAGTAGAGGGCGAGGTCGTACTGGCCGGAGGCGATGTGGTCCTTGAAGTAGCTCTCGTCCGAGACCTTGGTGACCTCGGTACGGATGCCGATCCGCTCCAGCATCACCCCGATCCGGTCCGCCACCGTCCGCAGCGTCCGGGACCCCTCACCCGACGGCACCACGAACCGCAGCACCAGCGCCTTGCCGTCCTTGGCCAGTGGCCGCGCCGCCGCTCCCGCCGGCGCGGCGGTGCCCTGCGGGGCGTACGCACCGGGTGCGCCACCCTGCTGGAGCTGATTGCTGCCGTACTGCTTGCCGTCCTGGGCGAGATGCTCCCCCGGACGCCCGTCGCCGTCGCCCGCCTTGTCGTCCTCGCCGACGACGTACGTCCCGTCGTCCCCGCCGGCGGCGTCCGAACCCTTGTCGGCCTTGTCGGCCTTGCCGCCCTTCTCGCCGTCCTCGCCCTTCTCGGGCTTCTTCGCCTTCTCCCCGTCCTCGCCCTTCTCGCCCTTCTTCGCCTTCTCCCCGTCCTCGCCCTTCTCGCCCTTCTCGGTGTTCCGGGCCCTCTCCCCGTCCTCGTCCTTCCCGGCCTTCTCCCCCTCCGCCCCGGCCGCCTTCTCCCCCTTCTTCTTCTCCTTGACCGGCCCGCCCTGCACCCACCCGGCATCCGCGAGCAGCGCCTGCGCCTCCTCCGTGTCCTGGCCGCCGATCGCCCCGCTGTTGTCGGCGTACGCGGCCTGGCCGGAGAGCGCGAGATGGCTGCCGACCGGCTCCGCGGGCAGTCCCAGCGGGGCCAGGACCAGCTTCGCCAGTTCCTCGCGGTCGAGCGCACGGGCCACGGCCCGTCGCACCCGCTCGTCGGCGAGCGGGCCGTCGGCGCCGTTGAGGGCGAGCTGGGTGTACGCCGGTTCCAGCGACTTGCGTACCTCGAAGCCCCTGAACGCCGCCGCGTCCCGCCGCTGCCCGGGAGTCTTCCTGTGGTGGTCCGGACCCATCAGCGGCGTCCCGGAGGCGCTCGCGGTGCGGGGCGGCGCGGCCAAGGTGATGCGCCGGGCCGCGGCGGGATCGATCTCGGCCAGGTCGAGCCGACCGGCGGCCAGCTCGGTGGCCCGCTCGTCGCGCGGTACGGCCCGCAGGACGATCTCGTGCAGCTTGGCCCGCTGACCCCACCAGCGCGGATTGCGGGTGAGCAGGACCTCGTCGTCCTTGCGGTCGATCTTCTTCAGGCTGAACGGCCCGGCGCTGATCTTCAGCTTCTTGCGCGCCCCGTCGTTGAAGGAGTCCGGCGTGCCCATGACCTCCTTCGGGTACAGCGGCGAGAACAGCGAGCGCCAGTCGGCGTACGGCCGCGCGAAGGTGACGCGGACCTCCAGGTCGCCCTTGCCGCGCTCGATCTTCTCGATCCGGTCGTACCCGGCGTTGCGGGCGGTCCAGTACGCGCTGTCCTTGCCGGACAGGGCCCGCCACTGGGCGGCGAAGTCGGCGGCGCCGATCTCCCGGCCGTCGCTCCAGACGGCCTGCTGGTTGAGCTTGTACAGGACGACCTGCTTGGGCTCGGTCTCGACGATCTCGGCGGACTCCAGGAAGTCCGGGTTGCGCTCCGGGCGCCCGTTGCCGTCGAGCCGGAACATCGAGGGCAGGGTGGCCTGCGCGATCCGGGTGGTGGTGGCGTCGGCGTCCGACTGGAAGGTGTTCAGGGTCTCCGGCAGGGCGTCCACGGCCCACCGCAGGGTGCCGCCGTCGGCGATCTCGGCCCGCGCGGCCGGTGCGATGTCCTGTTCGGCCAGCGGCTTCCCGGCCGGATCGGGGTCGCTGCACCCGGACAGCACGGTCATCGCGAGCCCGCCGGCGGTGAGGAAGGCGACCGAGCGCATGGCCGCGCGGGAGGGCCTGGTTCCGGCGCCGTCGTGGGACATCACTGCGTACCTCCGGGGAGTGGCTCCCGCCGGTGACAATTAGTGCGTTCTGATCACGTTTGGCGGTATTTTGGAGTTGATCAGATCTAAGGCACCCCACTGAAGAGGAAAGGGTTCGCCAGCCGGAGACGACACGGCGGCGGGGACGTACAGGGCCACCCGTGTGGAGCAACGCACCCCGCGCTCCCTCTCGGCTCCCCCGGCGTACACAGAGCGCGTGCGGGCGTGCGTCGCAGGTGTGCAATCCGCCAATCGCTGCACATCCCTTCACATCGGCAGGTGTGACGCGCAACACTCGCAGGCGCATGAACGTTGCCACCCAGGGCCGCACGGCCCACGGAAGTGAGGTCACGTCATGTCCGTGCAAGACGACCTGACAGCTGTCCAGCGCTGCCTCGACGACCTGTACCGGTCCGTGGGCCGGCTGGAGAAGCAGCTCGGCACGGCCGGGCTGGAGATGCGGCGCGTCCGGACGGACGCCAACCATCTGCGCGAGAGCGTCGCGCTGCTGCGGGAGGCGGTCCAGAGCCCCGCCGCGCAGCGCAAACCGGAGCTCGTCACCATCCCCGACACGCCGTACGACGACTCTCTGTGGATCGACACGGATGACGAGGGTCTCGGCGCCCGGGACCGCCGCGCCCCCTGATCCCTCCCCCCCGACCCGACCGGAGTCATGCATTGGCCACTGGTACGGAACCCCATCTGAACAGCGGCGGCGTACACACCGGTACGCGGGCCGCGATCACCGCCCCGCACCTGCGGACCGACCGCTGGTGGCTGGCCCCGGCCGCCACCGCGGCCGGTCTGCTGGCGTTCATCGTGTACTCCACCTGGCGGGCCTTCGCCAACGCGGACTACTACGCGGCGCCGTACGTCTCGCCGTTCTACTCGCCCTGTCTGGCGGAGAACTGCGAGCCCATGCGCGCCGGTCCCAACTGGGAGCTCTTCGGGAGCTGGTGGGGCATCTCCCCCGCGATCATCATCCTGATCTTCCCGCTCGGCTTCCGGCTGACCTGCTACTACTACCGCAAGGCCTACTACCGCGGCTTCTGGATGTCGCCCCCGGCCTGCGCGGTGGCCGAGCCGCACAAGAAGTACACCGGTGAGACCCGCTTCCCGCTGATCCTGCAGAACATCCACCGGTACTTCTTCTACGCCGCGATCCCGGTCGCCGGGATCCTGACGTACGACACGGTGCTCGCCTTCCGCGACGAGAACTACGAGTGGGGCCACATGGGCCTCGGCACCCTCGTCTTCCTCGTCAACATCGTGCTGATCTGGGCGTACACCCTCTCCTGTCACTCCTGCCGGCACATCGTCGGCGGCAAGCTCAAGCACTTCTCCAAGCATCCGGTGCGCTACCGGATGTGGCGGTGGATCGGGAAGCTGAACGCCCGCCACATGCTGCTCGCCTGGACATCGCTGGTGAGCGTGGCGCTCGCCGACTTCTACGTCTATCTCGTCGCGTCCGGGGTCTTCGACGATCCGCGCTTCTTCTAGATTGAGTGGGGACTGAAACCAATGTCCGTGGTCGAACGGCAGGAGTGGGACGTCGTCGTGGTCGGCGCCGGCGGGGCGGGGCTGCGGGCGGCGATCGAGGCGCGTGAGCGCGGCGCCCGTACAGCCGTGATCTGCAAGTCGCTGTTCGGCAAGGCGCACACCGTGATGGCCGAGGGCGGCATCGCGGCGGCCATGGCCAACGCCAACGAGCACGACAACTGGCAGGTCCACTTCCGCGACACCATGCGCGGCGGCAAGTTCCTCAACCAGTGGCGGATGGCCGAGCTGCACGCCCAGGAGGCGCCGGAGCGGGTGTGGGAGCTGGAGACCTGGGGCGCGCTCTTCGACCGTACGAAGGACGGCCGTATCTCGCAGCGCAACTTCGGCGGCCACGAGTACCCGCGCCTCGCGCACGTCGGTGACCGCACCGGCCTGGAGCTGATCCGCACCCTCCAGCAGAAGATCGTCGCGCTCCAGCAGGAGGACAGGAAGGAGACCGGGGACTACGAGTCCCGGCTGAAGGTCTACCAGGAGTGCACGGTCACGCGGATCCTCAAGGACGGCAGCCGGGTCTCGGGGGTCTTCGCCTACGAGCGCGAGACGGGCCGCTTCTTCGTCCTGGAGGCTCCCGCCGTCGTCATCGCGACGGGCGGCATCGGCAAGTCCTTCAAGGTGACCTCGAACTCGTGGGAGTACACGGGTGACGGCCACGCGCTGGCACTGCTCGCCGGGGCGCCTCTGCTGAACATGGAGTTCGTGCAGTTCCACCCGACCGGCATGGTCTGGCCGCCGTCGGTGAAGGGGATCCTGGTCACGGAGTCGGTGCGCGGCGACGGAGGGGTGCTGCGCAACTCCGAGGGCAAGCGGTTCATGTTCGACTACGTCCCCGACGTCTTCAAGGAGAAGTACGCCGAGTCGGAGGAGGAGGGCGACCGCTGGTACGAGGACCCGGACAACAACCGGCGGCCCCCCGAGCTGCTCCCCCGTGACGAGGTGGCGCGGGCGATCAACGCCGAGGTGAAGGCGGGCCGCGGCTCCCCGCACGGCGGTGTGTTCCTGGACGTCTCGACCCGGATGCCGGCGGAGGTCATCCGCCGCCGCCTGCCCTCCATGTACCACCAGTTCAAGGAGCTGGCGGACGTCGACATCACGGCGGAGGCGATGGAGGTCGGACCGACCTGCCACTACGTCATGGGCGGCATCGCGGTCGAGTCGGACACGGCGGCGGCGCGCGGGGTGCCCGGCCTGTACGCGGCGGGTGAGGTGGCCGGGGGCATGCACGGCTCGAACCGGCTCGGCGGGAACTCGCTGTCCGACCTGCTGGTCTTCGGCCGCCGGGCGGGCTGGCACGCCGCCGAGTACGCGGCCGCGCGGGCCTTCGAACGCCCCGAGGTCAGCGATCTGGAGGTGGACGCGGCAGCCGCGGAGGCGCTTCGCCCCTTCTCGGCGGAGGGCCCGGTCGGGGGCGAGGACGACGGGCGCCCGCCGGAGAACCCGTACTCCCTCCACCAGGAACTCCAGCAGACCATGAACGACCTCGTCGGCATCATCCGCCGCGAGGCCGAGATGGAGCAGGCGCTGCAGAAGCTGGCGGAGCTGCGGGTACGGGCCCGCCGGGCCGGCGTCGAGGGCCACCGCCAGTTCAACCCCGGCTGGCACCTCGCACTGGACCTGCGCAACATGCTGCTGGTCAGTGAGTGCGTGGCGCGGGCGGCGCTGGAGCGCACGGAGTCGCGGGGCGGCCACACCCGCGAGGACCACCCGACGATGGACCGCAAGTGGCGCAACATCAACCTGCTGTGCCGGCTGGCCGATCCGACGGACGGCCTGGCGGCCACCGACCCTGAGCGCGGCCAGATCACCCTCCTGCGGGAGACCACCGACCCTGTCCGCGCCGACCTGCTCGCTCTCTTCGACAAGGAGGAGCTGGTCAAGTACCTCGCCGAAGAGGAGCTGTACCAGTGAGCAGCTACGAGGCCCGATTCAAGGTGTGGCGGGGCGATGCCGGGGGCGGCGGCCTCAAGGACTTCGAGGTGGAGGTGAACGACGGCGAGGTGGTGCTCGACATCATCCACCGCCTCCAGGCCACCCAGGCGCCCGACCTGGCCGTCCGCTGGAACTGCAAGGCGGGCAAGTGCGGTTCGTGCTCCGCCGAGATCAACGGGCGGCCGCGGCTGATGTGCATGACGCGCATGTCGGTGTTCGACCGGGAGGAGACGATCACGGTGACGCCGCTGCGGGCGTTCCCGGTGGTCCGCGACCTGGTCACGGACGTCGGCTTCAACTACGACAAGGCCCGTCAGGTGCCCGCCTTCGTGCCGCCGGAGGGCCTCGGCCCCGGCGAGTACCGGATGATGCAGGAGGACGTGGACCGCTCGCAGGAGTTCCGCAAGTGCATCGAGTGCTTCCTGTGCCAGGACACCTGCCACGTCGTCCGTGACCACGAGGAGAACAAACCGGCCTTCGCGGGCCCGCGGTTCCTGATGCGGGTGGCGGAACTGGACATGCATCCCCTCGACGCCGCCGCCGAGGCCGGCCTGGACCGCAAGTCGAGCGCCCAGGACGAACACGGCCTCGGCTACTGCAACATCACCAAGTGCTGCACGGAGGTCTGCCCCGAGGGCATCAAGATCACGGACAACGCCCTGATCCCCTTGAAGGAACGGGCCGCGGACCGCAAGTACGACCCCTTGGTGTGGCTGGGATCCAAGATCATGCGCCGGTCGTCGTAGGGAGGGGCACCGGTTCGCCCGGTCGCCCTCCCGGTCGCGTACGGACAATCGTGCTCATACGCTCCGGAATGTGACGTCATCCTTGATCCGAGGCCGCCCGCGGCGGGGCGGCTCGCACATATCCGCGCGGGTGGTGCACGCCCTGGTGGGCGGGCTGGTCGGGGTGGTGTGGCTGGTGCTGCCCGCCCTGACGTTCGCGGGCGGGGACCGGCTCGCGGGCGGGGCGGAGCGACCCGTCGCGGGAGCGGCGGCCCAGCAGGAGGTCGAGGAGACGTCCGGGATCGATCTCGTGGTGCCGCTGCTGGCCGCCGTCGCGGCCATGGCGCTGGCGGGTTACGGGTTCCTCCGGCGCAGGCGGCGGCAGCGCGGGCGTACGACTCCCGGCGGGACGCCGGTGCGGGCCGTCGAAGCGCCGGACGGGGGGCTGGACGACAGGGCGCGGGAGCTGCTGGTCGCGGCGGACGACTGGGTGCGGGTGAGCGGGGAGGAACTCGGCTTCGTGGCGGAGCGTGTCACCGCCGGGGCCGCCGTCGGGCCTGCGGTCGTCGAGGATTTCGCGCGGGTCGTACGGGACGCGGAGCGGGAACTGGCGGTCGCGTTCCGGATGCGCTGGCAGTACGAGGGCGGGGTGCCGCAGGAGGCCGCCGCCCGGCGGCATGTGCTGGCCGGGATCGTGGGGCGGTGCGAGGAGGCGGGGCGGCTGCTGGACGCACGGGCCGCCGCCTTCGACGAGGTACGGGGGCTGGAGGAGGGGCTGGGCGGCGGGCTGGGCCATGCACTGGTGGTCGCCGAGGGGCGGTTCCGGGAGTTGGCCGGGCGTCTCGCGGGCACCGGCTCGGTCCTCACCGAACTCGGCGAGCGGTACGGGCCCACCGCCACCGCCGACGTCGCGGGCCATGTCGAGCAGGCCAAGGACCGGCTCGTGTTCGCCACCGCACGGCTCAACCAGGCCCGCCGGCACGCCGACTCGGGCGAGAACGGACGGGCCGCGGGGCGGCTGCGGGCGGCCGAGGGCGCCATCGCCCAGGCAGCCGCCCTCGTCGACGGCGTCGAGCGGCTCGCCCGGACCCTCGCGACGGCCGCGGCGATGGTTCCGGCCGCGCTGAGCGGCGGGGAGGCGGAGATCGCCGGAGCCCGGGAGCGGCTGCGGGCGGTCGACGCCGGGGCGCCGGGACCGGCGGCGCCCGGCACGCCCTCCCCGGACACGGTCGACGTCCCTCCCGGTGAGCTGCGCGCCCGTGTCCTCCATGCCGATCTCGCCCTGGCCGCCGTACGAGAGGAACTGGCGTCCAAGGCGTACGACCCCCTCGACCTGCTGCGGCGGATCGTACGGGGCGTTCAGCCCGTCTTCGTGGGGCGCAGCGGGGTGATCCCGGCGGCCGCGTCGCTCTGTGCGGGCAGTGCCGTCGCCGACGCGGACACGGTCGTCGCGACGCACCGGGCGGCGGTCGGCGGCGAGGCCCGCACCCGGTTGGCGGAGGCCCGGCGGCTGCTCGCTGTGCCGGTGTCCGCCCCTGCCGGGCGGGGCGCGCGCCAGGAGCTCGCCGACCTCGTCGAAGCCGACCTGCTGGCCCTGCAGGCCCACGAACTCGCCGAACAGGACGTTAGGGTGCACGGCCACCCCGTCGACCGCCCCGGCGCCGACATCGACGGACTCGCCGGCGCCGTCCTCGGCGGGGTCCTGCTGGGCGGCGCGCCGGACGGTGGGCCGCCCGCCTGCTTCGGCGGGCCGCGCAGCCGGGAGCGGCGCGGCGACCCGGTCCGCACCTGAGCGCACCGCACCCCGCCCGGGCCCGGTACGGCACCTTGCCGCCGCTCAGAACAGGCTCAACAACGCCTCCGCCGGATCCACCAGCCCGTTCTCCCCGTCCGGCAGCGGGAGTTCGAACCACACCGTCTTGCCGCGCGGTGTGCGGCGGGAGCCCCATGCGGCGCTGAGGAGGCCGACCAGCTGGAGGCCCCGGCCGCCTTCGTCCGTGTCGCGGGCGCGACGACGGCGCGGCTGGACCAGGCCGGAGTCCCAGACCTCGCAGACCAGGGTCCGGTCCAGCAGGAGGCGGAGTCTGATCTCGCCCTCGCCGTACCGCAGGGCATTGGTGACCAATTCGCTGACCAGGAGTTCCGTCGTGTCGACCAGCGGCTCCAGGTCCCAGGAGAGCAGCTGTCCGCGGGCGTACTCCCGGGCGCGTCCCACACTGCGCGGCTCGCGCGGCAGCGTCCAGTCGCCGACCGACTCGGCGGGCAGTCCCTGCACCCGGGCCATCAGCAGGGCGATGTCGTCCTCGCCGTGATGGCTGTCGAGGATGTTGAGGACGTGGTCGCAGACGTCCTCCAGGTTCGGGCGGGGGTCGGCGCCGAGCCCCGTCGTCGAGGGGTGGTGCTCGGGCGACGGGCGGGCGGGGTCGGTGAGCGCGCCCACGAAGGCCTGCAGGCCCTCGTCCAGGGGATGGTCACGGGATTCCACCAGTCCGTCCGTGTAGAGGGCCAGCAGCGCCCCCTCCGGCAGCTCGACCTCCACCTCCTCGAACGGCTCGCCGCCCACGCCCAGCGGCATCCCGGGCGGCACGTCGAGCATCAGCGCCGCCTCACCGGGCTCGACGAGGACCGGCGGGAGATGACCGGCGTTGGCGAAGGTGCACCGGCGCGTGACGGCGTCGTAGACCGCGTACACGCAGGTCGCCAGGTACACCTCGGACAGGTCCGCCTCGCGGGGCCGGCGAGCCGCCCGGGTGGCCTGCTGCACGCCCCCCGGGGCGCCCAGGCCGCGTGCGATCTCGTCCAACGCCGAAAGGACCTCGGCCGGTTCGAGGTCGAGGAGGGCCAGCGTTCGTACGGCCGAGCGCAGTTCGCCCATGGCGACGGCCGCGCGCAGGCCACGGCCCATCACGTCCCCGACGACCAACGCCGTGCGGTGGCCGGGCAGTTCTATGACGTCGAACCAGTCACCGCCGACCTCGCTCGGGCGGTCGGGCGACGCGTTGCCGGGCAGGTAGCGGCACGCGATGTCCAGCCCGGAGGCGACCGGGTCGCCCGGCGGGAGCAGCGACCGCTGCAGTATCAGCGCCCTCTCGTGCTCACGCCGGTACAGGCGGGCGTTGTCGATGCACACCGCCGCTCGCGCCGCCAGTTCCACCGCGAGGTCGCGGTCCCGGTCGCCGAACGGCTCGCTGCCCTTCGTCCGGGCGAACTGCGCCAGGCCCACCACCGTGTCGTGGGCGACCATCGGCACGGCGAGCGTGGACTGCACGAGGCCGCCCTCCTCGCCGGGCACGCGCTGCGGCCGGGCGGTGCGCAGGGCGTCCGCGCAGGGGGAGTTGAAGGGGTAGTGGTGGACGGCGCCGACCGCGACCTGGCCCCCGCCCCCGACGAACGGCGCGTCGGAGACCGCGCTGGCGAAGGCGACCCGGCGTACCTCGGCGCTGCCGTCGGCGAGGCCCGGCGGGGTCTCGTCACCGGCCAGCAGCCCTTGGTAGAGGTCGACCGTGGCCAGGTCGCAGAAGCCGGGGACCACGACGTCGAGGAGTTCGCGGGCCGTCGTCTCCAGGTCGAGGGAGTTGCCTATGCGGGCACCGGCCTCGTTCAGCAGGGCCAGGTTGCGCCGGGCGGCGGCGGCCTCACGGGCGGCGGCACGGCGGGCGGTGATGTCGATTCCGAGCCAGGCGATGCCGATGGGGCGGCCGCTGCCGCTGTGCACCCGGTACAGGTTGATGGACCAGTGGCGGCGTTCGTCGGAGCCGGGCAGGAAGCCTGTGACGTGCATGTCCGTGATGGAGTTGCCGCTCTCCAGGACCCGGCGCAGGGTGGCCGTGACCCGGTCCGCCTCGGGGCGGGCCAGGTAGTCGTGGACGCCGCGGCCGCGGTGGTCGTCCGGGGTGCCGCCGAAGATGGAGGCGAACCGCTGGTTGGCGCGGCGTACCCGGAGGTCGGAGTCGATCAGCAGGAAGCCGAACGGAGACTGACTGAAAATCGCCTGCGAGGCGGCGAGGTCGGTCTCGATCCGGCGCAGGGTGCGGACGTCGACGACGATGCAGACGGCGGCCTTCTCGCCGTCCTCGGTGCGCGTCGGCATGACGTACACCTCGGCGAGCCCCTCCTGGCCGCGCTGCCCGTCGGCCGTGTCGGGCGCCCGGAAGGGGACGACGCCGGTCCATTCACGGCCGTCGAGGATCTCGGCCATCTTTCGCTGGCCCCGCTCGCGCAGGTCGGGGTCGATGAACGCCTCGATGGGGTCCATGCCGACGGCGCGCCGGGCCGGGATGCCGAACAGCTGCTCGGCGCGCACGCTCCACTGGTCGACCAGGCCGTCGGGGCCGATGGAGAAGGAGGCGACCTTGATGTAGTCGTAGATCGAGCCGGGCGGGCTGCTCTGCCAGACGGGGTCACCGGGACGTATCTCGTCGGAGGCGAAGCCGGGGTGACGGGGGGCGGAGGCGTCGGACGCCTGGGTGTCGGCTGATGTCTGTGCGCCTTGTGAGTCCCGTGTGTCCCGGGAGGCCGGTGTGTCGTGGACCGCTCGCCCCTGCGCCGCCTTGCTCCTCGCGCCGTCCGACGGGTCCTCGGACCCCGTGGCCCTCGCTGGTATCTCGCTCACGCGAACCGTCCCCTCCAGCTCACCGCGTCCGGCACCGGTCACCGGCGGCGGCTGCCCGCAGTATCCAGCACTACGGTCCCGCACAACACGGTGTTCACGATCACAGCACGTTCCCGATGCTTTTCGGTCCCGGCCGCGGAAACACTTCCAGTCTTCTAACCAGCGGACACGCAGTCGAATCACGCGATCCGTCAACCGTCACCGGCAGGAGGCGCGCTCTCGACACGGTGGGGGCACGCGTACACCGGAGTTGACGTTTACTGACGGGGCGTCGAGTGGACGGGCGAGCCACGAGGAAGCGAGTGCCGGGGCTCAGGTGCCGGACGTCATTCCGGTACGCCGAGTTCGAACCACACCGTCTTGCCCGCGCTCCGTCCCGGCTTGGTCCCCCAACGGCGCGCGGAGAGCGCCACGAGTTGAAGACCGCGGCCGCTCTCGTCCTCGGGATGGGCGGTGCGTGTGCGAGGCGGGTCGGGCAGGGGGTCGGAGACCTCGACCAGGAGGGTGTCACTCAGGTCGCCCGGACGGACCAGGCGTACGCCGATGGGGCCTGTGGCGTGCCGCAGGGAGTTGGTCACCAGCTCGCTGACCAGCAGCGCCGCGATGTCGGCGAGGCTGTCCAGGCCCCATCGGCGCAATCGGCCTCTGACGGCGGCACGCGCGGCCCGCACGGCGCCCGGCTCGGCGGGAAAGGTCCACTCGGCGCAGTCACCATCGGTGTCGATCACGCCGATCACTTCCCAGGCCAGCCAGCGGGGTTCCCATGTCCGGTTTCATAGGGTTAATAGCCACATACCCGATATCCGGGGGCGGTATCGCGGGATCACCCCAGGCGTCCCGCCACTTCCCTGACCGCCGGCACGTCCTGGTCCAGCCAGTCCACGTCCCACAGCTCCCCCGGCCCCAGCCAGCGCAGCGCATCGTGGTCCTGGAGCGGCTCGGGGTCCGTCGCCCCGGGCAGCAGGCGGGCCGTCCACACGTGCAGGACGTACGGCGGCTTCAGCGGCCACGCCCCGGGCACCCGCTCGATCACCTCGGCAGCCACGCCGAGTTCCTCCCGCAGCTCACGCACCAGCGCCTCCTCGGGCGCCTCGCCGGGCTCGACCTTTCCGCCGGGCAGCTCCCAGCGGCCGGCCAGTTCCTCGGGCGCGCTGCGGCGCGCGGCGAGCAGGCGACCGCCCTCCAGCAGCGCGGCGCCGACCACGATCCGTTCCGTCATGCGCCGGAGCCTACGGGAGTCGGAAAAAGGGGCGGGAAACGAGTGGACGCCAGGGCAGTCAGCCGTCCGCGCCGCCGTTCTGGGCGATCCGCTCGACCCAGTACAGCTGCTTGTGGCCGCGGTGGTCGAGGCTGTCCGCGATCTTCTGGGCCTCCGCCCGGGTCGCGTACCGGCCGACGCGGTAGCGATTGCCGTTGTCGTCCTGACGAACGACGAGCCAGGGAAGAGTGACCGTGCTGTCGTTCATCGCGCCCCACTGCTCCTTCCCGCCCACGACCGCCTGCGCAACGCTCGCGGCCTGTGCCGTGCCCCGCCCGCTAAGGAAACCGCAATCCGCATATGCCCGAGCCTACGCCTAACCTTCACTCAGCGAATACGGCTTTTCACAAAGAGGTACGCAACCAGCCAGAGCCAGGGGGCGCACGATGCCGAGCGCGCCGTGCGCGGACGTCGACGCATCCGGTCACGGGCATGCCGGACATGCCCGCCACGACCTGCCAGAACGGCCAGATTCGAACGGCGAGGGAAGGGGCAGGAGTTGAAGGGCTGTCGGACGCAAACGCCGTAGAGGCGTGCGCTACTTCACCGGGAGGTGGTACGCGACCCGGTAACGGTCGGCCGGGATCACCACGTCGGCCGTCTCCACGGGGCGTCCTGACGCGTAGTAGGTGCGCTGGACGACCAGGACCACATGGCCGGGGACACCGCCCAGCGCCAGCAGTTCCTCCGCCAGGCCGGGGCGCGCGCCCACCTCCTCCGTCACGTTGTCGACGACGACGTCGATGGCCGCCATGCGCTCGACCACGCCCATACCGCCGAGCGGCCCCTCCTCGGGCAGCATCACGGGCGTCCGGCCGGTGACGGCGAGGGGCTCCCAGGAGGTGGAGAGCATCATCACCTCGCCGGAGTCCCGGAAGACGTACCGCGTGCACATCACGCGGTCGCCGGGCCGGATGCCGAGCCGCTCGGCCACGGCGACACTCGCGAGGGCCTGCTCGCTGCTGGACTCCCAGGTGCCGCTCGCCCCGCCGTCCGCCTGCTCCTGACGAAAGGGCGTGGCGCCGCTGGGCGGGCGGAAGCCGGAGCGGGCGATCCGGCGGGGCACGGGCCGCTCACGGACGTACGTCCCGGACCCGGAGCGCCCCTCGACCAGCCCCTCCGCCATCAGCACCTTGCGCGCCTCCAGCGCGACGGTGTCGGAGACGCCGTACTCCTCGCGGATCCTGGCCTGGGAGGGGAGGCGGGTGTGCGGTGGCAGCGATCCGTCGACGATCTTCTTGCGGAGATCACCCGCGACACGCAGATACGCCGGCTGCTCACCGAAAGTCACTGGCCGCTCCCATCAGGTTGTACAGACAGCAACAGCGTGGCAACCAAGAGTTGCCCCACGCAAGCAAAGGCCAGAGAATCACTCGATGTGATGACTTGTGCCCGCGCAGGTCTTTACCCAGGCACTTTCTTTCCGTATAGGCCCCGTTCACACATCCAGGCCGCCGCCACTGCCGCTGCTGCCGCCGCCCTCGGAGGTGTCCTCGGACGTCGGGACGGTCGTGTCCAGGCCCAGAGCCTTGCGCGCCGTGACGGTCGCGGGGCCGTCGACATAGCCGTACGCCTCGTCGTAGCGGGCGTAGAACGTGTCGGCGTCGTCCGCCGCGGCCGCCCCGGCCCACTGCTTGCGGGCCTTCTCCATGTCGGCGAGGAACTCGGCGACGGGCCGTTCGGCGATCCGAGGCCAGGGCTGCGCGCGCAGTGTGCGCGTCTGCTCACCGAGGACGCGGTGGACCTCCCCGGCCCAGGCCCGGTTCGCCTCCAGGTCGTCCTCCGGATACGCCTCGGGCTCCTGGTACAGCACGTCGTCGACGGCGTTGCTCGCCGACAGGAACCGCACCTGGTGGGAGTCGAGCGACAGATGGTCACGGCGCAGCGACTCGGTCAGCCGCTCGCCCCGCGCGCTGCCGAACATGCAGGTGATCTCACGGTCCCCGAAGCTCCAGCTCTGCCGGGTCGGCACGAGGAAGTACAGCTCCACGCCGTCCGGGACGGCCCAGGTGTCGAGGACGTAGTGCCCCTGGAGCTCGTAGCACCTGTCCTCGGCGGTCCGCGTCAGCTCGTCGTCGCCGGGGAAGGAGCCGTCCGGCATCTGTACGACGGCGAGGACCTCGGCGTCGTGCGCGCGCGTGCACGGCACCTCGTCCACGTCGTAGGTCTCCCCCTCCAGGCTGCCGGTCGAGGAGTTGAAGCAGTCGCCCTCGGCGAGCGCGTAGGCGGTGCCATCACCCCTCGCCGCGCCCTTGAAACCGTCCCAGAAGTCGGCGGCGGAGCCCGTGGACAGGGCCAGCACCCACAGCGCGAGACCGAGGCAGGACAGCACGGAACCGGCGATCGCCATGCCCTTGCCCTGCTCGCCCCGCTTCCTGATCTGCGCCAGCGCGATCAGCCCCAGCACCAGCCCGACGGCCGGCAGGAAGCACAGCAGGCCGAGGACGAGGGCGCCGGTGGCGACACCGTTGACGGGCGCCGGACGGCCGTAGGGGCTGAACGGGTACGGCCCCGGAGGCCCGACGGGATACGGCGACGGCGGCGGGTACGGCCCCTTCGCGTCAGGCGCTTGGGGCTGCTCCGTGCCCGCCGGTGGCCGCGGGGGCCCGGGGGGCTGGGGTGTGGACACGGGTACCGTGCTCCTGGTTCAGGCGGCGGTGCCGGGCGGTGGGAACTGGCGTACGACTGGGCGAATCGTAAGGGTGGGGGAAGGGGGGACGTCATGCGAGTTGCGGATGGGACGGTCCGGGCGGTGAACCGGCTCACGGCCCGCTGGGTGGAGGCGGTGGACGCCTCGGGCGTGGCCGCGGGCGGCACGGTCGTCTCCGCGGCGGGGGTGTGGCCGCTGCTCGGCTTCCTCGCGGACGGGGCGGACGGCCCGGCGCGAGCCGAACTGGCGGACGCGGTCGGGCTCTCGGCCGGTGAAGCGGCGGGCGCGGCGCGGGAGTTGCTGGATGCCATGGGGGCGATGCGCGGGCTGGACTCGGCGCTCGGGCTGTGGACCAGGCGGACGCTTCAGCTGCGCGAACGGTGGGAGGCGGGACTGCCCGCGGCGGCGCGCGGGGTGCTGACCGGGGACGCGGCGGCCGACAAGGAGGCGCTGGACGCCTGGGCGGCGAAGCGGACGGGCGGGCTGATCGAGAAGATGCCCGTCCAGGTGTCGGAGGACACCGAGATGGTGCTGGCCAGTGCGCTGGCCCTGCGGACCAAGTGGCTCCAGCCCTTCCGGGAGTGGCCCTTCGTGCCGCAGACAGGCCCGTGGCGTGGACGGACGCTGCTGAGTCTGCGGCGCCGGAGCAGACTGCTGGACCGGATCGGCGTGGCGGACACACCGGCGGGACACGTCACCGAGCTGAAGGTGCTGGGGGACACCGCGATCGACGTCCACCTGCTGCTGGGCGAGGAGGGCATGACACCCGGGCAGGTGCTGGCGGCCGGGGTGGGCGTCCTGGCCCGCAGGCATCCCGTCGTCCGGGGGCCCGATCTGCCCTACGGCGACGTGGGTCCCGGTCTGAGCGTCGTGAGGGAGCGCAACACGGCCCCCGAGCCACCGACGCTGCAGGTCCTGACGGTGGGGTACGAGGTGCGCGCGGTCCATGACCTGCTCGACGACCACGAGGTGTTCGGGCTCACGACCGCACGGCAGAAGCTGCCCACCGGGCACTTCCCCGGGATCGGTGACTTCCCCCTGTACATCCCCTCGGGCCGGCAGTCGGCGATGGCGCGGTTCGGCGCCCGCGGTTTCGAGGCGGCCGCGGTGACGGCCTTCGGCGCGGCCGGGGCCGGGCTGCCGCGGCTGCGCTGGCTGACCACGAGCGTCAGGGCGACCTTCGACCGCCCCTTCGGCTTCCTCGCCCTGCACCGCCACACACGGCTCGTCCTCGCGGCCGGCTGGGTCACGGACCCGGAGCCGTACCGCGAGGACGAGGAGTATCAGTGACCCGGGGCTAGAACTGGAGCGCCCAGGCGTCGATCCGCCCGGTGTCCCAGTTCGCGTTGTCGCTCACCCGTAGCTTCCACGTGCCGTTGGCCGCCTCCGACGAGGCGTTCACCGAGTACGTGGTGTCGATGTTGTCCGAACTGCCGCCCGTGCCGTACGACTTCAGCGTGTACGCCGTGCCGTCCGGGGCGATCAGCTGGACCTGGAGGTCGCCGATGTACGTGTGGACGATGTGGACCTCGACGGCCAGGGCCGAGGGCGCGTTGCCGGAGACCCCGGAGACCGTCACCGGGGACTCGACGGTGGCGTTGTCGCTGATCGCGTAGTCACCGGTGTTCTCGAAGCGGGGGCCCGGAGGGGTCGTCGTACCGCCGCCGACGTACAGGAGCCGGTTGGGCGAGCCGGTGCCGGGGCTGGTGACGACGCCGGTGGTGGCGGCGGACGTCAGCGCCGAGGCGACCTGCGCCGGGGTCGCCGAGGGGTTGGCGGCGAGGTGCAGCGCGGCCGCGCCCGCGACGTGCGGGCTCGCCATCGAGGTGCCGGAGATGGTGTTGGTCGCCGAGTCGCTGGTGTTCCACGTCGAGGTGATGGACGAGCCCGGCGCGAACAGGTCGAGCGCCGAGCCGTAGTTGGAGTAGCTCGCCTTCGCGTCCGAGTTGGTGGTGGCGCCGACCGTGATGGCTTCGGCCACGCGCGCGGGCGACCTGGTGGAGGCGTTGGTCGACTCGTTGCCGGCCGCGACGGCGAAGGTGATGCCGGAGGCGACGGCGTTGCGTACGGCCGTGTCGAGGGCGGAGTCGGCGGGGCCGCCGAGGGACATGTTGGCGACGGCCGGCTTGACGGCGTTCTGGGCGACCCAGTCGATACCGGCGACCACCTGGGCGGTGGTGCCCTGGCCGGAGTTGTTCAGCACGCGTACGCCGACGACCTTCGCCTTCTTGGCGACGCCGTACGCCGTCCCGGCGACCGTGCCCGCGACATGCGTGCCGTGGCCGTGGCCGTCCTGGGCGGTGTTGTCGTTGTCGACGGCGTCGTAGCCGTAGGAGGCGCGTCCGCCGAAGTCGCCGTGGGTGATGCGGACGCCGGTGTCGATGACGTACGTGGTCACGCCCTGACCGGCCGAGTCCGGGTAGGTGTACGAGCTGTTGAGCGGCAGGTTCTTCTGGTCGATGCGGTCCAGGCCCCAGGAGGGCGGGTTGGTCTGGGTGGCGTCGACGCTGAAGGTGCGGTTCTGGACGACGGAGGCGACCGCCGGGTCGGCGGCGAGCCGCTTCGCCTCGGCCTCGGACGCCTCGATCGCGTAGCCGTTCAGGGCCTTCTTGTACGTCCGCTCGATCGTGGCGCCGTACCGCTGGGCGATGGCCTTGCCCTCGGCGGAACCGGCCCGTGCCGCGCCCGGCTTCAGGGTCACGAGGTAGCTGTCGGCGACGGCGCCTGCGGCGTCGGCGTACTGGATACGGCCTTCAGGGGCTGCCGTGGCGGGGAGAGCGGAGACGAGGCTCGCGGCGAGCGCCGCGGTGGCCGCCGTGCTGACCAGGGCCAGTCTTCGCCGGGTGGAACGCATCACTGCCATCTGAGGGGTCCTCCTCGAGTGGTGGTGCGCTTGTGGGGGCGACACGGGAAGCGGCCGGCGACATGACATCGATCAGGTGCATGTCAACCTGGGCCGCTCCGGGTGTCAGCCGAAAGGTTGAGGCCTCCACAGGAATTGCACAAGGGTCCTGCACGGCGCTTGTTCCGCGCTCCTCGCGGCTCACGGCCTCGATCAGGCGCCCCCGGGCCGCGCCCGGCCCGGGGGCAACGCTCCGACCGGCGAGGTCAGTCGTCGAAGGCGGTCCTGCGTGTGCGCTTCTCCCAGGCCACGACGTCCTCCCGTACCCTGTCCAGGTGACCGAGCACAGCCGTCACCCCGTCGTCGCCCAGCGGCAGCCGCAGCGGGGTGTCCTCGGCCTCCAGGGCGGCCAGGATGAGGGCCGCCGCCTTCGCGGGGTCGCCGGGCTGGGTGCCGTCGCCGCCGGAGACCAGGCCGCGGGTCCGGCTCACCTTGGGGTACAGGCCGCTGTCCGTGCTGGCCCCGGCCCGGCCCGTCTCGAACAGCGAGGTGCGGAACGAACCCGGCTCCACGATCAGCACCTTGATGCCGAACTCGGCGACCTCGTCCGCGAGCCCCTCGGACATGCCCTCCAGCGCGAACTTGGTGCCGCTGTACGCGGAGAATCCCGCAAAGGACATCTGCCCGCCCATGCTGCTCATCTGCACGATGGCTCCGGCCCGCCGCTCCCGCATGTGCGGAAGCACCGCACGTGTGAGGGCGGCGGGCCCGAAGACATGCACATTGAACAGCTTGCGCAGCTCGTCGTCGGTTGTCTCCTCGAATGCGCCCACATGGGTACGGCCCGCGTTGTTCACCAGGACGTCGACGCGTCCGTGCCGGGCGATCACATCCCGTACGGCGGCCTCGGCGGCCCCTGTGTCGCCGACGTCCAGCCGCAGCGCCTCCACCTGGTCGGGGTGCGCGGCCACCAGGTCGTCCAGCCCCTGCGGCCGTCGTACGGCACCGACCACCACGTCACCCTCGGCGAGCGCCGCCTGAGCGATGGCCCGCCCGAAACCGCTGCTCGCTCCGGTGATCAGCCACACCTTGTTCATGACAGCTCCCTCGTCGTCGCGTGGTCGTGTTCCTGCCTGAGCAAGACTGCTGTCCCGGCCGGTTGCGCGTCCAAGACCCACGCTGATAACCGATGGTTATGACCATGGACGTCCATGTGCGGGACCTGCGCTATTTCATGACCGTGGCCGAGGAGCTGCACTTCACCCGGGCGGCCGAGCGACTGTATGTCTCCCAGCCGGCGCTCAGCAAGCAAGTACGCGCGCTGGAGCGGCAGTTGGGCACCGAGCTGTTCCGCCGCGACCCTGGGGGCGTGAGGCTCACCGAGGCCGGCGCGGCGCTGCTGCCGTACGCGCGCAGGGTGCTGGCGGCCTGGTCGGAGGGGGCGGCGGCGCTGGAGGCGGCCCGGGCCGCGGCGCGCGGCACGCTCGTCGTCGGCATGAGCACCAGCCCGGGGCGCGGCGGGCTGCTCCCGGCGATCCGCTCCCGCTTCACCGCGGCGCACCCGGGCACCGTGCTGCGCCTGCGCCAGGTGAGCTGGGAGGACCCGACGGCGGGCCTGGCGGACGGCGGCTCGGACGTGGCCTTCGTCTGGCTGCCCCTGCCGGACCCCGACCGCTACGGCTGGACGGTGGTCGCCGAGGAGCCCCGGCTGGTGGCTCTCCCCGCGACCCATCCCCTGGCGTCCCGTGCGGAGATCGACTTCGCGGACCTGCTCGACGAGCCGTTCCTCGCCCTGCCGGAGAGTGCGGGGCCGTTGCGGGACCACTGGCTGGCACTGGAGGAGCGCGGGGGCCGGGCACCGCGTGTCGGGGCGGAGGTCGCGAGCACGGAGGAGACCTACGAGGCGCTGGTAGCCGGGCTCGGCGTCTGCCTCGTGGCCGCGGGCAACGCTCCGTTGGTCAGCCTGGGCGGGGTGGTGACACGACCGGTGCGCGGCCTCTCGCCGGGCCGGTACGCGCTGGCGTGGCGCAGGGAGGACGAGGGCCGGGCGCTGGTGCGGGGGTATGCGGAGGTGTGCCGAGCGGCAGGCGGACGCCGACCGCTGGGGACGTAGCGTCAACTCCCCTGCCCGCACGATGATCCGTCGCGGTGCGGGCGTCGCCGGGGCGACGCGCGCCCGCGGCGACCGGCCCCGCCTGGCACGCCTCCTGCCCTCGCCGACGGGACGTTGTCAGTGCCCCCCGCTACTGTGACGGCCACTTGATCGAACGATCACCGGCCGGGGGGCCGGCGAGGGGGAGGGGCCGTGCGGCGCTGGGAGTTTGTCGGGGAGGGGTCGGCGAAGTTCTGGGAGGCGAAGGCTCTCGGCGCCGCTGTCACCGTGCGCTACGGGCGCGTCGGCGCTCAGGGGCGTACACAGGCCAAGGAGTTCGACTCGGCCGAGGCCGCGCAGCGGTATCTGGCGAAGGTGATCGCCGAGAAGGAGCGCAAGGGGTACCGGGAGGTGTCCGGCGACGCCGCGGTGGAGGCCGACCGGCCCGAGCAGGTCGAACGGGTCGCACCGGACGAGGTGGTCCTGCCGGACGAGGAGAGCTTCGAAGTGCCCGCCTCCTGGCGGAGGTTGGCGTACCCGAGGCGGGGCGGGGCCCGACGCGGCGGCGCCGCGCCGCGCGAGGACGCCGAGGAGCTGGTGGCGCAGCGGCTGAAGGAGGAGGCGGAGTGGGTCGAGCAGATGCTCGCCGCGCGCGGCAGCGACCCGCAGATCGTGGCGGCCGTCCGCGCACATCTCCACGGCAGCCCCAGCCCGCTCGGTGCGGCCGCCCTGGCCGCGGTGACCATGCACTACCGGCTCCCCGACGGGACCTTCGTGGACGCCTGGGTCAGGGCCCACGGCCTGGCCTTCGCGGCGCGGGCGGTCGTGGAGTACTTCGACATCGAGGCCCACTGGATGCAGTACGGCGGGAAGCGGGAGGATCCCCGTCTGAGCTTCCGGCACCCTGACGGCCTGGTCGACACCCACCGCGCCCGCGGTCATTTCGCCGACCGGCTGCGGGCGTTGCTCGCGGTCGCCGACGACGAGGCGTACGGGGAGGCCGTCGCCGCCCTCGCCCGGTGCCGGGAGACCGTGCGCCACCGGATCATCGCGTCCTATGTGGCGCCCGGCGAGCGTGAGTGGGTCGACGAGTGCTGTACGGGCGAGGTCACGGACGACCCGACGCTCCAGGCGATGCTGCTGTGCTCCCTGCACTCCCCGGCCCAGCTCGACCACTTCGGCGACAAGCTGAACCCCCAGTGGAACACCTGGACACCGGCGTTCATCGCCACGCTCGCCGAGGGCACCGGCAAGGCGTTCGCGCCCCTGCTGGAGCGAGCGCTGAAGGACGCGTACGGCTCCGACCGCACCAAGAGCATCGCCGGTGCGCTGGTCGAGCTGCCCTCGGACGACGCCTTCGAGATCCTCCTCGGCCGCGTCGACGACAAGCACGTGCGTCCGAGCCTGCTGGAGGCGATGCGGCGTTACCCCGTCCGCGCCCTGCGCCTGCTGGGCCGGGCGGCGCTCGGCTCCGGCAGGAACGCGTCGATGACGAAGCAGTTGCTGGCCGCGCACATCCAGGCGCACCAGCGCCTGACCACGGTCGTGCTGCCCGGCCTCCCCGCCGAGGTCGCCGCCCTCGTCGAGGCCCTGCTCACCAGCTCCGACCGGGTGGCCGAGGCACCGGCAAGGGCGCTGCCCGCGCTGCTGGTCGACCCGCCGTGGGCGAGGAAGCGCACGGGCCGCAAGGCCCGCGTGGCGTCCGGGGTGCCGGTGGTCCCCGAGCCGCAGGTCCGCTGGCAGCCGGGCGAGCGGGAGGAGTGGGCCGGTACCCGGTCCTGGTTCGCCAGGTGGCGCGAACGGTACAGCTGGGCCAAGGAGATCGAGACCCTCCGCAACGGCGGGCAGTTGAAGGACGTCCGGGACGCCCGGTTGTTCGTCGTCGGTCCCGAGGACGTCGTACGACCGCTGCTGGCCGTCTGCGCCCCGGAGGACTACTGGGACGGCGAGGCCACTCTCAAGCCGGTCGCGGCCAGGCACGAGGTGCACGCCCTGCCGCTGATGCTGCGCGCCGCCGCCCGGCACCCGGCCACGTTGGGGACGCTGGTCCTGCCGTACGTCGACGTCGAGGTCGCCGCGCTGGTGTGCGACTGGCTGGCGCGGCTGAAGTCCGCCGACGCAACGGCCCGCTCATGGCTGGCGCGGCACGCGCTGGCGGCCGTACCGGTGCTCGTGCCGCACGCGGTGGGCAGGGCCGGCACGGTGCGACGGGGTGCCGAGCAGGCGCTGCGGCTGCTGGCGGACGCCCATGGCGGTGACGCGGTGCTCCAGGCCGCCGCCGGGAGCGGGCAGGAGGCCGCGGACATCGTCGGGGAGCTGCTGGCCGCCGACCCGCTGCAAAGCGCCCTCCCGGCCCGTATGCCGGTCGTCGGTGCCTGGGCCGAGCCCGCGCTGCTGCCGCAGATCCTGCTCAAGGAGGGCGGCGCACTGCCCGCCGACGCGGTGCGGCACGCCGTCACCCTACTGGCGCTGTCCAGGCCCGGCGAGGTCTACCCCGGCCTCGACGTGCTGACCGAGCACTGCACCGCCGACTCCCTGGCCGCCTTCGTGTGGGGCCTGTTCGAGCAGTGGCGGCTCGCCGGGATGCCTCCCAAGGAGAGCTGGGCGCTGCACGCGCTGGGCTGGTTCGGGGACGACGAGACCGTGCGGCGCCTGACTCCCGTCCTGCGCGCCTGGCCCGGCGAGGGCGCGCACCACCGGGCCGTGGAGGGGCTGAACGTCCTCGCGGCCATCGGTACCGATGTGGCGCTGCTGCATCTGCACGGCATCGCCCAGCGGGTGCCGTTCAAGGCCCTGAAGGTCCGCGCCCAGGAGAAGATCACCGAGGTCGCCGAGGCACTGGGGCTGACGGCCGAGCAACTCGGCGACCGGCTCGTCCCCGACTTCGGCCTCGACGCACACGGCAGCACCGTCATCGACTACGGCACCCGGCAGTTCACCGTCGGCTTCGACGAGCAGCTGCGGCCGTACGTCCGCGATGCCGACGGCAAGCCCCGCAAGGCGCTGCCCGCCCCCGGCGCCAAGGACGACCCGGACCTCGCGCCGGCCGAGCGCAAGCGGTTCGCCGCGCTGAAGAAGGACGTCCGTACCGTCGCAGGCGACCAGGTGCGGCGGCTGGAGGCGGCCATGGTCGGGGGGCGCTCCTGGACGGTCCAGGAGTTCCGGGAGCTGTTCGTGGCCCATCCGCTGCTGTGGCATCTGGTGCGGCGGCTGGTCTGGCTCAGTGAGGTGGACGGCGAGGTGACGGCGTTCCGGGTGGCGGAGGACCGTACGTTCGCGGACGTCGACGACGACGAGCTGACGCCGCCCGATGCGGCGCGGATCCGCGTCGCCCACCCGCTGCACCTGGGTGAGGATCTCGGCGCCTGGTCGGAGCTGTTCGCCGACTACGAGATCCTGCAGCCGTTCCCTCAGCTGGGCCGGGCCGTGCACACGGTCACCGAGGAGGAGGCGGGAAGCCACCGGCTGACCCGGTTCGAGGGCGCGACCGTGCCGGTCGGCAAGCTGCTCGGTCTGACCAAGCGCGGCTGGGAGCGGGGCGTACCGCAGGACGCGGGCGTGGAGCGCTGGTTCTCCAAGCGGGTCGACGACGGCGTGTATCTGGTGATCGACCTCGATCCGGGCATCCCGGTCGGCTGGGTCGACGGGCTCGGCGACCAGACCTTCCGGGCGGTGTGGCTCGACACCAGGCCGGACGACTACTACGAGCGCAGCCGTCGGTTCCCGCACCGCTTCGCCGGTCTCGACCCGGTCGCGGCCTCAGAGATCCTGGCCGACCTGACGGAGGTGACCGCGAAGTGACCACCGCTGCGCACGGCACCGCCGGCGTGGGCGCCGAGGAGCAGCTCCAGCGCCCGCCCGCCGAGGTCCGCTACGCCGACGAGCTCGCCGCCCTGCGCGCGGCCGACGGCGATCCACGTCCGCCGGGCTGGCAGCTGAGTCTTCGTGCCGCGCGCCGCTTCGTCGTCGGCGACGAACGGGCGGGCATCAGCCGGAAGTTCGTCGGGAACGTCTCGTTGGTGGAGCGGGCCCTGGTGACGCTGGCCACCAACCGCGGCCTGATGCTGGTGGGTGAGCCGGGCACGGCGAAGTCACTGCTGTCCGAGCTGATCGCGGCGGCCGTCAGCGGCAGCTCCGCGCTCACCGTGCAGGGCGGCGCGGCCACCACCGAGGACCAGATCAAGTACTCCTGGAACTACGCCCTGTTGGTCTCCGAGGGCCCCTCGCCCCGCTCCCTCGTCCCCGCGCCCATGCTGCGCGGCATGGCCGAGGGACGGATCGTGCGCTTCGAGGAGATCACCCGCTGCCCGCTGGAGGTGCAGGACTGCCTGCTGTCGCTGCTGTCCGACCGGGTCATCGCCATCCCGGAGCTGGACGGGCCGCAGGGCATGGTCTTCGCCCGCCAGGGCTTCAACGTCATCGCCACCGCCAACACCCGCGACCGGGGCGTCAACGAGATGAGTGCCGCGCTCAAGCGTCGCTTCAACTTCGAGACGGTCTTCCCCATCCCCGACTTCGACACCGAGCTGGCCCTGGTGGAGGCGGAGGCCACGGCGCTGCTGCGGCAGTCCGGGGTGGCGGCGCCACCGCGCCGGGACGTGCTGGAGGTGCTGGTGGGCACCTTCCGCGAGCTGCGCGGCACGGCCGAGCGCGGTGAGCGGATGTCGACCGTGATGAGCACCGCCGAGGCCGTGTCGGTCGCACACGCGGTGGGGGTGCGGGGCTGGTACCTGCGCGGCGAGCCCGGCGGTGCGGCCGACGTGGTGGCGAGCCTCGCGGGCACGGCCGCGAAGGACAGCCCGGAGGACCTCGCCCGGCTGCGCCGCTTCCTGGAGCAGGAGGTGCCCCGCCGCAAGGGCGCGCAGTGGCAGGCGCTGCACGACGCACGGCACCTGCTGGCGGACTGATGCCGTCCGTCTCCGAGAGCGCGGTCCGGCCCGCTGCCGAGTCCGTCGTCTTCCTGGGTGTACGACACCACTCACCCGCCTGCGCCCGGCTGGTCGGCCGGACGATCGAAGACCTGCGGCCCGCGTACGTCCTCGTGGAGGGACCGGCCGACATGAACGGCCGGCTGGACGAGTTGCTGCTCGGCCACCGGCTGCCGGTCGCCGTGTTCAGCCACTACCGGGACGAGACGCGCGTCGCGACCTCGTGGGCACCGCTGTGCGACTACTCACCCGAGTGGATCGCGCTGCGGGAGGGTCGCGCGGCCGGTGCCCAGGTGCGGTTCATCGACCTGCCGACCTGGCATCCGGCGTTCGCGGCGCGCGGCGAGCGGCGGACCAACCGGTACGCCGATGCCGAGGCGAGGTACGCGGAGGCGACGCGGCGGCTGTGCGCGCACTTCTCGGTGGACTCGGTGGACGCCTTGTGGGACGGGTTGTTCGAGGTCACCGACGTGGCCGACCCGGACGGACTGCGGGCGCGCCTGGACGCCTACTTCGAGGTGGTGCGGGGGGACGGCGAGGCCGATCCCGGCGACCGTGCGCGCGAGGAGTACATGGCGTCCTGGGTGCGTGCCGCGGTGGCGCGCGCCGAAGGGCGGCCCGTCCTGGTGGTGACCGGCGGTTTCCACCAGCCGGCCCTGCGCGCGCTGTCACGCCCGGCCGGCGGCGGATCCGACTGGCCCACGGTTCCCGCGCCGCCCGAGGGCGCGCTCGGCGGCAGCTTCCTGGTGCCGTACTCCTTCCGGCAGTTGGACGCCTTCGCGGGCTACCAGTCGGGTATGCCCTCGCCCGGCTACTACCAGCGGTTGTGGGAGGGCGGCCCGGACACGGCCGCGCAGGGTCTGCTGCGGTCCGTCGCCGAGCGGCTGCGCGCCCGCCGCGTCCCGGTGTCCACGGCCGGCCTGATCGCCGCCCGGGGACTGGCGCGGGGGCTCGCGCTGCTGCGCGGTCACCCCTGCGAGACCAGGGTCGACGTCCTGGACGGCCTCGCCGGTGCGCTGATCGGCGACGACCTGGAGGAGCCGCTGCCGTGGACCGGCAGGGGCACGCTCGGCGCCGGGACGCATCCGGTGGTCGTGGAGATGGTCGCCGCCTGCACCGGTGGGACCGAGGGCCGGCTGCACCCGGACACGCCCATGCCTCCGCTGGTGGGCGACGTGACCGAGCGGCTCGCCCGGCTGGGCCTGACCGAGCCGGACGGACCGGTCACCCTCGACCTCTCCGACCCGGCCGGGCTGGCCCGCAGTCAGGTCCTGCACCGGCTGCGGGTGCTGGGCATCCCGGGTTTCACGCGGGTCGCGGGCCCGGCCGACGGCGGTGACCCGGTGTTCACCGAGCGCTGGGAGCCGGGACCGGCGAGCGGGCGCGAGGCAGCGCTGATCGAGGCGGGCGCCTACGGGGCGCGGCTGGACGAGGCGGCCTCGGTGGTGCTCGGGGAGCGGGCACGCGAGGCCGGTCGGGAGGCGGGGGCGCTCGCAGGGCTGCTGTTCGACGCCGTGCTGTGCGGCGTCGGGCCGCTCTGCGAGGAGCTGCTTGACGTCCTCGCGCGGCAGGTCGGCCAGGTTCCCGAACTGGGCCCGCTCGGCCAGGTGCTGACGGCCGCGCTGGGCCTGTGGCGGCACGACCGGGTGTTCGGCGTGGCGCGCGGCCGGCTGCTGGGCAGCGTCGTCGGGGGCGCCGCCGACCGTGTGTTCTGGCTGGCGGAGGGCCTGCACGGCGGCCCCGGCGTGGACCTGTCCCGGCTGCGCGCGCTGGCGGCCGCCCGGGACGCGCTGCTGCACGCCCCGGAGTTGCTGTCGGTGACCCGGGAGGCCGCCGCCGAGGCCGCGGCCCGTATCGGCCGGGACGGGCGGGCCCCGGCCGACCTGCGTGGCGCCGCCTTCGGCCTGCGCTGGGCCCTGGGCCGCCCGGACGAGGCGACGACGGCCGTACGGGCCCTGGCCGTCACCGCCGCCGACACCCTCGGGGACTGGCTCGCCGGCCTGTTCGCGCTGGCCCGCGAGGAGGTCACCGCCGGTGCGGCGGACGGCGAAGAGCCCCTGATCGACGTACTGGACGGCATCGTCTCGGCGCTGACCGACGAGGACTTCCTCGCCGGACTGCCCGCGCTCCGCCAGGCCTTCGCCTTCTTCCCGCCGCGGGAACGCGAACGCATCGCCGAACGCCTGCTCCAGCGGCGCGGCAGACAGGGCTCGGCCCGCTCGCTGCTGCGCACCACCGCCGACCCGCTGCTGCTCGCCCGCGCCTCGGCCCTGGAGGAGAACGTGTCCCGACTGCTCGACCGCCACGGCCTGGGAGCGGGGGCTCGGCGATGAACTTCCCCACGCCCGAGCGGCCGTTCACCTCCCCGGACCCCGCACCGGAGCGCCCACCTGCGTCCCCCGGCACCGCACCGGCCCAGCCGCCCACGGCCTCCGGCACCGCACCGGCCCAGCCGCCCGCGGCCCCCGACCCCGCCCTGGAGCGCTGGCGCCTGATCCTCGGCTCCCCCGCCGAACGTTGCACCGGCCCGCTGCACGGCGCCGCCGCCGCCCGCGACGCCGCCCTCGACTGGCTCTACGGTCGTGACGAGGACCTGCGCCGCCGCGGGGTGCGCCGGGGTGGTTCGGCCGGGCCCCGCGAGGGCGGCACCGGGCCCTCCCGGCTGACCGCGGTGGACTGGCTCGACGACATCCACCGGCTGTTCCCCAAGGAGACGGTGGAGCGGCTGGAGCGGGACGCGGTCGAGCAGTACGGAATCGACGAGATCGTCACCGACCCGGACGTACTCGCCCGGGTCGAACCCAGCCAGACCCTGCTGCGCGCCGTCCTGCGCACCAAGCACCTGATGAACCCGCAGGTCCTGACCGCGGCCCGGCGCATCGTGGAGACGGTCGTACGGCAGCTGACGGAGCGCTTGCGCCCGGAGGTCCGCCGTGCCTTCACCGGTTCCCGCTCCCGCCGCCCGAGCCGACTGCCGCTGGCCCGGAACTTCGACTTCAGGACCACCGTCCGGGCCAACCTCGCCCACTACCAGCCCGAGGAACGCCGTGTCCTCATCCAGCGTCCGCACTTCCACTCCCGCACCCGGCGCCACCTCGAACAGTGGCAACTCGTCCTGCTCGTCGACCAGTCGGGCTCCATGGCCGGTTCGGTGATCCACTCCGCGGTCACCGCCGCCTGCCTGTGGGGCCTGCCGGGGCTGAAGACCCACCTGGTCGCCTTCGACACCCAGGTCGTGGACCTGACCGGCGAGGTGACCGATCCGGTGGAAGTGCTGATGGGGGTTCAGCTCGGCGGTGGCACCGACATCGCCCGAGCCGTCGACTACGGCGCCTCACTCGTCGAGAACCCGCGACGCACCATCGTCGCGCTCATCTCCGACTTCTACGAGGGCGGCGACCCGTACCGCCTGGTCCACACCGTGCGCGCGCTGGTCGAGCAGGGCACGACCGTGCTGTGCCTCGCGGCGCTCGACGAGGCCGCCGACCCGGTGTACGACCGAGGGCTCGCGGGGCGGCTGGCCGCGGTGGGCGCCCCGGTGGGCGCGATGACTCCGGGCGGGCTCGCCGAGTTCGTCGCCGAGAAGGTCAGCCGGGGAGGGCAGGGGCAGTGACCGTACGCGCCGATCTGCTGGCCCTGACGCCGCAGACACTCGCCTCGCTCGCCAACCGCGGCCTCGTCAAGCGCGCGGAGAAGGACCTGATGGCCGGCTCCGGCCCGACGGTGACCGTCGCCGACGACGGCACGGTACGCGGTCGCTTCCCCGACGGAACGGACACGGCCCTTCCGCCGGGTCTCGCCCTGGACGCGACCCGGTGCGGCTGCGGGGCGACGGGCGTGTGCCGGCACCGCATCGGCGTGGTGCTCGCGTACCAGCGCGACGCCGAGGCCGGACTTCGGGCCGGGTCCGCGGCCGAGACGGAGTCCGCCGTCGCGCAGGGCGAGGCGGACGGGTTCGCCGACTGGTCGCCGGCCGAGTTCGACGACGAGGCCCTGGCCGCCGCGCTGGGCCGGGCCGCGCTGGCCGCCGCGCGGCGCGTCAGTGAGCGCGGTTACGTCGCCCGGCTGCACCGCCCCACCGCCGACGATCCGGCTCCACGGGTCGAACTGCCCACCTGCACCGTCCGTTTCCCGGTCCCCCGCGAGCTGGGCTACGCCCTCACCGACGCGTCCGCCGCGGTGCGCGGCGAGGTCGTGGTCCTGGCGGTGTGGGCGTTCCGGGCCGGGGACGCCGCGGGGGTGACGGAGGTGAGCGTCGGTGGTCGCACCACTCCCACCAGACCCGCCGAGGAGGTCCTGCGCGCCGCCCTGGCCCTCGCCGACGAGCTCCTCCTGGACGGCGTCCAGCAGGCGGGCCCGGTCTTCGCCGGGTCCCTCGCCCGGGCTCAGCGGTCCCTGACCGGCGCCTGCCTGCACTGGCCCGCGGGTGTGGTGGCCGAACTGCGCGGGCAGCTCGACGCGTACGCCGCGCGCGGGTCCGGGTACGAGGCGGAGCGGTTCGCCCTGCTGCTGGCCGAACTCCATGCCCGGCACCGGGCCGCCGCGCACGACCCGGTGGGGGTGCTGGGCACCAAGGAGGCACCGCAGACCCCGTTGCGCCGGGTGCGGCTGGTGGCGCTCGGCTGCCGGATCGGCGGCGCGGCGGGACGAAACGGGGCTGCCCACGGCGTCCGTACCGCCGAGACGTACTTCGCCCACCCCGACGCCGGGATCACCCTGGTGCTGCGCAAGCACTGGGACCTGACGGAGGGCCGGCTGCCGACGGGGCACGAGCTGTCCGGCCGTCGGCTGCTCGGATCCCCGCTGCGCACGCTCGCCGCGGCGAACGTCGTCAGCGAGCACACGTCACGCGCCGCCGACCGGACCGTCGCCATCTCCCGCGGCCGTGTCGCCGCCACCAGTGTCACCCCGCTCGGCTCCGCCTGGCGGGACCTGCCCGGTGGCCTGCTGGTCCGCGACACCGCCGCCCACCTGCGGGCCGCGGGTACCCGCCCGCCCCGGATGATCCGCCCGCGCGTCGAGGCCGAGTCCGTGCGGGTGGTCGAGGTGTCGTCCGTGGAGTCGGTCGGCTACGACCCGGCCGCGCAGCGCCTGGAAGCGGTCGTACGCGACCACGCGGGCAACGAGGTCCTGGTCCTCGCCGCCTACAACCCCCTGTGCCCCGGCGGCCTGGACGCGCTCGCCGCCGCCCTCGGCGACGAGGACGTCCACTGCGTCAGCGGCATGCTGGGCCGCGCGCACGGCCGGATCGTGCTGGACCCGCTGGCCGTGCTGACCGGCACGGGCGTGGTCGTCCCCGACCTCGCCCCGGGGGACGGCGACACGTCGCTCGGTGCGGCCCCGCCTCGGTCGGCCGACCCGATCACGACGGCACTGGAGTCGGCGCTCGCCGCCTTGGCCGAAGCCGCCCACCACGGCCTGCGCCGCCTGACCGCCCCGGCCCGCACCCGCCTGACCGACAGCGTGGCGACCCTGCACCGCACCGGCCTGCGCACCGCCGCGCGGCTGATCGACGACCTGCACGCCACCCTCCACCGAGCCGGCGCGACGGCCGCCGTCCCCGCGTGGCTGGACGCCCAGATCCACCTGACGGCCGCACTGGAACTGCACACGCAGGGAACGGGGGGAGCGGACACCGCCGCGCACCCACCGGGCTGACCACGCCGGGCCCGAACCGGGAGCAGTGAATCCGGCCGGCCGCACGCACCGGATCCGGCCGACCCGCACCCCGGTCCCACAAATCGAAGGGCGGCCCTGGCGGACTCGGCCCACGAACCGAAGAGCGGCCTTCGCAGCGTCCACGCATCGCCATCGATCAACTGCGAGACGCGCAGGAGTACGCCGATGAGGCGAACAGGGCGCTGACCGCCGTCATCCGCACCGAAGCCGAGAACCCGATCGGTCCCGGCGCCGACTTCGCGAACCTCACCGCCCGGGTCAGCACGCTCCTCACCTTCGCTGGAGCGGTACGCGACCCGCGGCCCCGGCGCCGGACCCGGCGGCCCCGGCGCCCTCCCTGAACGACGGCCGCCGCTACGATCGATCCATTTGCGATCGTGCGAGAGAAGGCCGAACAGCCATGACGGACAAGCGAGTTGTGCTGGTGACCGGCGCCGGCTCCGGCATCGGGGCGGCCACCGCCAGACTGCTGCGCGAGGAGGGCCACCATGTGGTCGCCTCGGGGCGCCGGGCCGAACCGTTGCGGCGCCTTGAGCAGGAGACCGGCGCATTGGCGTATCCGTCCGACGTGGGCGACCCCGACGCCGCCGACGGGCTGGTCCGCACCGCCATCGCCGCCTACGGCCGTATCGACGGGCTGGTGCTCAACGCGGGCATCGGACCCGGCGGCACCGTCGGGGACCTGTCGTTGGCGGACTGGGACGACGTCATCCGCACCAATGTCACCGGCCCGCTGCTGCTCCTGCGCGCGGCGATTCCTCACCTGCTGCGGTCACGGGGAGCGGTCGTGGCCGTCGCCTCCGTCTCCGCCCTGCGCAACGGCCCGGGCAACGCCCCGTACGCCGCGTCCAAGGCGGCCCTGATGCAGCTGTGCCGTTCCGTGGCCGTGGACCACGGGCGCGAGGGCGTGCGTGCCAACGTCGTGTGCCCCAGCTGGGTGCGCACCGAGATGGCCGACCGGCGCATGGCACGGTTCGCCGAGGAAGCGGCCCTGGACGACGGCAGCGTGGATGCCGGTTACGAGGAGGCGACCAGGCTTCTGCCGATGGGCCGGCCGGGCGAACCGCACGAGGTCGGCGAAGCCATCAGCTGGCTGCTGTCCCCGGCCGCGTCCTATGTCAACGGTGCGGTGCTGACCGTCGACGGCGGGGCGACCGCCCTGGACCCGGGAACGCTCGCGTTCGACTTCCACATCGCGCCACGTGGCGGACCGGACCGGACACCGTGACCGGACGCGAAGCGCGCGACCGGACGCCCGACGCCGTCTTCCGCGGGCCGTGAGTCGCCCGGGCCGGGTGGGGTGGGAGGTCACACGGTGACGGTCACGCTGGAGCGGAACCACTGCGCGCAGTCCGCCAGCCGGGCCCTGACCTCGGCGGCGTCCGGGCCGACCGCGACGATGTCGCCGGCCCGGTCGAAGGACTTGACCACGGGCCCGACCAGGTCGCCCGGGCCCTTGGTGACGGCGGCGGCCACGACGCCCCGCCGCCCCAGCAGCTGGTCCTCGCCGGGTATCGACACCACCCGGCCCGCCGGGGCGGTGAGGAAGACCCAGCCCAAGGACGCGTCACTCGGGGTTCCGGCCGCCGGCGGCGTGGTGCCGAGTGCCGCGGCGGCCCAGTGCCGGTGGAGGTCGGCCCCGGTGGCGCGGCGCGTCACCTCGTCGACACGTCCGCCGCCGACCCTGCCGCCGCACTCGCCGAAGACCAGGGACCCGTCCGGCTGCTCGAAGACCTCCAGGTGGAACACCCCGTCCGCGTGCCCCAGTGCGGCCAGTGCGCGGTCGGTCAGAGCGCCCGCGCGGGAGTAGAGCCCGGGCTCCTCCTCGGGGGTGACCCGGACGGACCCCACCAGGGCCCCGGAATGTACGTCGATCACATTGCGGAGGTACCGCGAGGCGCTCAGCACCAGGGTGCGGCCGTCCCGGACGACACCGTCCAGGTGCAGCTCGGCGCCGGGGACGAACTCCTCGACCAGCCAGGGGCCCTGACCCGCCGAGGCGGCCCACCGATCGGCCTCCGCCTCCGAGGCGAGCCGGACGGTGTTCCGCGCCCCGGCACCGGCCTGCGGCTTGACCACCACCGGAAACCCTCCCGCGTGCCGTGCCGCCGAGGCGACGTCCCGGGGGGTCGCCGCGATCCCGCACCGGGCGGTCGCGATCCCGGCCGCGCTGATCCGCCGCTTCTGCACGTACTTGTCGCGCAGGGCGACGGCCGCATCGAGCGGCATCGCCCGGACGCCGCCGAGCACGCCGAGGGCCGCGGCGGTCGTCAGGGAGTACTCCTGACCGCTCGTCACCAGGTCGAAGTCGCCGGGGGACAGCCCGGCCCGCGCCAGCGCGAACAGGACGTCCTCGACACTTCCGGCCTCACCTGCGACGAGGATCTCCGCGCCGGCCGCGCCCCGGGCCCGTTCCGCGTCGGTCGCGCTCACCACGCACGTGACCGAGCAGTCCTCCGCCCGGAGAGCGTCGATCGCCAGCGGCTTCCAGCCGACCAGAAGGGCGTGGGGCGAGGGCGCGGTGCGAGGCAAGGGAATCTCCGGGGCAGCGGTGTTCTGGACGGGCCGAATTCTGTGGTCTGAAACCCCGGCGGTCAATGAGGGCAAGTCTCGCCGGACAGCCGTTCCAAGCGCCTATAGAGGCGGTTGAAGCGATGTGCGACCAAGCTCCCGCGCCGGGTGATACGAGGGCTTAACGGACAGGTTCATGATGTTGTTTCAGGTCACTCTTGTCAGTGACCTGAGCGTCCGTTACGGTGAAGGTGATCATAGTGATAGAGGCGCGGTTCGGGGGAATTCGTGCAGGTGAAACGTCTTGCACGGGTCGTGACTTCAGTCACACCCGCGAAGCGCGGCAGCCGCATTCTGGTAGGCGGAGCCCTGGTCGACTCGTTCGGCAACGGACTCTTCATGGCCGCTTCGACGCTGTATTTCGTCGGCGTCGTGGAATTTCCGGCGACCCATGTCGCAGCCGTGCTCTCCTTAGCCGCCGTATTCGGCCTCGCCAGCCCACTCCCGGTGGGTCATGCCGCTGATCGCTATGGCGCGTTACGCGTTTATCTCGTCCTTATCTGCATTCGCTCGGCGGGTTACGGGGCATACGCTTTCGTTCAGGAATTCTCCGGTTATGCCGTGCTCACCTGCCTGCTGTGCGCTGCCGACCGGGCCTCCTCCCCGCTGCTCCAGGTGATCGTCGCGAAGGTGGCCGGGGACGAGGAGCGGACCCGCGCCCTGGCGTCCATCCGCGCGGTGCGCAACGCCGGTCTCACGGCCGGCCTGCTCGCCGCGGGTGCGGCCCTCGGCCTCGACGTGCCCTTCGCCTTCCAGGCCGTGTTCCTGGTGAACGCGGCGTCGTTCCTGGTGATCGCCGGGATGACCCGGTGGGCGGTACGGGTCGCCGACGTGCCCGCGGGTCCCTCCCCCGCCGCCGACCGGGCCACGGTCCAGGCGCCGTACCGCAACGTACGGTTCATGGTCTTCACCGCGGCCAACGGCGTCCTTTCGCTGTACGACTCGCTGCTCCTGGTCCTGCTGCCGATCTGGCTCGTGCAGCGCACCGGCCTGCCGCACGCCTGGCTGTCCGTCCTGCTCGCCGTCAACACGGTTCTGACGATCCTGTTGCAGGCGTACCTGCACCGCTTCGCCACCACGGTCCGCGGCTCCCTGCGGCTGCTGAAGGTGACGGCGGTGGCGCTGTGTCTCAGCTGCGGGCTGTTCGCCCTGGCCGAGGAGGTGCCTCGGTGGGTGGCGTTCGGGCTGGCCGCCGCCGCGGTCGTCGCCCTCACCGTGGGGGAGAACCTCCACTCGGTGGCGAGTTGGGAACTGTCCTACGCCCTGGCACCGGAGGCCGCCCGGGCACGCTATCTGGCGACCTTCAGCATGGGGATGACGGGCCAGCGCATCGTCGGCCCGGCGCTGCTGGTCGGTGTGCTGCTGCCCCTGCACCTGTGGGCATGGGCAGTTGCTGCCGCCCTGTTCGTCGCCGCGACGGCCGTCGCGCTGTGGTCGGGCCGCCCGGCCGCCACGGCAGGCACGACCGACACGGCGACAGGCACACATGACAGGGCGAGCGCGGTCGGCACGGCGCACACGGACGACCCGTCAGGCGCCGCCGGTGCCACGAGAACGACCGGCCCCGCTGCCGCGACGCCACACCAGGAGTGACCCGGGCCGCCCGTCCGCCCGTACCGCCGCCCCGTACCCCGCCCTCGTACCCCGTCCCCGCTTCCCTCCGGCCCGGAAGCGTCCAGCCCTCCGGAAAGCAACCGACCCTTCGAACAGAGAGCACGGCCCCTCACACCATGCCTCAGATCACCTTCCTCCACCCCGATGGCCTTCGCTCCGTCGTGGACGCACCCGCCGGCACGACCGTCATGGACGTGGCGGTGGACGACGCGATCGACGGGATCGTCGGTCAGTGCGGCGGCCGCCTGGTCTGCGCGACCTGCCACGTCTTCGTCGAGGAGGTCGACGGAGCAGCCCTGCCGGAACTCGGCGACGACGAGGACGACCTGCTCGACTACACCGCCGAGGAGCGCCGCCCGAACAGCCGCCTGGGCTGCCGGCTCACCATCGGCGAAGACCTCGCGGGCCTCGTCGTACGCGTCCCGGAGAGCCAGACCTGAACCCGCGCGCGGTTCGTACCGGCGACCGCCATGACGACAGCGACCGCCGCGATCACCGCCCGTCCGCGAGAGCAAGGAACCATGACCACGACACCGCTGAGAGCACCCACCGCGCCCACCGCGGCCGCCGGATTCCCGCAAGCCCCGTTCCTGCACCTCCCACCGGCCTTCATCGAGGAAGCCCTCGACACCGTGCCGCGCGAGGCCGCGCACCGCTTCACGGACTCCTGGGACGACCTGCCGGCCGACCCGTACCTCGGCACCGACGAGCCCTACCGATACCGGCGTTACGACGCGTTCCGCTTCGCCGGCACCGATCTGGAACGCCTGCCCCCACGCCCCTTCGTCCAGGACCACGCGGTGAACAGGCTCGTCGGCGGAGTACCCCGGACGTTCGGCACCCTTCACCCGGCGGTGGCCGAGGGCCCCGCCCTCCGAGCCGTCGTACAGGCCTTCCGGGGCCTTCTTCCGGCCGCCGAGCGGGACGCCTGCGACACCTGCGGCGTCCACCAGATCCGCGTGGTCGCCCGCAGTGACGCGGCCGGCGACCCCGCTCCGGAGGGCATCCACCAGGACGGCCACCACTACGTCGGACAGGTACTCATCCGCCGCGAGGACGTGCTGGGTGCCGAGTCCCGCCTGTACGACCTCGACCGCCGGCAGATCCACCAGGCCCGGCTCACCGAGCCCTTCGAGTCGATCCTGCTGGACGACCGCAGGGTCTTCCACGACGTGTCACCGGTCACCGCCTCTCCCGGGGCGGGCACCGGCGTCCGCGACATGCTCCTCATCGACTTCTTCCCCGGTACACCCGGTACCGAACTGACGAAAGGGACCTCCCGTGACTGACACCACCCCAGTGACCGCTCCCACCCGCCCGCGCATCGGTTTCTCCACCAACATCTGGGACAACCCCGCCGAGATCGTCGAGCACCTCGAATTCCTCGCCGGGCATTTCACCGACATCGAGTTCGAGATCGCCGAGGAGGCGCAGGAGGTCCTCTTCGGAGCCACCGGACCCGAGTACGAGCGGATCGTCGACGGGATGCGCCGCGTCATCGACAAGCACGGGCTGGACGTCTCGGTGCACGCCGCGTGGTACGGCCCGCACACCGACCTGGTCTCCCCCGACGAGGACGAGCGCGCGGAGTCCATCAACTACCTGCGCCGGGCCGTCCACTTCGCGGCCGACCTGGACGTGCAGCGCGTTACTTACCACCCGGGCTACATGTCCCGTCGGCCCAACGACGTACTCCTCGACGTGCTGCGCTCCTCGCTGGACCGCGTCCAGCCGCTGCTGTCCCGCACCGGTGTGCAGCTCTGCATCGAGAACATGGGCGCCAACCGGCCCCGCTACGTGGTGTTCTCCCCGGAGGAGCACGTAGAGCTGTGCCGGAGCACGGGCACCTGGATGACGCTCGACGTGCCCCACCTCGCCACCGTCCACCTGCCGCGCGGCGACTACGACGAGGCGCTGGCCACGGTCGCTCCGTACGTCCGCACGGCCCACATCGCGGACATCAAGGGCGCCGACCACACCCACATCCCCATCGGCGAGGGCGACTTCGACCTGTGGGGGTCGCTGGAGAAGCTCGGCACCTACGGCTTCGACGGCGCCGCCGTCGTCGAGGAGTTCGCCAAGGGCTACCAGCCGGAGCAGTATCTGGAAGCCGCGCTCGACTTCCGCCGCCGTTGGGACGCCGAAGGCGCCCGCCTGCGGGGCGAGGGATGACCACATCGCCGACCGTCGCCGATCCGGTCCTGCACCCGCAGCGGACCCGTCCCCACGAGCACGTCACCGAACTGCTGGGCGGCATACGGGCGGACGAGGACCGGATCGCGGCCACGGTCAACCTGGCCGCCTTCGAGAACGTGCTCTCCCGCACGGCCACGGCGGCCCTGCACGGTCAGCTGGCCAACCGCTACCTCATCGGGTACGAGCAGGAGCGCCGCGGACTGGACCCGCTGCTGCGCTCCGGGCTGCTCACCGCCGCGTATCCCGGCGTGGACCGGCTGGAGCGGGAAGCGGTCAGGACCGCCCGCGCACTGCTGGGCGCCGCCTGGGTGGACTTCCGGCCGCTGTCGGGGCTGCACGCCACGATGTCGGTGTTCGCGCTCCTGACCGCCCCGGGCGCTCTGGTGTACTCCATCGCGCCCGAGAACGGCGGCCACTTCGCCACCCGGCCCCTGCTGGAGTCGATGGGCCGCCGCTCCGCGTACCTGCCCTGGTCCGCCGAGGCGGGAACCGTCGACATGGCCGGCTTCACCGGCCTGTGGCGGCGGGACCCGGGCGCGATGGTCTTCCTCGACCACGGCGTGCCGCTCGTGCCGCTGCCGGTCCGCGGCCTGCGCGCGGCCGTCGGCGGCAGCGCGCTGCTGGTCTACGACGCCTCGCACACGCTGGGCCTGGTCGCGGGAGGAGCGTTCCAGGACCCGCTCGGCGAGGGCTGCGACATCGTCCAGGGCAACACGCACAAGAGTTTTCCCGGCGCGCACAAGGGCCTTGTCGCCTTTGCCGACGCCGACACCGGCCGGGACTTCTCCGACCGCATGGGGCAGGCGCTGATCTCCTCCCAGCAGACCGGCCCGACCCTGGCCAACTACGTCACCACCTTGGAGATGGGCGTCCACGCCGCCGCCTACGCCCGGCAGATGCTGTCGAACCGGGAGGCGCTCGCCACGGCGCTGCGGGAGGAGGGCTTCGCCCTGTTCCGCCCACCGGACGCCGCCGGGGAGAGCCAGAGCCACGTACTGCTGCTCGAAGCCCCGGAGGGGCCCGGCCGCCTGGGCGGCTACGCACTCGCCGGCCGGCTCGTACAGGCCGGACTGGCCCTGAACGCACGCCCCGTCGAAGGACGCGTGATGCTCCGGCTGGGTGTCCAGGAGGTCACCCGCCGCGGCATGCGGGAAGCGGAGATGGCCCACCTGGCCGAGCTCATGGCGCGGGCGGCGCACGCCGGCCCGGAGGAGGGGACGGCCGGCGGGGTTGCCGCGCGGGTGGCCGCGCTCGCCGGATCGTTCCCCTGCGTGGCCTACGGTTTCGACGACACGGACATGAGGGGATGACGCGATGACCACGCCCGACACGGTGTTCTTCCTCGGCAACGCCCGGTACGGCGAGTTCGAGCCGCTGCGTGCGTCGGGCCTGCGGGTCGGTCTGATCCGCGATGTCCGCTCCCGCGGCTGGTGCGCCGACGACGAAGCCTTCGACGCGGTCCTGCCATGGGACCCGGAAGAGGGCACCGAGGGCCTGGCGGACCTCGCCGGACGGCTCCGTGCGCAGGACGCGGCCTGCGTGCTCAACCTCCGGGAGGCGTACGTCGAGCCCTACGCGAGGCTCCTCGCCGTACTCGGCCTGCCCGCGCTGCCGGTGGACGAGGTCGCCGCGCTGCGCTCGAAGGAGCTGATGCGCCGGCTGTTCACCGAGCGGATCGGCGAGCACAGCACCGGCCGCTTCGGCCGGGCCGGATCGGTGGCCGACGTCGTGGCCTTCGGCGAGCGGCACGGCTGGCCCGTGGTGGTGAAACCGGCGGCGCTCTACTCCAGCCTGTTCGTGCTCACCGTGTCCGGTCCCGAGGCCGCGGCCGAGGTCTTCGAGCAGGTCAGGCAGGGCGTCGCCGAGCACGTCCGGGCCAAGGGGCTGCCGGATCGGTTCACCGCCCTGCAGGTCGAGGAGTTCCTTTCGGGCAGCAACCACTCGGTGGACCTGGTCGTCGACCGCGACGGCACACCGTGGCAGAGTCCCGTCGTCGACGTCCTGACCGGCGCCGACCTCGGTGGGGATGACTTCCACCACTTCGCCCGGTTCGCTCCGAGCCGCGCGGACGCCGAGAACCGGCAGCGGATGACGGAACTCGCGGTCGGTGCCGTCCGGGCCATGGGCCTGCGGCTGTGCGCCGCGCACGTCGAGTTCATCCTCACCCCGCGGGGCCCCCGGCTGCTGGAGGTGGGCATCCGGCCCGGCGGCCACCGCGCCCGGGTCCTCCACCAGGCCCACGGCATCTCCTTCATGGACGCCTACGCCGCGGTGCTGCGCGGCGAGAAGCCGGATCTGACGCCCCGCTGCGACCGGCCCTTCGGCATCGTCACGCCGTTCGCCCGCGACACCGGCGTCTTCGCCGGCCTGCGCGGCTTCGACCGCGTGACCTCGCTGCCCTCGTACGCCGGGCACAGCCTCTACCACGCGCCGGGCGCGACCGCCGGGACCGCGGCACAGGGGCACTGGCAGATCCTGTCGGCCGAACTGTCGGCAGACCGGCCCACCGACCTCATGCGTGACATGACGGCGGTGTGGCAGATGTCCGATCTGGTGCAGACCCGCTCGTCCGAGGCTAGGACGGTGCCCTCGGCGGGCCGAGGGCACCTCCTGATGATCGGCGGCAAGGACTCCGGGTTCCGGTCGATCGCCGACCTCGATGTGCGGATCACCCTCATCCAGGAACGCGCCAACCTCAGCGAGCTCCAGGAGCGGCGCGCCGACGGCCTGTTCGTCGTCGAGCAGTTGGACGCGGCGTGGGCACGGACCATGGCCGGCTCCCTGCACCGCGGGGAGGCTCCCTTCGACGCCGTGCTGTCCTTCGCCGAGCAGCACCTGCTGACCGCGTCGCTGATCGGCGAGGACCTGGGCATCGCGCACAACCCCGTCCGTGCCGTACGCAACAGCCGGGACAAGGGCCTGATGCGCGACCTGCTGGCCGCCCACGGGCTGCCGACGGTAGGCCACCGGGTGTGCGCGGCCGCCGATGAGGCGGCGGACTTCCAGCGCGAGCTCGGCACCCCGGTGGTGCTGAAACCGGCGGACGGCTCCGGAAGCCGCGGTGTGACCCTCGCCCGCACCCCGGAGGAGGCCGCCGAAGCCTGGCACCGGGCCGGGAGCACGGGGGCCGCGGTGATCGCGGAGGAGTACGTCACCGGGCGGGAACTGAGCGTCGAGACACTCACCCTGGACGGCACCCATCAAGTCGTCGCGGTCACCGAGAAGCTGACGTCGGGCGCCCCCTCGTTCGTGGAGACCGGACACCAGATGCCGGCCGCCCTGGAACCGGCCGTGGCACGGTCGGTCGCGGACACGGCCGACGCGCTGCTCACCGCCCTGGGGCACCGCTGGGGACCGGCCCACACCGAGGTGATGCTCCGCGAGGACGGCTCGCTCGCCGTCATCGAGACCCAGACGCGCTTCGGCGGGGACCAGATCTGGGAGATGGTCGAACTGGTCACCGGCGTACGACTGGCCGCCGCGACCGCCGCCGGGCTCCTGGGTGCCGAGGCCCCCGCCCGCCCCACCCCGGCCGGGGGCGGCGCCGCCATCCGCTTCTTCGCGCACGAGAACGTCGTACTGAAGGGCGTCGAAGGGGTCGAGGAGGCCCGGAAGCTGCCCGGCGTGGTCGAGGTGAAGGCCACCGTGCAACCCGGCCTGCGACTCGGCCCGCTCACCGGCTCCGGCAGCCGCCAGGGCTACGTCCTGGCGGTCGGTGACACCCGGCAGGAGGCGGTCGCCCGCGCGGAAGCGGCCCACGCGGCCGTCCGCTTCGACACACGGGCCGACACGGACCCGCAATGAACCGGCCGCGTGGTGGCGGCTCCCCGCCACGCGTCCCCACCACCGGCTGAGATCTCGGGCTCGCCGAACGAGCGGCGCGGGGCGGCCGTCAGGACCGCCCCGCGATTGCCTGCTACGCCTGCCGCTTCACGTAGGCGACCGCAGCCATGCCGGCCGTGAAGACGAACCCCGCCACAGCCGCACCGGAGGCAACAGCGGTGAACGGTGCCTGCCCGAGAACGGCGAAGCCGATCCCGACAGTGAGACCAGTGATCACGGAGATCAGCGCGACCACGACCACGTGGTACACGCGGTGGTCGCAGGTTGAAGTGGTTGCAGACAAGAAAGGCCCTCCCATGCTTTGCCAGAGCGTCGCGATCTGAGCCAGGGCAGGGTTCACCCACCACCGGTCCAGGAATGCGACGTCGCCGCCCAGAGGGCGTCGCCATAGGAGAGCGCCGGCCAGGCGCCCCTATAGAACCTCTGCCGCCGCGCTGTAGTGCTCGGTCATCTGCACCGACGCCTCTCACCTTCAAGGGTCTGTTCAACCTCGGCGAGTATAGCCAACTCATCCGACATCCACACGAGTTGGCGCCGGACGCCCGCGGTCCTGGCGAAGACGCCGTGGCCGCGAGGCGGCGGTACGGCGCCCGCTGCACGTCGAAACGGACGGCAGGCTACGCGGAAGCCAAAATCCCGCACTACTGGTGCATCGAGGACGAGAACGGCGCTCCCCTCGTGCACGCCTACGAACTCGACGAGCCGACCGGCGTCTACGCGCCCGCCGGCATCTTCCGGGGCGCTCTGAAGCGGCCGGTGCCATTCGAGATCAGCCTTGATCTCGACGGGCTCACCCCGCCGAGGACCGGGTAGGGATCAGCCCCACGTCAGCACGGGAACCCAGAAGGGGCCAGACGCGCCCGCCAGCGATCGCATCCAGCACAGATCCAGCACAGTTGCGGCTCAACCGGCACCCTGAGCGCGACAATGAGCCGTTGTGTACACATGCGACACTCGGTACTCTTGAGCCCATGACACAGCCGCTGCCCATAGAGTCCATCCGCGATGTCCGGGCACACCTGGCCGAGGTCGTGGAGCGGGCCGACCGCGACGACCTGCCAACGGTGATCACGCGCCGGGGCAAGCAGGTGGCTGCCGTGGTGTCCATCGAAGTGCTCCGGAAATACCAGGAGTGGGAAGAGCGCGAGATCAACCGAATCATCGACGAGCGCATGGCCAACCCGGCTCCCGGCATCCCGATCGAGGACATCATGAGGGAGACGCTGGCTCGCAGTGAGTGAGTACCGCACCGTCTTCCGACCCGAGGCTCAGGCCGAGCTCCGCAAGGTCCCGCGAGACATGGCCCTCCGCATTCTGGCCAAGCTGACTGAGCTGGAGAGCGACCCGCTGGGGTTCAACACCACGGCTCTCGTCTCTCAGCCCGACCGGCGCCGCCTACGGGTGGGCGACTACCGCGTGGTCTACACGATCGACAACGGTGAGCTGGTGGTGTGGGTCGTGCACGTCGGGCATCGCTCCACCGTCTACGCCACCTGAGCACTCCAGCTCAGAAATCCAGCACCGATCCAGCACGGATCGATGAAGGGGCCGTGCTCCCATGAGCCCAGCCCCTTCTGACCTGCGTGTTTGCCGCGTCAACGACGTGCTGTTATTTCATCCGCTCAGACGTTGAAGCGGAACTCGACCACGTCCCCGTCCTGCATGACGTAGTCCTTCCCCTCCATACGCGCCTTCCCCTTCGCCCGGGCCTCCGCCACCGAGCCCGTCTCCACCAGGTCGGCGAAGGAGATCACCTCGGCCTTGATGAAGCCCTTCTGGAAGTCGGTGTGGATGACGCCGGCGGCCTCGGGGGCGGTGGCGCCCTTCTTGATGGTCCAGGCGCGGGACTCCTTGGGGCCGGCCGTCAGGTAGGTCTGCAGGCCGAGGGTGTCGAAGCCGACGCGGGCGAGGGTGGCGAGGCCGGGCTCCTCGGCGCCGACCGACTCCAGGAGCTCCATGGCGTCCTCCTCGTCGAGCTCGGCGAGGTCCGCCTCCAGCTTGGCGTTGAGGAAGATCGCCTCGGCGGGGGCGACCAGGGCGCGCTGCTCGTTCTTGAAGTCCTCGTCGACCAGTTCGTCCTCGTCGACGTTGAAGACGTAGAGGAACGGCTTGGTGGTCAGCAGGTGCAGGTCGTGCAGGAGCTCGTTGCGCTCGGTGCCCTGGACGATGCCGTGCGCGAAGAGCGTGTCGCCCTTCTCCAGGATCTCCTTGGCCTCCTCGACGGCCTTGACCTTCGGCGCGATGTCCTTCTTGATCCGCGACTCCTTCTGAAGCCGGGGCAGGACCTTCTCGATCGTCTGGAGGTCGGCGAGGATCAGCTCGGTGTTGATCGTCTCGATGTCGTCCTTGGGCGAGACCTTGCCGTCGACGTGGACGACGTTCTCGTCCTTGAAGGCGCGGATGACCTGGCAGATCGCGTCGGACTCGCGGATGTTCGCGAGGAACTTGTTGCCCAGGCCCTCGCCCTCGGAGGCGCCGCGCACGATGCCGGCGATGTCGACGAAGTCGACGGTCGCGGGGAGGACGCGCTGCGAGGAGAAGATCTCGGCCAACTTGGTCAGGCGCGCGTCGGGGACACCCACGACGCCCACGTTCGGCTCGATCGTGGCGAACGGGTAGTTGGCCGCCAGCACGTCGTTCTTGGTCAGGGCGTTGAACAGGGTCGACTTGCCGACATTGGGCAGACCGACGATTCCGATCGTGAGCGACACGTTGCGACTTCCCGTACGTGAGAGGACTTCAGGGGCTGGGCTGGGGCCCGGTCCTTCTTCGATCATCGATGCAGATGCACGGGCCGATCCACCAGTCTACGGCGTGCCGAACCCGGCCCCGGCGCCCTGTCGAACACGTGGCCAAGGTCCGCCCCCGGGCGTGTCTGAGGCGCGATCGGGCACATAAGCAGACCTAAGTTGGTCCAGTGGAGCATCACAGGGCGCGATCTGCAGGGTACGAGTCGCGACGCGGTACACAACCGCCGCTGCCACCGCAGGCTGCGCGGGGCGGGACCGGGTCGGGAAGGGGTGACGGAGGGTTGTCGCGGGAGCGGAGCGGCTCGGGTCCGTCGGTCGGGCGGGCTCAGCGGCCTCAGCGGCCTCAGCGGCCTCGGTCCGCCTGGCCGTCCCGGGCCTCACGGCCGTCCCGTCCCTCCCCGTCCGGCCGGCCCGTCCCCCAGCGCCGCCCGAGCGGAGCCGCGGCGGCAGCGGCGGTTCGGCATCCCGGGCCGCCCCCCGCGCCGCAGGGCGTACGCCGGTTTCCCGACCCGCGGCTGACCGGTCTGGGCGGCGGACTGTTCAGCGGTGCGGTGATGCTGCTGCTCGGCTACCTCGACGTGCTGCTGTTCGGCTCGTCGCTCACGCTGTACGGCGTGCTGTTCCTGCCGGTGTGCGTGCTGACCGCGGTCTGGGTGCGCAGGGGCGATCTGATGACCGCGCCGGTCGTCGTGCCACTCGCCTTCGCCGCGGGGCTGATTCCGGTGGCCGACGAGGGCGGGGGCGTCGGCGATCACCTGATGGGACTGGTGACCGCCCTCGCCACGCAGGCCGGGTGGCTGTACGGGGGGACCCTGATCGCCGGTCTCATCGTGACCGTGCGCAAGGCCCGCCTGCTCGCCCGCCGGGCAGCGGCCCGACGCCGGTCGGCGTGAACCGCCGCCGCATGCGGGTGACCGGTGGCCGGCCCTAGGCCGCCCTCTCCCCCGCCCTCTCCCCCGCCCGCATCGCCGCACCCACGATCCCCGCGTTGTTCTGCAGCTGGGCCGGGACGATCTCCGCCTTGATGCCCTCGATGTGGTGCAGGAACTTGTGGGACTTGCGGCTCACCCCGCCGCCGATGATGAACAGCTCCGGGGAGAACAGCATCTCGACGTGGGCGAGGTACTTCTGGACGCGGCGCGCCCAGTGCTCCCAGGTGAGCTCCTCGTCGTCCTTGGCCTTGCTGGAGGCACGCTTCTCCGCGTCGTGGCCGTGCAGTTCGAGGTGGCCCAGCTCGGTGTTGGGGACGAGGGCGCCGTCGACGAACAGTGCGCTGCCGATGCCGGTGCCGAAGGTGAGGAGGATCACGGTGCCCCGGCGATCACGGCCCGCGCCGAAGTGCATCTCGGCGACCCCGGCCGCGTCCGCGTCGTTGACCACGGTCACCGGGAGGCCGCCGAGGCGGTCGCTGAACAGCGCGCGCGCGTCGGTGTCGATCCAGCTCTTGTCGACGTTGGCCGCCGTACGGATCGTGGATCCGTCGGTGACCACGCCGGGGAAGGTGAGCCCGACCGGGCCTGTCCAGCCGTAGTGCTCGACGACCTGCCGCACACCGTCGGCCACACCGTCGGGCGTGGCCGGCTGCGGAGTGAGCACCTTGAAGCGCTCCTGGGCGAGGTCGCCTCTGTCCAGGTCCACCGGGGCACCCTTGATCCCGGATCCGCCGATGTCCACGCCGAAGATCTGCATGGCCCTACGTTACGACGCGGGACTGACCGTCACGACGGCGAGGGACCTGCCGTACCGCTTCACTCGCCGGAGCCGGTGCGCTCGGCGATCAGCGCCGCCGCCTCCTCGCGCAGGTCGCGGCGCAGTTCCTTGGGCAGGGAGAAGGTGATGGACTCCTCGGCCGCCTTGACGAGCTCGACGTCGCCGTAGCCGTGCTGGGCGAGCCACTCCAGGACTTCCTCGACGAGGACCTCCGGGACGGAGGCGCCGGAGGTGACGCCGACCGTGGTCACGCCCTCCAGCCACGCCTCGTCGATCTCGCTGGCGAAGTCCACGAGGTAGGCCTCGCGGGAGCCGGCCAGCTTGGCGACCTCGACGAGCCGCTTGGAGTTGGAGGAGTTGCGGGAGCCGACCACGATGACCAGTTCGGCCTCGGCGCCCATCTGCTTCACCGCGAGCTGGCGGTTCTGCGTGGCGTAGCAGATGTCGTCGCTGGGCGGGGAGATGAGCTGCGGGAACTTCTTCTTGAGCGCGTCCACGGTCTCCATCGTCTCGTCCACGCTGAGCGTGGTCTGGGAGAGCCAGACGACCTTCGACTCGTCGCGGACCTCGACCTTGGCGACGTCGCCCGGGCCGTCGACGAGCTGGATGTGGTCGGGGGCCTCGCCGGAGGTGCCGATGACCTCTTCGTGGCCCTCGTGGCCGATCAGGAGGATGTCGTAGTCCTCACTGGCGAAGCGGACGGCTTCCTTGTGGACCTTGGTGACGAGGGGGCAGGTCGCGTCGATGGTGGCGAGCTTGCCGCGCTCGGCCTCCTCGTGGACGACGGGGGCCACGCCGTGCGCGGAGAACATGACGATGTTGCCCGGCGGCACCTCCTCCGTCCGCTCGACGAAGATGGCGCCCTTCTTCTCCAGGGTCTGCACGACGTACTTGTTGTGGACGATCTCGTGCCGGACGTACACCGGAGCGCCGTACTGCTCCAGGGCTTTCTCGACGGCGATCACGGCGCGGTCCACACCCGCGCAGTAGCCACGGGGGGCGGCGAGCAGGACACGGCGGCCAGGCGAAGCAGTCATGCGTCCCATCGTAAGGGTGCGTTCGGCCCCCTGAAGATCGCCCTGGTGACGGGTTGGTGGGAAGAGTGACGGTGGGCTGTGAGGGACGGGAAACGGCGCGCGGGGCGCCGGGTGGGCGCCCCACCGGCCGGAAGCCGCCCGGCTGGGCGGCGTTGTCGGTCGTGGCCGTTACGCTCGCCGCATGGCTGTGAACACGACCCCCGAGTCCCCCCTGCCCGTCGGTGAGGTGTCGCGGCTCATCGGGGGGTGGATCGACCGGCTCGGGGCCGTGTGGGTCGAGGGGCAGATCACCCAGCTGTCGCGGCGCCCCGGTGCCGGTGTCGTGTTCCTGACCCTGCGCGACCCGTCGTACGACATCTCGGTGAGCGTGACGGCCTACCGCCAGGCGTTCGACGCGGTCGCCGACGTGGTGAGCGAGGGTGCCCGGGTCGTCGTCCTCGCCAAGCCCGAGTGGTACGCCCCGCGGGGGCAGCTCTCCTTGCGCGCCGCCGAGATAAGGCCGGTCGGTGTGGGTGAGCTGCTCGCCCGGCTGGAGATGCTGAAGAAGACGCTGGCCGCCGAGGGGCTCTTCGCGCCGGAGCGCAAGAAGCGGCTGCCCTTTCTTCCGCAGCTGATCGGGCTCGTGTGCGGGCGGGCCTCCGCCGCCGAGCGGGACGTCCTGGAGAACGCCCGGCACCGCTGGCCGGCCGTCCGCTTCGAGGTGCGCAACGTCCCCGTGCAGGGTGTGCACGCGGTACCGCAGGTCGTGCAGGCGGTGAAGGAACTCGACGAGATCGACGACGTGGACGTGATCATCGTGGCCCGCGGCGGCGGCAGCGTCGAGGATCTGCTGCCCTTCTCCGACGAGCAGCTGGTCCGGGCCGTCGCCTCCTGTCGTACGCCGGTCGTCTCCGCGATCGGCCACGAACCCGACAACCCGCTCCTCGACCATGTCGCCGACCTGCGCGCCTCCACACCGACCGACGCCGCCAAGAAGGTCGTACCGGACGTCGGCGAGGAGTACGAGCGGGTGCGGATGCTGCGGGACCGGGCCCGGCGATGCGTGGAGGCGTTCGTCGAGCGGGAGGAGCGGGGGCTGGCGCATGCCCTCGCGCGGCCCTCGATAGAGGATCCGCACCGGATGATCGACGAGCGGGCCGATCATGTGGCCTCGCTCCTCGACCGCAGCCGCCGCTGCCTGGGCCACCACCTCGACCGGGCCGAGTCGGAGCTGACGCACACACACGCACGCGTGGTGGCGCTGTCCCCCGCGGCGACCCTGAAGCGCGGGTACGCGGTGCTGCAGAAGGCCGACGGGCATGTGGTCCGGGACCCGGGCGAGGTGTCGGCGGACGAGGCGCTGCGGGCGCGGGTCGCCGAGGGTGAGTTCTCCGTACGCGTCGATGCGCGAAGCGGTGCGGGAAGTGATGGACGAAGCGGTGCAGGAAGCGATGCATAGGGTGGGCGCATGACCGGCAAGGTGGAAGAGGCCCTCGGGTACGAGCAGGCCCGGGACGAGCTGATCGAGGTCGTACGGCGGCTGGAGGCGGGCGGTACGACGCTGGAGGAGTCCCTCGCGCTGTGGGAGCGGGGCGAGGAGCTGGCCAAGGTGTGCCGGCGCTGGCTGGAGGGAGCCCGGGCCCGCCTCGACGCGGCGCTCGCGCAGGAGGCCGAGGCCGAGCGTGAAGAGGCCGAGGCCGACTCCTGACGTCGAGGGTGCCGGCGATCGTGTGGTGTGAAGCGGATCACGACACCCCGCCCTTTGTTGAAGCTTGAACTTGTCTCGCGTAACGTCGTTCCCGTAACCGGTCCCCGGTCCGCTTACGGGCCCACGACGCACTACCCGAGAAGGTTCACCCATGTCTCTCGTCCTTGACCCCGCCGCCCAGGACCTGCTGTTCCGCGAGGCCCGCACCGCGAACACCTTCACCGACGAGCCGGTGACCGAGGAGCAGGTCCAGGCGATCTACGACCTGGTCAAGTACGGCCCCACCGCCTTCAACCAGACCCCGCTGCGCATCACCCTGGTCCGCTCCGCGGAGGCCCGTGAGCGCCTGGTCCAGCACATGGCCGAGGGCAACCAGGCCAAGACCGCCACCGCCCCGCTGGTCGCGATCCTGTCCGCGGACAACGAGTTCCACGAGGAGCTGCCGACCCTGTTCCCGGCGTTCCCGCAGGCCAAGGACCTCTTTTTCAGCGAGCGCGCGGCCCGCGAGAGCGCTGCCGGGCTGAACGCCGCCCTCCAGGCCGCGTACTTCATCGTCGGCGTCCGTGCCGCCGGCCTGGCCGCCGGCCCGATGACCGGCTTCGACTTCGAGGGCGTCCGCAAGGAGTTCCTGGACGACGACCACACGCCGCTGATGGTCGTCAACATCGGCAAGCCGGGCCCCGACGCCTGGTACCCGCGCTCCCCGCGCCTGGAGTTCGACCAGGTCGTCACCACGGTCTGAGCCGCTCCGACCGCGCATCACGAAGGCCCCCGGCGGCAGTCCGGGGGCCTTCGTCATGCGTCCGGTGGGGTCACCGCGAGGGTGTCACCCCGCCTTCAGGGACTTCGCCATCTGCGTCAGCTGCCCGAAGGAGCCCGTGCCCGCCACCACGGTCGTCGAGCCCTTCTCCTGGTGCACCAGCGCGTCGTACCGGCCGCCCGTGTAGCGAGTCCACGTCCGGTCGCCGATCTTCTCGGTGACCTTCGTCTCGCGACCGCCCCGGGTGGCCTCGTCGATGAACGTCGACGGCTTCTCGGCCGACTGCTGGACCTGCACGTACTGTCCGTCGGCCGTGTGGAAGCCGAGGTGCCAGGCGTCGAAGTCGTCACCCTTGAAGCGGACCGAGGTCGCCTTCCAGGACTCGGGCAGGTTCTCGGGCGCGACCACCGGGTAGGACGCCGCGCGGCGAGCCGTCAGAAGCTCCACGCGGTAGTCGACCCGCGGGAGGTCGGGAGTGCCGTCTTCATGGGGGATGAAGAGATAGATGACCCCGGCCGCGAGCACGGTCACTCCGAGGGAGAGGACCATGTTCCGGACCGACTTCTGCTTGCCGTTCGAACCTGCCACGCCCCCTATCGTCGCAGGTGCCCTGGTCTGCTCATCCGTGGGGCCCCCTGCTCATTCTGTCTGCCCGAGGATAGAGTCAGGGCCGTCACCCTCATCCGGCCGTCGTCGTATCAGAAAGGTGCGCTCCGATGACCGAGAATCATCATCATCTGCCGACCGAGCTCGAAGTACCCAGCGAAGCCCCCGACCGCAACCTCGCCCTGGAACTTGTCCGGGTGACCGAGGCCGCGGCGATGGCCGCGGGCCGCTGGGTCGGGCGCGGCGACAAGAACGGCGCCGACGGCGCAGCGGTGCGTGCCATGCGGACCCTCGTCCACACCGTGTCGATGAACGGCGTCGTCGTCATCGGTGAGGGCGAGAAGGACGAGGCGCCGATGCTCTTCAACGGGGAGCGGGTCGGCGACGGCACCGGGCCCGAGTGCGACATCGCCGTCGACCCGATCGACGGGACCACGCTCACCGCCAAGGGCATGCCCAACGCGATCTCGGTGCTGGCCGCGGCCGACCGGGGGTCCATGTTCGACCCGTCCGCCGTCTTCTACATGGACAAGCTGGTCACCGGACCCGAAGCCGCCGACTTCGTCGACATCAACGCGCCCGTGTCCGTGAACATCCGCCGGGTCGCCAAGGCCAAGCGGTCCACGCCCGAGGACGTCACCGTCGTCATCCTCGACCGGCCCCGGCACGAGGGCATCATCAAGGAGATCCGGGACGCCGGCGCGCGCATCAAGCTGATCTCCGACGGTGATGTCGCGGGGTCGATCTACGCGCTGCGCGAGGGCACCGGTGTCGACATGCTGCTCGGCATCGGCGGTACGCCCGAGGGGATCATCTCCGCCTGCGCGGTGAAGTGCCTGGGCGGCACGATCCAGGGCAAGCTGTGGCCCAAGGACGACGAGGAGCGGCAGCGGGCGATCGACGCGGGCCACGACCTGGACCGTGTGCTGATGACCGATGACCTGGTCGCCGGGGACAACGTGTTCTTCGTCGCGACCGGTATCACCGACGGTGAGCTGCTGCGCGGTGTGCGCTACCGGTCGGAGACGGCGACGACCGACTCGATCGTCATGCGGTCCAAGTCGGGGACGGTGCGGCGGATCGACTCCGAGCACCGGTTGAGCAAGTTGCGGGCCTACAGCGCGATCGACTTCGACAGGGCGAAGTGAGCACAGCGGTGTGAAAGGCGTGGGGCGCCCCCGGTGCGGAGGGGGCGCCCCTTCCCGTCTCAGCCCGCCTGCGCTATGCGGTCCGCCGTCCTTGCCGCCTTCTTGAGTTCCATCTCGCGGCGACGCCGCCGGGCCAGGACCACTCGGCGCTCCGCCGCGGTGAGGCCGCCCCAGACGCCGTAGGGCTCGGGCTGGAGGAGGGCGTGTTCGCGGCACTCGACCATGACCGGACAGCGGGCACAGACTCGCTTGGCCGCCTCCTCGCGGGAGAGTCGGGCCGCGGTGGGCTCTTTCGACGGCGCGAAGAACAGGCCGGCCTCGTCGCGGCGGCACACGGCTTCCGTATGCCAGGGGGCGTCTTGGTCCCTGTCTCGCACTGGCACCCGCTGGGCCGGAACGGCAGCGACCTGCAGGGACGAATGCGGCGGTTGCAGCACGGTCTACTCCTGACGACGGCTTCGCGAGCGAGAGACGATGCAGCAAGGTCTACCCGCTGTGCGCGCGCCTATGCAGGGAGTTCCGAACCGCTGGATCCGAGGGGGTTCTGCGCGTCGCCGTGGAGCCTCCGAAACGGCCGAAAGGTGCGGCGGGGACCGCTCCGCTTCACGACAGTCAACGGTCCGAGTGCTTGCGCAAACCCTTCGCGCCCTTGTCGAGGTGGCGCTGGACGCGATCGAGGATGTCCGCCACCAGCCTGCCCCGCTTCGGCCGGGCCTCGATGCTGCCGAGCACGGCCCAGCCGTCGACATGGACGACCGGCGCCTGGGGCTCCGCCGCGTCGAGGTGGTCCACCTCGAAGCTGCCGAGCACACCGCCGCCGGCGCCGCGCAGCGAGACGTTCTCCGGGACGCGAACCTCGACGCTGCCGAAGAGCGCGATCGCGCGGATGACGACCTGCTGGTACTCGAAGAGCGCCTCGCTGAGGTCTATCTCGACGCTGCCGAAGACCGCGTACGCGTGGATACGGCGGCCCGCCCGCCAGCGGCCCTTGCGGACCGCGCTGCTGAACACCGCCACGACGTTGTCGTCGGGGTCGAGCGGCGCCCCTTCGAGGGCGGGGCGCGCGGGCACCGGGACGTGGGGTGCGCGGCGGGCGTGGGCGGCGGGCAGGTCCCGTATGAAGACCTCCAGTTCGCCGACCGTCTTGGCCGCGAGCACACCCTCGACCCGCTCGGCGTGCTCGTCGGCGGTGAGGCGGCCCTCGGCGAGGGCGTCACGCAGGATGTCGGCGATCCGGTCGCGGTCGGCGTCGGACGCGCGCAGTTCGGTGGCGGCAGCGGGCACGGTCTGCTTCTGAAGGTCCACGGCAGCAGCCTAGCGAAACACGATAGATCGCGATAGCCCCTCTTTCGTGTCTTCCCGTTCGCTTACCGAAATCCAACTGAGCCTTACCTCACAAGCCCGGCGTCGGCGGCAGGTTCTACGCTGGTGGGCGCTGCCAACGGAGGCCAGCCGCTGTCTGTCGAGTGAGGAATGGGCGAGATGCCTGAGTTCGCGTACACCGATCTGCTCCCCATGGGAGAGGACACCACCCCCTACCGGCTGGTGACCTCCGAGGGTGTCTCCACCTTCGAGGCCGACGGGCGGACGTTCCTCAAGGTGGAGCCCGAGGCGCTGCGCAAGCTGGCCGAGGAGGCCATCCACGACATCCAGCACTACCTGCGCCCCGCGCACCTGGCCCAGCTGCGCCGCATCATCGACGACCCCGAGGCGTCGAGCAACGACAAGTTCGTCGCCCTGGACCTGCTGAAGAACGCGAACATCGCGGCGGCGGGCGTCCTGCCGATGTGCCAGGACACCGGTACGGCGATCGTGATGGGCAAGCGCGGGCAGAACGTGCTGACCCGGGGCGGCGACGAAGAAGCCCTCTCCCGCGGCATCTACGACGCGTACACCAGGCTCAACCTCCGGTACTCGCAGATGGCTCCGCTCACCATGTGGGAGGAGAAGAACACCGGCTCCAACCTCCCGGCGCAGATCGAGCTGTACGCCACCGACGGCGGCGCCTACAAGTTCCTCTTCATGGCGAAGGGCGGCGGCTCGGCCAACAAGTCCTTCCTGTACCAGGAGACGAAGGCCGTTCTGAACGAGGCCTCCATGATGAAGTTCCTGGAGGAGAAGATCCGTTCGCTGGGTACGGCCGCCTGCCCGCCCTACCACCTGGCGATCGTGGTCGGCGGCACGTCCGCCGAGTACGCGCTGAAGACCGCCAAGTACGCCTCCGCGCACTACCTGGACGAGATCCCGGCCGAGGGCTCGCCGCTCGGGCACGGCTTCCGGGACAAGGAGCTGGAGGAGAAGGTCTTCGAGCTGACGCAGAAGATCGGCATCGGCGCGCAGTTCGGCGGCAAGTACTTCTGCCACGACGTGCGGGTGGTGCGCCTGCCGCGGCACGGCGCCTCCTGCCCGGTCGCCATCGCGGTCTCCTGCTCGGCCGACCGGCAGGCCGTCGCGAAGATCACCGCCGAGGGCGTCTTCCTGGAGCAGCTGGAGACGGACCCGGCGCGGTTCCTGCCGGAGACGACGGACGAGCACCTGGAGTCCGACGGGGACGTCGTCAAGATCGACCTGAACCAGCCGATGGAGTCGATCCTCGCCGAGCTGACCAAGTACCCGGTGAAGACCCGCCTGTCGCTGACCGGCCCGCTGGTCGTGGCGCGTGACATCGCGCACGCCAAGATCAAGGAGCGGCTGGACGCGGGCGAGGAGATGCCGCAGTACCTCAAGGACCACCCGGTGTACTACGCGGGTCCGGCGAAGACGCCGGAGGGTTACGCGTCCGGCTCCTTCGGCCCGACGACGGCCGGCCGCATGGACAGTTACGTCGAGCAGTTCCAGGCGGCGGGCGGGTCCAAGGTGATGCTGGCCAAGGGCAACCGCAGCAAGCAGGTCACGGACGCGTGCGGCACCCACGGCGGGTTCTACCTGGGTTCCATCGGCGGCCCGGCCGCGCGTCTCGCCCAGGACTGCATCAAGAAGGTCGAGGTCGTCGAGTACGAGGAGCTCGGCATGGAGGCCGTCTGGAAGATCGAGGTCGAGGACTTCCCGGCGTTCATCGTGGTCGACGACAAGGGCAACGACTTCTTCCAGGACCCGGCGCCGGCGCCCACGTTCACGTCGATTCCGGTGCGGGGGCCGGGGCTGGCGTAGCGCCTCGGGTGCGGTGGGGGGGTGGATCTCGCCCCCGCCGCCCCTACCCGTCCCGTCCCCGGGGGCTGCCGCCCCCGGACCCCCGCTTCGGCCCTGAAGGGGCCTCGTCCTCAAACGCCGGACGGGCTGGGATCGGTGTGCACCCAGTTCACGAACGACGACCAGGCCGTAGGGCCGAAGACCAGGGCGGGGCCCTGCGGGATCTTGGAGTCCCGCACGGGGAGGCCGTACGGCTGGTTGTCGAGCACTTCGAGGCAGCTGCCCTCGTTGCCGTTGCTGTAGGTCGACTTGCGCCAGCCGTCCAGTACTTCGAGACAGCTGCCCTCGTCGCCACCGCTGTAGGTCGACTTGCGCCAGCGCTGCTCAGTCATGATGACCGTATTCCTCCGCGATCGACCGCAACAGGTCCAGGGATTTCCTCTGCGACAAGGCTTCTCCCAGCACGAGAGCGTAAGCGGCCTGGATCCGCTCGACCAGGCCGGGTTCGTCGTGCAATGTGCCCGAGAACGCTCCTTCCTCGTAGGCCACCGGCGGTTGGTCCTCGAACCACATGAGCGTGACCATGCTGCCGAGCAGCGGATGCCCTCCCTGCGCCAGTGGCACGACGTGCACCCGGATGCGCTCGCTCTCCGCCAGCCGCAGCAGGTGCCTGATCTGATCTGCCATCACCGCCGGACCACCGACCGGTCGTCGCAGCACGGTCTCGTCCAGCAGGGTCCCGACCATCGGGCACTTGGGGTCGTCGAACACCCGCGCCCGGTCCAGGCGCGTCGCCACCGCCTTGACGCGCTCCTCCTTCACCAGAGGCGGGTAGGACGCGTCCCGCAGCAAGGCGTCCGCGTACCCCTCGGTCTGCAGGATGCCCGGCACGAACGCAAACCCGAACTCCTGGATCACTGAAGCCTGTTGCTCCAGCTCCAGGGCAGCCTCGAAGTGCGGCGCCACCGGCCGACGGTCGCTCCCCGGCCGGAAACTGCTCAGCACACCCCCCGTGTTCAGCACCTGGTCCAGCCGCCGCGCGTCCTCCCGTGACGGCACCCTCCTCCCCGCCTCGATGTGCGCGATGTGCGTGCGCGACATGATCGCCTCGTCGGCCAGTTGCTGCTGCGTCTTGCCCGCGCCTTCCCGCTGCTGCCGAAGCCAGTCGCCGTACGCCGTTCCCATGCGTCACCCCTCGTGACAAGCAACTCACACACCGTCACTCTCAGTGTGCACAGAACACCCACCCCGTGTGGCCCGATCCCGGAACAATCCCCGCCCTCCCGATCGCTGTACCGGGTATGAGCGACTACCGAATCGAGCACGACTCCATGGGCGAGGTCCGCGTCCCGGCGCACGCCAAGTGGCGGGCGCAGACTCAGCGGGCCGTCGAGAACTTCCCCGTCTCCGGTCAGCGCATCGAGCGGGCCCACATCGAGGCCCTCGCGCGGATCAAGGGGGCCGCCGCCAAGGTGAACGCCCGGCTGGGGGTGCTGGACAAGGACGTCGCCGAGGCGATCCAGGAGGCGGCGGGCGAGGTCGCGGAGGGGCGGTGGGACGAGCACTTCCCCGTCGACGTGTTCCAGACCGGGTCCGGCACCTCGTCCAACATGAACACCAACGAGGTCATCGCCACCCTCGCGACCGAGCGGCTCGGCCGGGACGTCCACCCCAACGACCACGTCAACGCCTCCCAGTCGTCCAACGACGTCTTCCCGTCCTCCATCCACATCGCCGCCACCGCCGCCGTCACCCGCGACCTGGTGCCGGCCCTGGAGCACCTCGCCGCGTCCCTGGAGCGCAAGGCCGAGGAGTTCGCCGACGTGGTGAAGTCGGGGCGGACCCACCTCATGGACGCGACGCCGGTGACGCTGGGGCAGGAGTTCGGGGGATACGCCGCCCAGGTCCGGTACGGCGTCGAGCGGCTGCACGCCTCCCTCCCCCGGCTCGCCGAACTCCCCCTCGGCGGCACGGCCGTGGGCACCGGCATCAACACGCCCCCCGGCTTCTCCGCCGCGGTCATCGAGGAGGTGGCCCGGGCCACGGGGCTGCCGCTGACCGAGGCGCGGGACCACTTCGAGGCGCAGGGCGCCCGCGACGGCATCGTCGAGACCAGCGGGCAGCTGCGGACGATCGCGGTGGGACTGACCAAGATCGCCAATGATCTTCGGTGGATGTCGTCCGGGCCGCGCACCGGGCTCGCCGAGATCTCCCTGCCCGACCTCCAGCCCGGGTCCTCGATCATGCCCGGCAAGGTCAACCCGGTCGTTCCGGAGGCGGTCCTGATGGTCGCCGCGCAGGTCGTCGGCAACGACGCCACGGTCGCGACGGCCGGCGCCGCGGGCAACTTCGAGCTGAACGTGATGCTTCCGGTCATCGCGAAGAACGTCCTGGAGTCGATCCGGCTGCTCGCGAACGCCTCCCGGCTGCTGGCCGACCGGACCGTGGACGGCATCGTCGCGCACCGCGAACGCGCCCGGGAGTACGCGGAGTCCTCACCCTCCGTGGTCACGCCGCTCAACAAGTACATCGGGTACGAGGAGGCCGCGAAGGTCGCGAAGAAGGCGCTCGCCGAGCGGAAGACCATCCGCCAAGTGGTGCTGGAGGGCGGGTATGTGGAGCGCGGGGACCTCACGGTCGGGCAACTGGACGAGGCCCTCGACGTCCTTCGGATGACACGGCCGTAAAGCCTGCGCACCACGGCGTGAACCGTGACCGGTGCCGCAGCGTCGTATGCCTGTGGCACCTAATATCTGTACATGGCAGAGGGTGGAGCGGTGACGACGGAAGTGGCGGCGGGCGGGTCGACGGAATTCTGGGCGCCCGGGACGCAGATCCTGTGGCGGTACCGGGAGAACGGCGGCGAGGGCTTCCACATCGCGCGTCCCGTCACCGTCGTCCGGGACGACGAGGAGATCCTCGCCGTGTGGCTGGCCCCGGGCACGGAGTGCGTCAAGCCGGTGCTGGCCGACGGAACGCCCGTGCACGTGGAGCCGCTTGAGACGCGGTACACCAGGCCGCGTACCGTCCAGCGGGACCGGTGGTTCGGGACCGGGGTGCTGAAGCTGGCGCGACCTGGTGAGCCGTGGTCGGTGTGGCTGTTCTGGGAGCCCGGGTGGCAGTTCAAGAACTGGTACGTGAACCTGGAGCGGCCATTGGCCCGTTGGGCGGGCGGCGTGGACTCCGAGGACCACTTCCTGGACATCTCCGTGCACCCGGACCGCAGTTGGCACTGGCGGGACGAGGACGAGTTCGCGCAGGCCCAGCGGGACGGACTGATGGACGAGCGGCTCGCCGATCAGGTGCGTGAGGCCGGGCGTGGCGCGGTGGAGGTGATCCGCGCCTGGGGGCCGCCGTTCTCGGACGGCTGGCCGCACTGGCGCCCGGATCCCTCCTGGGCTGTACCTTCTTTGCCTGAGGACTGGGATCGCACACCCGCGCACATGTCCTCATGAGACTCTTGATGCGCCCCCGGGCAGCAAACGTAGGATCGTCCTCCGCAAGGGCGCACCGGGACAACTGCCGGAGCACGCGCAGGGCTTGACCGATCGTCACCGAGGGGCGGCAGGACGTGAGCGAGGGTTACCAGGGCAATGCCGGTACGGACCGCAGACGGTCCACCGGTGGCACAGGGACTGCCTCTGGCCACGCGGGGATTCCGTTCCTGGGGCACGTATTCCGGGTATCGGAGTTTCGGCGGGAAGAACTGCACGCGTGGCGCGCAGCCCCGGACGGATGGATTCGAAAGGCGTGACGGAGCAGCCGATCTCCCTCGAACGCCCCGAGACGGGCGTCGACCCCGCGGAGCCCCGCGGGGCGCTCGTGCGTACCTCGACACCACCGGCGGCGCCCGCCGCTCCCGCGCACGCCTCCGGTGGCGGCACCGCGGGCGCCGCCGCCTTACCCGCACAGGCGCGCACCGGTGAGACCCCTTCCACGCCGGGCACCACCGCACCGCCCGGCCCGAGCAAGGAGCCCCCTGTCATCGCCGGCAACGGCCCCGAGCACTCGCAGCCCTCCGTCGCCGCCGAGACCGACGCCCACCGGCCACGGCCCGTTCCGGAGGCCATCCCGCCCCAGCCGGGCACCGAGCAGTCGCAGTCGTCCGACGAGCGGCGTACCGGGCAGGGGGTGCCGCCCGGGCGGCCCACTCCGATGCGGCGGGACGGCGACCGGCTGCGCTTCGTCGGCGCGGCCACCCGCCGGATCGCCCGCGGCATCGACCTGGACGAGATCGTGATGGGGTTGTGCCGGGCGACCGTGCCGACCTTCTCCGACGCGATCCTCGTCTATCTGCGCGACCCGCTGCCGGTCGGTGACGAGCGGCCCACCGGCCCCGTCGTGCTGCGGCTGCGCCGCACCGACCGCATCCCCGAGGAGCGGGACACCGAGGGCGGTGGCTTCCTGCCCGCGCAGGCGCAGCCGGAGCCTGCCGAGTTGGCCGACCTGTCGGCCGTCACCGCCGAACTGTGCGAGGTGCGGCCCGGCGGCGCGCTCGCCGAGGTGCTGCGCGGGGTGCGTCCGGTCTTCGCCGACGCGCCCGCGGCCCGCGCCGCCCTGCCCGAGCTGCTCGGCGAGGGCGGAGAGTCGATCATCCCGGACGGTCAGCGCGCCATCCTCGCGCCGCTGCGCGGCCGCCGTCGGGTCATCGGTGCCGCCGTGTTCCTGCGCCGCCCCGAGCGCCTGGCCTTCGAGCCGGACGACCTGCTGGTCGCCGCCCAGCTCGCCACACACAGCGCCCTCGGCATCGACAAGGCGGTGCTGTACGGCCGTGAGGCGTACATCGCCGACGAGCTGCAGCGCACGATGCTGCCCGAGACGCTGCCGCGCCCCACGGGTGTGCGGCTGGCGTCCCGCTATCTGCCGGCCGCCGAGACGGCCCGGGTGGGCGGTGACTGGTACGACGCGATCCCGCTGCCGGGCAGCCGGGTGGCGCTGGTCGTCGGTGACGTGATGGGCCACTCCATGACGTCGGCCGCGATCATGGGCCAGCTGCGCACCACGGCACAGACCCTCGCCGGGCTCGACCTGCCGCCGCAGGAGGTCCTGCACCATCTGGACGAGCAGGCCCAGCGCCTGGGCACCGACCGGATGGCGACGTGCCTGTACGCCGTCTACGACCCGGTCTCGCACCGCATCACCATCGCCAACGCCGGGCATCCGCCGCCCGTCCTGCTCCACCTGGGCGGCCGCGCGGAGGTCCTGCGGGTTCCGGCGGGCGCGCCGATCGGCGTCGGGGGCGTCGACTTCGAAGCCGTGGAGCTGGACGCGCCCGCCGGGGCGACGCTGCTGCTCTACACGGACGGCCTGGTCGAGTCGCGGCTGCGTGACGTCTGGACCGGCATAGAGCAGCTGCGCGAGAAGCTGGCCGCGACCGCCCAGCTGACCGGTCCCGACCATCCGCCGCCGCTGGAAGCCCTGTGCGACGAGGTGCTGGACATGCTCGGTCCGGGCGACCGGGACGACGACATCGCGCTGCTCGCCGCCCGCTTCGACGGCATCGCGCCGAGCGACGTGGCGTACTGGTTCCTGGAGCCGGAGGACGCGGCGCCGAGCCGTGCCCGGCGGCTCGCGCGACGGGCGTTGGCCCGGTGGGGCCTGGAGGAGCTGACGGACTCCGTAGAGCTGTTGGTCAGTGAGGTCGTGACCAACGCGGTGCGGTACGCCTCCCGACCGGTCACGTTGCGGCTGCTGCGGACCGACGTGCTGCGCTGCGAGGTGGGGGACGACGTGCCCCAGCTGCCGCGGCTGCGGCAGGCGCGGGCCACGGATGAGGGTGGTCGTGGCCTGTACCTGGTCAATCGGCTGGCCCGGCGGTGGGGGGCCACGCGGTTGAGTACCGGGAAAGTGGTCTGGTTCGAGTTGAATCGCGGCTAGGACCTGCGGGCGCAACCGCGGACCTCGCGACTGCGGCTCCGCCGCGTGGGGCATGCCCCACGCGGCGGAGCCGCACGGCCGTACAGCCCGGCGCCCCGGTCGGGGCGCCTTTCTACTGTCCGTTCTGTCCGTCTCCAGGTCTGACCGGGTCCAGGGTGGGTTCGTCCGTCCCCGCGCCGTCCGTCGGCTCCTCCGTCGGCTCCTCGGTCGTCGGCTCCTCCGTCGGCTCCTGAGTCGTCGGCTCCTCGGTCGGCTCCTGGGTCGTCGGCTCCTCCGTGGGCTCCTCGGTCGTCGGCTCCTCGGTCGGCTCCTCGGTCGTCGGCTCCTGGCTCGGGGTCGGCGTCCAGGTCGGCTGGACGGCCGCGCCCTGGTCGGTCTCCAGGTCGAACTCGGCGTCCGCCTTCGTCACGCCGAACATGTACGCCGCCCAGATCTCCGCCGGGAAGCCACCGCCGTTGACGCGGTCCTCACCGCCGGCGCCGTACATCTTGGTCTGCGCCTGTGTCTTGGCGTCCTCGCCGAACAGTCCCACCGACGTGACCAGGTCGGGTGTGTAACCGGTGAACCAGGCCGACTTGTTGTCGTCGGACGTACCCGTCTTGCCGGCCACCTCCTGGCCGTCCCGCAGGGGGTTGTTCCGTACGGACCTGCGCGCCGTACCGTCGTCGACCACGCCCGTCAGCACCGAGGTGACCGTGTCGGCGGACTCACGGCTGATGACCGCGTCGCCGACCGCCTGCGGGAAGGTGACCTTCTGGAAGTCGTGCTCGACCGACTTGATGAGGGTCGGGGTGACCTTCCTGCCGTGGTTGTTCAGGGTCGCGTAGACGCCGGCCATCTCCATGGGGCTCGCGCCCATGGAGCCCAGGGTCTGCGCGGGCACCGCCTGCTGGTCCTCGACGTCCATGCCGAGTTCACCGGCGACCTTCATCACCTCGGGCATGCCGACGTCGACGCCCATCTGCGCGAAGACGGAGTTGACGGATCTGTTCATGGCCGTCTGGACGGTGATGTCGCCGTAGTTCTCGTCGTCCTCGTTCTCGGGGGCGAACCCGACCCGCTGGCCGTTGGAGACGACGGGGCGCTTGCTCGTGCCGTCGTAGATCGTCTCGGCGGTGATCGGCTGGCCGTCCTGGGTCTCGGCGTCCTCCTCCAGCGCCGCGGCGAGGATCACCGGCTTGAACGTCGAGGCGGGCTGGTAGTCCCGCCGGGTCGCGTTGTTGAGGTAGTGCTTCAGGTAGTCCTCGCCGCCGTACATCGCGACGACCGCGCCGTTCTTCGGGTTCACGGACACGGCACCGGCCTGGACGTTCGCGTCGACCTTGCGCTTGTTCGGGTCCAGCTTGCTGGTGAGCTGGGTGCGGGCGGCCTTCTCCAGCGCCGCCTGCTTCTTCTTGTCGATGTTGAGGGTGATGGTCCAGCCGCCCTGGTCGACCATCGCCTCGGCCTGCTTGAGGTCCTCGGCGGCGCCCTGGGAGACCAGTTGCTTCTGCAGCGCGCTGTCGGCGGCCCTCACCAGGTAGCCGGTCTGGCCGCCCATGCCGGGGTCCTCCTTGGCCGGCTTGGGCTCCTCGAACTCCATGGCCGCGCGCTTGGTCTTGTCCAGCCAGCCCTGCTCGACCATGTTGTCCAGCACGTAGTTCCAGCGGGCCTTGGCCATCCGCTTGCCCTTGTCCGTGGCGATGGCCCAGTCGTACTGGTTCGGCGCCTGGAGCAGCGCCGCGAGGTAGGCGCCCTGCTCGACGCTGAGTTCCCTGGCGTCGACGCGGTAGTAGGCCTGCGCGGCGGCCTGGATGCCGTAGGCGCCGCGGCCGTAGTAACTGGTGTTGATGTAGCCGGCCAGGATGTAGTCCTTGGACTTCTCCCGGTCCAGCTTCAGGGAGATGACCAGTTCCTTCATCTTGCGGGTGACGGTCTGTTCCTGCGACAGGTAGTAGTTCTTGACGTACTGCTGGGTGATCGTCGAACCGCCCTGCGCGCCCTTGCCGGTGAGGGTGTTGAGCAGACCGCGTGCGGTGCCCCTGAAGTCGACACCGGAGTCCTTGAAGAAGGTCTTGTTCTCGGCGGCGACGAAGGTCTTCTGCACGGGCTTGGGCACCTCGGCCAGATCCACGATCTCGCGGTTGAGGTCGCCCCTGCGGGCCAGGACCGAGCCGTCGCTGTACTTGTAGATGTTGCTCTGGAGCTTGGCCTCGGCGTTCCCCTTCGGGATGGGGATCAGCAGGTAGAGCACGATGAAGGCGGCCATGCCGAGCAGGACCAGACCGAGGAACGTGCCGAGGATCTTCTTCCAGGTGAACAAGCGGCGTATTCGGCCCTTGCCGTCGCCGCCCTTGCCGCCGTTCTTCGCCGCCCGGCGAGCCGCGGCACGGCCTCCCTCGGCGGCCGGCGAGCCCACCACGGTGACCGCCGAGTCCTCCACGGCGGCCGACGGCGCCCCGGACGAACGCCGGGGCACGGCCCGGCGCCCACCGCGCTGGCGGGCTCGTCTGTCTTCCGCTCGTCCCATGGGTCCGTTCCGCTCCGCTTCGCTCTTGTGTGCGATCCCGCCACACAGGTTCGTCGCTCAGGTCAGCTCAGAAAGCTAACACCCGAAGTTGTGACAAAGGACCGGTGATCCGGGCTTTTACGGACGTGACAATCAGCACCCGTTCCAACGGAACCGACGACTGAGAAGTGCATAGGGTTGCTTCCGCAGGGTAAAGTGATATCACTTAGCTAGACCGAAGCTAGTGGAGCACGCACCGGCTTCCTGGAGAAACGGGGGAAATCACCCATGCCGCACGACAAGACCGGCACGTCGCCCATCGCCGCCGACGCACCCGACATGCCCGACATGCCCGCGCCACGCGTACGGGAGTTCACGGCCCACAGCATCGGCGGCGGCCTCGCCCTGCTCCTGAGCCTGCTCGGACTGCTGGCCGGGGCAGGGCTGATCGCCACGGCCACGGTGGTCTCCGGGGCCGGCGGCAAGGCGGCGCTGATCATTCTCGGCATCGTGGTCGCCGTCGCCGCACTGCTGGCGATGTCCGGCCTGAACATGGTCGCGCCGGGCGAGGCGCGGGTCGTTCAGCTCTTCGGACGGTACCGGGGGACGATCCGGGAGGACGGCCTGCGCTGGGTGAACCCCTTCACGTCGCGCACCATAATCTCGACGCGGGTGCGTAACCACGAGACGGCCGTCCTGAAGGTCAACGACGCCTACGGCAACCCGATCGAACTCGCCGCGGTCGTGGTGTGGAGGGTCGAGGACACCGCGCAGGCCACGTTCGAGGTGGACGACTTCCTGGAGTTCGTCTCCACCCAGACCGAGGCGGCCGTCCGGCACATCGCCATCGAGTACCCCTACGACGCCCATGACGAGGCCGGCCTGTCGCTGCGGGGCAACGCGGAGGAGATCACCGAGAAGCTCGCCGCCGAACTGCACGCGCGCGTGGAGGCGGCCGGGGTGCAGATCATCGAGTCGCGCTTCACGCATCTCGCGTACGCTCCCGAGATCGCCTCCGCGATGCTCCAGCGGCAGCAGGCCGGCGCGGTCGTCGCGGCCCGGCGGCAGATCGTCGACGGGGCGGTGGGCATGGTCGAGGCGGCACTCGCGCGGATCTCCGAGCAGGACATCGTGGAACTGGACGAGGAGCGGAAGGCGGCGATGGTGTCGAACCTGATGGTGGTGCTGTGCGGAGACAGGTCCCCGCAGCCGGTCCTCAACACCGGGACGCTCTACCAGTGACGCCTGACTCCGGCTCCTCCGAGGACTCCGCGGGTTCCGCGCCCCGGCGTCGGCCGCAGCAGCGCAAGCAGGTGCTGCTGCGGCTGGACCCGGCGGTGTACGAGGCGCTGGCCCGCTGGGCCGGCGACGAACTGCGGTCGGCCAATGCCCAGATCGAGTTCCTGCTGCGCCGCGCACTCGCCGAGGCGGGGCGGCTGCCGGGCGAGGCCAGACCGATCCCGCGGCGCGGCCGGCCTCCCGCGAACCCGTCCGAACCCCAGTGACAGAACCGTGACAATCGGCCCCCACCAGGGCCGTCGCAACAGTGTCGTACGCGCCGCCATGATCTGCACACTCGGCGTATACATGCCGCGTATACACCCCGTGTAGAGTCATGGCCATGTCCATCGGTCACACCCTTCTAGGGCTCCTGGAATCGGGCCCCCGCCACGGCTACGACCTGAAGCGGGCCTTCGACGAGAAGTTCGGTCACGACCGGCCCCTGCACTACGGCCAGGTCTACTCGACGATGTCCCGCCTGCTGAAGAACGGGCTCGTCGAGGTCGACGGGATCGAGCCCGGCGGCGGGCCCGAGCGCAAGCGGTACGCCATCACCGACGCCGGGGTCACCGACGTCCGGCAGTGGCTCGCGACGCCCGAGAAGCCCGAGCCGTATCTCCAGTCGACCCTCTACACGAAGGTCGTCCTGGCGCTGCTCACCCGGCGCAACGCCGCCGACATCCTCGACACCCAGCGTGCCGAGCACCTGCGCCTGATGCGCATCCTCACCGACCGCAAGCGCAAGGGGGACCTCGCCGATCAGCTGATCTGCGACCACGCCCTCTTCCACCTGGAGGCCGACCTGCGCTGGCTGGAACTCACCGCCGCGCGCCTCGACAAGCTGGCCGAGGTGGTGGCCAAGTGACCGCGCCTCCCGGTTCCCTGCTCGCGGCCGAGGAGCTGCGCAAGACGTACGGCCCGACCGTCGCGCTCGACGGCGCCGAGTTCTCCATCCACCCCGGCGAGGTCGTCGCCGTCATGGGGCCGTCCGGCTCCGGCAAGTCGACCCTGCTGCACTGTCTCGCCGGGATCGTGCCGCCCGATTCCGGGTCCATCACCTACAACGGGCGCGAGCTGGCCACCATGAACGACGCCCAGCGCAGTGCGCTCAGGCGCTCGGAGTTCGGGTTCGTCTTCCAGTTCGGGCAGCTCGTACCCGAGCTGACGTGTGTCGAGAACGTCGCCCTTCCGCTGCGGCTGAACGGCACCTCCCGCAAGGAGGCCGAGAAGGCCGCGCTGACCTGGATGGAGCGCCTGGAGGTCGACGATCTCAGGAAGAAGCGGCCCGGCGAGGTCTCCGGCGGTCAGGGGCAGCGCGTCGCCGTCGCCCGCGCGCTCGTCACCAACCCGCGCGTGCTCTTCGCCGACGAGCCGACGGGCGCGCTCGACTCCCTCAACGGCGAGCGCGTCATGGAGCTGCTGACCGACGCCGCCCGCTCGACCAACGCCGCCGTCGTGCTGGTCACGCACGAGGCGCGGGTCGCCGCCTACTCCGACCGCGAGATCGTCGTACGGGACGGCAAGTCCCGGGACATGGAGCGCGTCGTATGAGCGTCGGTCAGTGGGGCAGGGATCTGGGCATGGGAGTCCGGTTCGCCTTCGCCGGCGGACGCGAGGGATGGATCCGGGCCCTGCTGACGGCCGTGGGAGTCGGCCTCGGGGTGGCACTGCTGCTGCTCACGGCCGCGTTCCCGAGCCTGCAGAGCGCACGCAACGAGCGGTCGTACGCGCGGACCGACATCGTCTACAGCGACCAGGGCCTGCAGAAGGCGGACGACACCCTGCTCGTCGGGGACGCCGACACGACCTTCCGTGACGAGACCGTCCGGGGCCGCGCGCTGGAACCCGAAGGGCCCGCGGCGCCGCTGCCGCCGGGCGTGGAGAAGTTCCCGGCGGTGGGCGAGATGGTCGCCTCCCCCGCGCTGAAGCGGTTCCTCGAATCGGACGACGGCAAGCTGCTGAGGGAGCGGCTGCCGGACCGGATCGTCGGGACCATCGGGGAGGCCGGACTGATCGGCCCGGCCGAACTCACCTTCTACCGGGGCGCCAAGGACCTCGCCTCGCAGGTCGACGGCGTCCGGGTGGCGCGCATCGACAGGTACGGCGACCCCAACCCGCCCCAGGAACGTGTCGACCCCGTCCTGATCCTGATCGTCCTCGTCGTCTTCGTGGTGCTGCTGATGCCCGTCGCCGTCTTCATCGCGGCGGCCGTGCGCTTCGGCGGCGAGCGGCGCGACCGGCGGCTGGCGGCGCTGCGGCTGGTCGGCTCCGACGGCCGGATGGTCCGGCGGATCGCGGCCGGCGAGGCGCTGGTGGGCGCGGTACTGGGACTGGTCTTCGGTACCGGCTTCTTCCTGGCCTGCCGCCAGGTCGCCGGCTCCATCGAGGTCTTCGACGTCAGCGTGTTCCCGAGCTACCTCAACCCCTCCCCCGGCCTTGCCCTGCTGATCGCCGTCGCCGTGCCCGCGGCCGCCGTACTGGTCACGCTGTTCGCGATGCGTGGCGTGGTCATCGAGCCGCTCGGTGTGGTGCGCACGGCGAAGCCCTCGCGGCGCCGGCTGTGGTGGCGGCTGCTGCTGCCGCTCGGCGGCGTAGCGATGCTCTGGCCGATGATCGGCCAGGGCAACGACAGCGGCGAGTTCAACGAGTACCTGGTGATCGGTGGTGTGCTGCTGCTGCTCATCGGCGTGACCACCTTGCTCCCCTGGGTCGTCGAGGCGGTCGTCGCCCGGCTGAACTCCGGTGGTGTCTCCTGGCAACTCGCGGTACGGCGACTGCAGTTGAGCAGCGGTACGGCGGCCCGCATGGTCAACGGCGTCGCCGTGGCCGTGGCCGGCGCGATCGCGCTGCAGATGCTGTTCGCGGGCGTGGAGGGCGAGTACACCGAGGACACCGGCTACGACGTCGGGCGCATCCAGATGTCGGTGAGGCTGCCGACCGACGTACCGATCGACCGGGCGGCGGCGAAGTTCTGGGACACCGAGGGGGTGCGCAAGGTCTACGCGTACTCGGAGGGGTACCTCGGGGACCGGCGCAAGGATCCCGAGAAGGGCTCGGAGGTGACCGTCGGCACCTGCGCGGAGCTGCGCGACGTGGCCCGGATCGCCTCCTGCCGGGAAGGTGACGTCTTCTACGTGACGGGCTCCGAGTACGACGAGGACACCCAGTCGTTCGCCGGACAGCCGGGCCGGACGCTGTACCTCGACCCGACCTACGAGGGTGAGCCCACCAGGCGCAGCGAGATCGCCTGGGCCGTGCCGCGGGATCTGAAGAAGGCCACGGCTCTCAAGGACGCGGAGGGCCGGGAGCGGGGTGGCTTCCTCATCACCCGCAAGGCACTGCCCGCCGAGGCGGCCCCGGCCCTGACCGGGCACGTCTACCTGCAGTTCGACAATTCCGTGCCCGACGTCCCCGACCTGGCCCGGAACACGGCGGCGAAGATCGACGAGCGGGCGTACCCGATGGCCTGGGAGTGGACCCGGCAGTCCGAGCGGTTCACCAGCATCCGCACCGGCCTGTCCGTCGGGGCCGCCTGTGTCATGGCACTGATCGGCGCGAGCCTGCTGGTCTCCCAGCTTGAGCAGCTGCGGGACCGCAAGAAGCTGCTGTCCTCGCTGGTCGCCTTCGGCACCCGGCGCCGCACGCTGAGCCTGTCGGTGCTGTGGCAGACGACCGTCCCGATCGCCCTCGGCCTGCTGCTGGCATCGGCGGTGGGGCTGACGCTGGGCGCGGTCCTGCTGCGGATGGCGGACCGGCCGGTCCGGGTGGACTGGCCGAGCGTGCTGTCGATGACGGGCGTCGGCGCCGGGGTGGTGCTCGTGGTGACGCTGCTCAGCCTGCCGCCACTGCTGCGGCTGATGCGGCCGGACGGCCTGCGTACGGAGTAGGCCTCCGTCCCTGCGCGAGGGTCACCGTCCCTGCGCGAGGCTCACCCGCCCGCCCCCACCACCCGCACGGGCAACGGGCACAGAGCCCCGCGCAGGGCCTCCGCCAGTTCCTCGTACTCCGCGGCGCGCGCCGACCCGCTCCGCATCGCGAGGGCCACCCGGCGGGTCGGGGCGGGGTCGGCGAAGTAGCCGGTGAGCAGCTGACTGCTGCGGGTGGTCTCCAGTTTGAGAGCGGTGCGCGGCAGCAGTGTGCAGCCCATGCCGCCCGCCACGAGCTGGACGAGTGTCGACAGTCCGGCGGCCGTCGTGGTCACCGGCGCGTCCTCGCGGCCGGCCTCCCGGCAGATGTCGAGGGCCTGGTCGCGCAGGCAGTGCCCCTCGTCGAGGAGCAGCAGGTTCAGCTCCTTCAGGGCCTCACGCGGGATGCCCTCGCGGCCTCCCAGCTGGTGGCCGAGGGGGGTGACGAGCACGAAGTCCTCGTCGAAGAGCGGCAGTTCGGCGACTCCCGGCACGCCGAGCGGGACGGCGAGCAGGAGCAGGTCCAGGCGGCCGCCGGCGAGCCCTTCGACGAGGCTGGCGGTCTGCTCCTCGTGCACCTGGAGGTCGAGGTGCGGATAGCGGTCGTGGACGAGCCGCAGCACGGTCGGCAGCAGATACGGCGCCACCGTCGGGATCACCCCGAGCCGCAGCGCGCCGGTGAACGGCGCCCGGACGGCCTCCGCCTCCTCCATCAGCGCCCCGACCTCCGCCAGTACCGCTTTGGCCCGTACGGCCAGTCGTTCGCCGGCCGGCGAGAGCAGCACCTTGCGGGTCGTCCGCTCCAGCAGGGTGACCCCGAGGGTCTCCTCCAGGGCGGACACCGCGCCGGAGAGGGCGGGCTGGCTCATGCCGATCGCGGCCGCCGCGTCCCGGAAGTGGAGGTGCTCGGCGACGGCGGTGAAGGCCCGCAACTGGGCGAGACTGGGCTGTCTCCGCTTTCCCACGGACATCAATAGGCACCTCCGATCAACCCGACCGAGTGTAGCTATTTCCCGTATCAATGCACGCTGTGCCAGGATCCGTAAGGTCCAACCCAATGGGAGACACCTGTCCGAACGGGTGTCTTCTTCGCTGCAAGGAGAGCGTGTGCTCACTGTCGGTGACAAGTTCCCCGAGTTCGAACTGACCGCCTGCGTCTCGCTGGAGAAGGGCAAGGAGTTCGAGACGATCAACCACAAGACCTACGAGGGCAAGTGGAAGATCGTTTTCGCCTGGCCCAAGGACTTCACCTTCGTGTGCCCGACCGAGATCGCCGCCTTCGGCAAGCTGAACGAGGAGTTCGCCGACCGCGACGCCCAGGTCCTCGGCTTCTCCGGTGACTCCGAGTTCGTCCACCACGCCTGGCGCAAGGACCACGACGACCTGCGGGACCTGCCGTTCCCGATGATGGCCGACTCCAAGCACGAGCTGATGCGCGACCTCGGCATCGAGGGCGAGGACGGCTTCGCCAAGCGCGCGGTGTTCATCGTCGACCAGAACAACGAGATCCAGTTCTCCATGGTGACCGCCGGCTCCGTCGGCCGTAACCCCAAGGAGGTCCTGCGGGTCCTGGACGCCCTCCAGACGGACGAGCTGTGCCCGTGCAACTGGAGCAAGGGCGACGAGACGCTCGACCCGGTCAAGCTGCTCGCCGGGGAGTGACCCGCATGTCCCTCGACTCCCTCAAGTCCCGCATACCGGACTACGCCAAGGACCTGAAGCTCAACCTTGGCTCGGTCATCGGCAACTCGGACCTCCCGGCGCAGCAGCTGTGGGGCACGGTGCTCGCCACCGCGATCGCCTCGCGCTCGCCGATCGTCCTGCGCGAGCTGGCACCGGAGGCGAAGGCGAACCTCTCGCCGGAGGCGTACACCGCGGCGAAGTCCGCTGCCGCGGTGATGGCGATGAACAACGTCTTCTACCGCACCCGGCACCTGCTGTCCGACCACGAGTACGGCAGCCTGCGCGCGGGTCTGCGGATGAACGTCATCGGCAACCCGGGCGTCGACAAGGTCGACTTCGAGCTGTGGTCCTTCGCGGTGTCCGCCATCAACGGCTGCGGCATGTGCCTCGACTCGCACGAGCAGGTACTGCGCAAGGCCGGCGTGGACCGCGAGACGGTCCAGGAGGCGTTCAAGATCGCTTCTGTGATCCAGGCGATCGGTACGACGCTGGAGGCTGAGGCGGTTCTGGCGGAGTAGTTCCCTCCGCCCAGAAACGCGGGGCCCGTTCACCCTCAGGGTGAACGGGCCCTTGTCATTGCTCCGACCCAGGCTTGCCGGACGACGGCGGGTCCGCGGGAGCCGCCCCCACCGCCGTCGCCCCCCTCGGCTCGGGTGCGTAACGCAGCGCCGCCTCCCGCGAGTAGGCCCGCAGGTACCCCACGATCGTGTTCGAGACCGCCACCAGCGGTACGGCCACCACCGCGCCGCCGATCCCGGCCACCATGCCTCCGGCCGCGACCGACAGCACCACGGCCAGCGGGTGGACACGGACCGCACGTCCCAGGATGAACGGCTGGAGGACGTGCCCCTCGATCTGCTGCACGGCGAGGACGACCGCGAGGGTCATCACCGCGGTGAACACGCCCTGCGTCACCAGGGCGACGACCACCGCCAGCGCGCCGGAGGCCACCGCGCCGACGAGCGGGATGAAGGAGAACAGGAAGATGAACACGGCCAGCGGGACGGCCATCGGTACGTCGAGGAAGTAGATGCCGATACCGATGAAGACGGCGTCGATCAGGGCGACGAGTACCGTGCCGCGCACGTACGCCGTGAGCGTCGCCCACGCGCGCGGGCCGGCGCCGGCTACACCGGGCCGAGCCACGGCGGGCACCAGCTTCAGCGTCCACTCCCAGATGCGCTTGCCGTCGTAGAGCAGGAAGAGCGTCGAGAAAGCGGCCAGCAGGATGCCGGTGAGGGCCTCGACGACGACCGTCACGCCTTCCAGGCCGGCCGAGGTGATCTCGTCGGTGTTGGCGCCGATCGCCTCCCGGAGGTTCTCGGCGATCTCGTTGATCTGCTTGTCGGTGACGTGGAACGGGCTGTTGAGGAGCCAGTTGCGCAGCTCGTCGATGCCGTCCTGGACCTGGTCGGAGAGGTTGCCGATGTTCTCCATGACCTGCCAGGTCACGAACCAGCCCATCAGCCCGATGACGACGAACCCGAGGATCGCGGTCAGGGCGGTGGCGGGCCCGCGCGGCACACCGCGCCGCCTCAGCCAGGCGACCGAGGGCTGCATCAGCGCGGTGAGCAGCAGCGCGGTGACGAACGCCAGCACGACCAGCTGGACGGCGCTGATGACCCGCATCAGCACCCAGACCGTGCCGGCCAGCACGAGCAGCCGCCAGCCTGCCTCGGCGGCGACCCGTACGCCCCACGGGACGACCTGCGCGGGGTCGGGGCGGGGCGGCGGAGCCGCGGGCGCGTAGTCGGGCGGCCGGGGGACGTGGTCGGCGGGGGGAGTGCCGGTGACGGAGAACTCGTCTCCCGCGGAGCGCTCGGCCGGCTGGAGTTCGTCGCTCTCCCGTTCCACCGCGGCCCGGCGCTCGTTCAACCGATCGCTCATCTCGGTCAGTCCGGCGCCGAGCCGACCGAGCCACCCAGGCACTCGCGACATGTTCGTCCTCTTCCCCCGTCTGTCCCCACCACTCCCCCCTGGAGTCGTTGCGTCCGACCGTACATGGCGAGATGCGCGGACGCGCGAAAGCCCCTCACCAGTGGGCGGTGAAGGGCTGCGCGAAGGTGGAGCGGCGGCTCAGTACCAGTGGTTGGCCTGCCAGAAGTTCCAGGCGTCGCACGGGCTGCCGTAGCGGTCGTTCATGTAGTTCAGCCCCCACTTGATCTGGGTGGCCGGGTTCGTCTGCCAGTCGGCGCCGACGGACGACATCTTGGATCCGGGCAGGGCCTGGAAGAGGCCGTAGGCACCGGAGGAGGGGTTGACCGCCTTGTAGTTCCAGTCGGACTCGTGGTCCACGATGTTGCTGAAGCACTGGAACTGGCCGCTCGGCACCATCTGGCGCGCCATGGCCTGGATCTGCTCGATGCTGTACGAGCTCTGGACGGGGAAGTCGGCGGAGGAGGACCGCGAGGCCTTCGTCTCGGCCTCTTCCCTCTCCTTGGCTTCCTGCGCGGCCTTCTCGGCCTGCTCCTTCTTCTCGATCGCCGTCTGGGCGGCGGCCTTGCGGGCCGATTCCTCAGCGTCCTTCTTGGCGCTCGCGTCCGCGGCGATCGCCTGGACGTCGGCCTGGGCCGTCAGGGACTCGGTCTGTACCTGGGCCTGCTGGCCCGCGGGTATGTCCGCGAGGAGCGTCGAATCGGCAGCCGTCGCCTGGGCGTCGTTGTTCTGCGCGGTGCTGCCCGAGGCAACGCCGACGACGCTTCCGACAGCGGTGACCGCGGTGGCTGACGCCACTGCGAATCCCCTGACCGAAATCGGACTCACACGGTTTCCTTCCAGCATCGCCCGCTTCGGTGACCCTGGCGGACGCAATCGTGCCCCTGGCGCTGGCCTCCCAACTGCGGGGTCACGGGAGGCTCGGACCCGGTGGGCAACTCCCGTACGGGAGCGCCGCGTGGAGAACTCGGGCGGCATACGACGGCGCTATGCAGTTGGGGTGTCGCTGTGGTTCTAGACCGCTGGGGGTACAGATGTGTCGTATGCGGGGCCTGACAGGAGTGAGACTCTGCCGTACCCCGACACCGCAAGGCAATTCTGCGTTGCGTGTGAAAGCTCACACCTCGTTTGTCCCAGGGGGTTTACGGAAAGCCGCACACGCCGAGGCGCCGCCCGACTAGGCTCTTCGCCTTTCGGACGGCGCCAACTACTGCGTAACCGGCCTCAATAGCCGGTCTTTTCTCAGATCTGCCCGTCTTCGAGCATTTCGGTCACAAGGGCGGCGATCTGGGACCTCTCGGACCGTGTCAGCGTGACATGGGCGAAGAGAGGGTGGCCCTTCAGTTTCTCCACGACCGCGACGACACCGTCGTAGCGCCCGACTCTCAGATTGTCCCGCTGGGCCACGTCATGCGTGAGAACCACCCGCGAATCAGCACCGATTCGGGACAGAACGGTCAGCAGGACATTCCTTTCCAGTGACTGCGCCTCGTCCACGATCACGAAGGCGTCATGCAGGGAACGGCCGCGGATGTGGGTGAGCGGCAGCACCTCCAGCATGCCGCGTGCCGTGACCTCTTCGATGACCTCACGGCTGGTGACCGCCGACAGTGTGTCGAAGACCGCCTGCGCCCAGGGGCTCATCTTCTCGGCCTCGGTGCCGGGCAGATAGCCGAGCTCCTGCCCGCCCACCGCGTACAGCGGCCGGAAGACCATCACCTTCTGGTGCTGACGCCGCTCCAGCACGGCTTCCAGGCCCGCGCACAGCGCCAGCGCCGACTTGCCGGTGCCGGCCCGGCCGCCCATGGACACGATTCCGACGTCCGGGTCGAGCAGCAGGTCCAGCGCGATCCGCTGCTCTGCGCTGCGGCCCTTGATGCCGAAGGCCTCCCGATCGCCGCGCACGAGGCGGACGTTGCCGTCGGGCGTGATCCGGCCGAGCGCCTTGCCGCGCTCGGAGTGGATGGTCAGCCCGGTGTGCACGGGCAGGCCGGCGGCCTCGGGGACGTGGATGTGCCCTTCCTCGAAGAGGATGTCCACCTGCTCGCCAGGGAGCGTGAGTTCGGACATTCCGGTCCATCCGGAGGAGTCCGTGATGGCGAGTTCGGCGCGGTACTCCTCGGCGAGGAGTCCGACGGACGAGGCCTTGATCCTGAGCGGCAGGTCCTTCGACACGACCGTGACGTCGAACCCCTCGGCCTGCAGATTGCGGGCGACCGCGAGGATACGGGAGTCGTTGTCCCCCAGGCGGTAGCCGGACGGCAGCACGCTGGGGTCCGAGTGGTTGAGCTCGACACGCACGGTCCCGCCGAGGTCCCCGGTCGGGATGGGGGCGTCGAGACGGCCGTACCGCACCCGCAGGTCGTCCAGCAGGCGCAGTGCCTGCCGGGCGAAGTAGCCGAGTTCGGGATGGTGCCGCTTCGCCTCCAGCTCCGTCACCACGACGATGGGGAGCACGACCTCGTGCTCGTCGAAGCGGCTCAGGGCGTTCGGGTCGGCCAGCAGGACGCTGGTGTCGAGGACGTAGGTGCGCCGGTCTGGCTTGTGGCGCTTTGTGCTGGTCACCACGGAAGGACGTACCCCCTCGGATGAGGTCGGGGAGCGACGGAGTGGGAGCTGGGCCGGGAGTGTGGGGGTCCCGACCGGGAGGGTGAGAAGAACCCGACCGGTCGTCGGCCGCTCTGCACGGGCCGAAAACCGGCCCTCCGCGTCTTCTTCCGTGCTGTGACCGCACGGTGGGGCTGGTGCAAAGGGCCTCCCGGGCGGACGACTCCGGCGCCGTCCGCTGAGATACGACACCCGTGGTTCGGGTGTCGACCTGCTTGGCTTATGCCCTCGAACACGCGCGGCCATGCCGATGCATATGACGGCGCGCCGGTGAACTCCTCGTTACTTCCGCCCCTGACCGCCCCCGTGGTGAGGTGCGTCAGCCGCCGTAACGCCGGTGCCGGGCGGCGTAGTCGCGCATGGCGCGCAGGAAGTCGACCTTGCGGAAGGCCGGCCAGAACACGTCACAGAAGTAGTACTCGGAGTGAGCCGTCTGCCAGAGCATGAATCCGGACAGCCGCTGCTCACCGCTGGTGCGGATGACGAGGTCGGGGTCGGGCTGGTCGCCGGTGTAGAGGTGGCGGCCGATCATGTCGATGTCGACGGCCTCGGCGAGGTCCTCCAGGGAGGTGCCCTTGTCCTGTGCGTCGAGCAGCATCGAGCGCACCGCGTCGGCGATCTCCTGGCGGCCGCCGTAGCCGATGGCGACGTTGACCAGTATCCCGTCGATGTGCGCGGTGGCCTCCTCGGCCTCCTTGAGGGTGGTCTGCATCCCGGACGGCAGCAGGTCGGGCGTGCCGACGTGGTGCACGCGCCAGCGGCCGTCGGCGGCCAGGGTGCGCACGACGTCCTCGATGATCCCGAGGAGCGGGACGAGTTCGTCCTGCGGCCGGTCGAAGTTGTCGGTCGACAGCAGCCACAGGGTGACGACCTCGACGTCCGTCTCACTGCACCAGCCGAGGAACTCCTCGATCTTCTCCGCGCCGGCCCGGTGACCGTGCACGGTGGAGGAGCCCGCCGCCTTCGCCCAGCGGCGGTTGCCGTCCATGATCACGCCGATGTGCTTGGGCACCTGAGCGTGGTCCAGGTGGCCCTCCACCCGGCGTGCGTACACCCTGACCAGCAGGTTACGCAGCTTGTCGCGCAGGTTCACGTGATTGTCAGCCCCTCCGTACGGATCGGACAGGAGCGGCCCCGGCACGGTCGCGGTGGTCGCGATGATCGGTGCGCGGCGGTGGTCGCGGCGCGGTCGAGGGCGGTCCCTGTCCGTATGGCGGTCCCCGGAGGCGAAGCCTACCCCCGTGGCGCTGGGGCCGCGCTGAAGGGGGGCGGTGGGGTGGAGGTGCGCCGGTCGGGCGGGGGCGGCGCGGTGCGCGGGCGGCCGTGGGGTTCCCCGCGCCCCCCGTGTGAGCGACGCGACCCCGGGAGTGCGGACGCATCCTGAGTGCGAGCGCAAAAAACGGGCCGGTCCGTGGGGGGGAGACGGACCGGCCCGAGGGGGGGCTTCCACCATAACCCTTCGTAAGTGATGCTGCGCGCATCGGCATGCCACAACTACTCTCCGAAACCGTTCGGCGACGGGGCGGTGGTCGTCGAAGGACCGGTTCCTGGCGCGTTCGCGGCCGTGTCGCGGCTGATTTCCAGGGGAAACGCGTGGGATGCGGTCGGATCCGTAGGTTTTGCAGCCTCTTGTGGGTCTGCCTGGCGACTTGTCCACGCATCCCCCGCCCGGGTGACCCCGACCGCGAACGTCCGCTTGACGCCGCGCGCGATCGCGCGGAGCGGACGGGCGGGGACGCGACGCGCGTCCAGCAGCGGCCCGCGTGAAGGCGTGACACCGCGCAGCCCCCTCCACTGCGCGGTGTCGCCGCGCAGCTTTGCGTACGCGAATTGCCTTGGTCTGAACTTACGTGAGGGGTCACGGGAAAGCGAGTCAGCCTCTATAACAATGTGGAAAAGGTGAAGGATCCTTTGATGCACAGGGAGCGGAAAGCCTCCGCGTACGGATGTGAGGTTTGCAACGCACGTGGCCCGACGTACACACGGCCGCCCTCCTTCGATCCGCTGCCGGTCCGGACGGCCCTGCGTGAACTCGTACGGCGGTATCTGCGCGCGTACGGCCCGGCCACGCCCCGGCACTTCGCGAAGTGGCTGGCGGCGCCCGCCGGATGGGCGGCGGGGCTGTTCGGGGAACTGGCAAAGGCCGGGGAGACCGAGGAGGTCGACTTCGAGGGCGCGGGGGCGTGGGTGGCGGCGGACGACACCGAGTTTCCCGACGGGCCGGTGCGCGGTGTGCGGCTGCTGCCGTACTTCGACGCGTACGCCGTCGCCGCGCAGCCGCGAGCGTCGCTGTTCCCCGGGGACGCCTACCGGCGGGCTCTGGCGGGTGGGCAGGCGGGGAACTACCCGGTGGTGCTGGTGGACGGGGTGGTGTCCGGGGTCTGGCACCAGCGGCGCCAGGGCCGTCGTTCGACGGTCACCGTCGAGCTGATCGGACGGCGCCTGACGGGGCGGCTGGAGCGGGAGCTGGGTGAACAGGCGGAGCGGGTGGGAGAGGTGCTGGAGGCGAGGGCGGAGTTGGTGGTCGGGCAGGTGACGGTGGGGCCGCACGCGTGACGGGCAGCCCTCCGTGGCGGCTCAGGCGCCGGGCTTGCGGGCCACGACGAGGTGGCGGGCGCTGTGTGCCACGAACGGGCCCTCGGACTCGATCCGCTCGTGCAGGGCGCGCAGCTGAGGCAGGTACGCCTCGACGGTGAAGCCGGGGACCATCCAGACCACCTTGCGCAGGAAGTGGACGACGGCCGCGATGTCGTGGAACTCGACACGCAGCCGCTCCGCCCGCAGATCGACCACCTCAAGCCCGGCGGCCTCGGCGTCGACGCGCTCGCGGTCGGGATGGCGGGCTTCGCGCTGCTCCTGTGAGAGGGCGCCCAGGAAGTACTCGACGAGTTCGAAGACGCTGCGGGGGCCGACGTGCTGGGCGAAGTAGGTCCCGCCCGGCTGGATGACGCGGGCGATCTCGGTCCAGTGCGGGCTGACGGGATGCCGGCTTGAGACGAGGTCGAAGGCGTTGTCGGCGAAGGGCAGCGGGGCGTCCTCGGCGGACGCGACGACGGTGACGCCGCGCGGGCGCAGCAGGGCGGTGGCCTTGGCGGCGTTCGGCGGCCAGCCCTCGGTGGCGGCGACGAGGGTGGGTGCCCGGGGGGCGGCGCGACGCAGGGCGAAGTCGAGCACCTCGCCTCCGCCGGTCTGGATGTCGAGCGCGGCGGTGGCGCGGCCGAGCCGCTCGGCGAGCGAGGTGGCGTATCCCCAGGACGGCCGGGCCTCGGTGGCCCGGCCCTCGAACCAGGAGAAGTCCCAGCCCTCGGTGGGCACGGCGGCGCCTTCGGCGACGAGGTCCTCGAAGGAGCGGGGGTGGTCGGGGCGGGGCCGGGGTTCGTTCATGGGGTGATCCGTCTCAGGGGGCGGGTGGGCGAGGTTCCGGCTTCCCGGCTTCGCCGGCGTCCGGGAGGGTCGGCGGTGTGTGGTCGCCGGTGCCGTGGCGGAGGGTGCCGGCGGGTGAGGAGCCGGGTCGTCGGGGAGGCGTACCGAGGCGGTGTTGCCCTCAAGGGGTCCGCGTGCGGGGCCTTACGCGTCCGCGGCCGGGGAAGCGGTGCTCGCCGTCCCACCGGGAGACGACGGGCAGGTCTCGTCCCCGAGCACCCGAGCACCGCCGGGCCCCGGCACCGACGACCCGGGCGCGCTCGGGCGTTCAAAGCACCAGCGGTCGTACTTCCTCGGCCACGAACCGTACGAACCCCTCCGGGTCGGGTTCGTCGCCCGTAGGTTGCAGGACGACGGTGTCGGCCCCGGCGTCCGCGAGCCGCTGGACCGCCTTCGCCACGGCGCCCGCGTCTCCGGCGACCCCGACGCCCGGAGTGGATCCGAGCCCCTCCTCGGCCAGCTCGGCCTGCAGACGGGCGGGTCCGTCGGCGCCGGTGGCGGTGAGCAGATAGACGACGACCTGGTGCCGCTCCGCCTCGGCGCGTCCGGCCGACTCCCGGCCCTCGTCGATCAGGCGCCGTGCCCGCAGCACGTCCTCGGCCGAGGAGGACGCGGTGAGCAGCGTGCCGTCGGCCGCCGCGCCGGACAGCCGCAGCGAACGGGGCCCGGTGACTCCGGCGATGATCGGTACCGGCTCGGCGGGCGGCCAGTCGAGGGCCACGTCGTCGAGCTTGACGTACCGTCCCTCGACGCTCAGCCGCTCCCCGCGCAACAGGGCCCGCAGCGCTTCGAGATGCTCCCTGAGCAAGGTCACCGGTGACTCGGCCCGCGCCCCGACCTGTCCCATCCAGTCCTGCACCCCGTGCCCGACGGCGAGGATCGGGCGGCCCGGGAACATACGGTGCAGGGTGGCGGCCTCCATGGCGGTGACGGCGACGTTCCGCAACGGCACGGGCAGCAGGCCGACGCCGACCCTGACCCGCTCGGTCCAGGCGAGAGCGGCGGCCGCGGTGGAGATGCCGCCCTCACGGAAGCAGTCCTCCCAGAGCCACAGCTCTTCGAGACCGGCCTCGTCGGCGAGGCGAGCGACGGATCGGAGCCGTTCGGGGGCGAGTTGGGGGCGGAATACCGCGCCGAGTCCGGTCATGGGAGCCTTCCTACCCGGCCCTGCTGGGGCTGACAACTTCTTTTGCGCGGAGGTGGCTCGGATGGGTCGGCGGTGGCGCGACGGACAGGGGACGCTGACGGTGCACGGCGAGCGGGGCGAGGTCCGCGTACCGCTGGAGATCGCCTCCTCCTACCGTGCGCGCACCCGCGGCCTGCTGGGCCGTGACGCCGTCGACGGCGCGCTTCTCCTCTCCCCCGCCAACAGCGTGCACACCTTCGGCATGCGCATCCCGATCGACGTCGCGTACCTCGACCGGCACCTGAGGATCATCGCCGTCCACACCATGGGACCGGGACGACTCGGCCTCCCCCGCCTGCGCTCCCGGCATGTGCTGGAGGCGGCGGCCGGGGCGATGGCGGGGTGGGGGGCGCGGGTCGGGGCGCGGGTGGTGGTCGAGCCGAGTTGAGCGTGCGGGCGATCCCTGCCCCGTGGACTCCCGTCCCGTCGGGAGCCTTGCCGCGTCAGCTCTCCGAGCGCGGGAACGACACCTCCACCCGGCGGTTCTTCTTGCGGCCCGACTCCGTCGCGTTCGAGGAGATCGGGTACTGCTCGCCGTAGCCGCGGACCTCGTAGGTGACCGTGGAGTCGTTCAGTTCCGATTCCAGGATGCCCTGTACGGCGTTGGCGCGCTTCCTGGACAGGACGTCGCCGTGGGCTGAGGAGCCCAGGTTGTCGGTGAAGCCGAAGACGCGGATGCGGGTGGCGTTCTGGGTCCTGATCTCCTCGGCGATCTCCGCGATCCGGGCTTTCGCCTCGCCGGTCAGCTTCGCGCTGTCCTTGGGGAAGAGGACCTCGGCCTGGAGCGCGAACTTCACGTCCGCGTTGGTGTCCTCACGGCGTTCCTCCCCGGCCTGGTCCTCCACCACCTGCTTGATGTCCAGCACCTTCGCCTCGGCGAGGGTCGCGCCTTCGGGGAGCTTGAGGTCGGGATCGTTGGCGTCCACCTCGACGGGGGCGGCGGCCGTCGCCTCGGTGCCGGGCGGGACGCTGGGGTCATCGGCGGCGTCGGCCGTGGTGGCGCCGAGGAGGTTGGCGGCGACCATGAGGGCGGCGGCGGTGAGGGTGAGGGGGAGGCGGGGGGTGCGGGTCATGAGGGCCTCACCCGGAGATCTGGAGGGTGGCTGCGGCGAACGTGGGAAGTTGGAAGCTGACCTCGGATGTGTTCGCGGGCGGGGAGGGGAACTGCATGAAAACGGGGATCGAGTCACCGGCCTTGATCCGCGGCATGCCCGTCGTCGTCAAGGGGCGGCCGTCCGTGTCACGCAGCACGTAGTAACGCTTTTTACTCGCCGAGTCGACGAGCGTTGCTCCGCCGAAAGATGTTCCATGCCTGATGATCTCGGTCTCGTCCCCTGATGTACGCGCCGATACGCGTGCAGGTTCGTCACCGTCGTTCTTGAGCTCTCCGCTCACCGTGACGAACCCTCCGGAGTCGCGCCGAGCCGAGGTGATTTTGAGGATCAGGCCGCCCTCGCCCTTGAGTTCGGCAAGAAGCTCGTCCGTTCCCTCCTGAGCACTCGGGTTGGAATCAGCGGCGTCCTTGGGAGCCGACGCCGACGTCTTCGGCTTCTTGGGGTCGTCTCCCCAGCTTCCGCAGCCGGCCACACCGAGGGCCAGTCCGGCCGCGACGGTCAGTGCGACCGTCCCCCTACGGGCCTTCGTGGTGAACCGAATGCTCATGCCTCTGCTTCCTTCGTCACTCGTCGTTCGCTTGTCAGTCGGACAGATGGACGTCAAAGAGGTCCTCGGGCCCCGGAAGGGTGCTCGGGTCGTCCGGGTCCGGGTCCCACGTCTCGTCATCGCAGGTGAGCTGGGGCAGTGGCAGTACGTCGTTCCCCTCACCGTCTTCGGCACCCGAGCCGGGGAGATCGAAGGTGCAGCGAGACTCGATCACTGCGGTGGCCGAAGCAGTCGAGCGCACGTTCTCCGTGCCGGGGACGATGGAGTCGCCCACAAACCTGTTGGTCAGGACAACCACCTTGTAACCCAGCGGCTCTGTTGTGTCACAGCCCTGGACGGTGGCGTCGTTCTGGTCAGCGAGTTCGTATGCCCGCCAGCAGCCGTCGATCACCTCGGTGCCACCGTCCAGGATTTCCTGCCACTTCGCCGGATCACCCACGACTTGCAACCAGTCCCCGGCGAGTTGGTCTCGCGTCTCCTGCGCCGCCGCCAGCGCTGCCGCGTCTGCTGCTGTTTGGGCACCGTTCCTGTTTGCCGCGGCCTGTCCCACCGCGAGATAGGCGAACGCGAGAAAGAGCAGGCCCCCCACCACCGTGATGTAGATGGGGAAGGCCTGCCCTGCGTCGCCGAACCTGCGGCGCCGGGTCATCCTGTGAGCTCGTCGATCTGGTTCACGATCGCGTCGTAGATCGTCTGACCGATGTCCGTCCCTGTGATCGCCAGCACGATCGCCACCACCACCGCGATGATTCCCAGGTACTCCACCGCAGTCTGTCCCTCGTCGCTTCGAACGGCGCGGGAACGGATGTATGCGACGGTGGTCTTCATCCAGTTGCTCATGGTGGTCCCCTCTGGTGTCCGGCAGTCGTTGAGCGCTGGGCTCGCAAGCGTCATGAGAAGTCTTGCGAGAAACGTAAGCGGGAACACCCGAAACACCAGAGGGCCCCAGGACCCAATTCCCGGCCCCGTCCGAAAACCATCGCTCCACCATCACCGTTCGCCTCCCCCGGGACGTGAACCCGGCGCTGTTCCCAGCCACTTGGCGGCCGCCTCCCCGCGGCTGGTGCTGTGGAGTTTGGCGAAGATTCGGTTGATGTGGTTCTTGACGGTCTTCTCGCTGATGAAGCAGGCGGCGGCGATCTGCTGGTTGTTCATGCCCGATGCGATGAGGTCCATGATCTCCGCCTCCCTCCTGCTCAGCCGGAACCCTGACCGGTATGACGTCGACTGTCCCACATCTGGTTGCACTTGCGAAAGCGGTTCCCGTGAATTGCTTGGCGCAGTGGGGAGTTCAGGGTTTGCTTGAGCGAGCGCCGCTGTCGCTGCAGGGGTGAGCCGCGGTCGGCCCCGGCTGATGTCCCGTACGGCTCGGACCAGTTCGCCGGTCGTGAACTCGCCGTGCACCAGGTAGCCCGCGGCCCCCAGGCGCAGGGCCTCCCGGACCGTCTCCGGCTCCCTGCTGTACGTCAGCATCAGCACCGGGGCGACGCGGACGAGGTGGGGCAGTGCCGTGATGCCGTCCGTGCCCGGCATGCGCACGTCCAGGAGGATCACGTCGGGGCGGTGGCGCAGGGACGCCTCGTGGGCCTCGTGGCCGTTCGTCGCCTCGGCCACCACCGTGAGGTCGGCGTGCGCCGCGAGGAGGGCCGCCAGGCCCGCCCGGACCACCGGGTTGTCGTCGGCCACCACGACGCGCAGGGGCCCGGCGGCGCGGGGCGGCTCGTTCATGTGGTCGTCGCCTCCGTCGTCAGGGCGGCCAGCGGGAGCTCCACGCGGACCTCCGTGCCGCACGCCTGCCCGCCCCCGCCGACCTGGACGCGGGCGCCGACGGAGGCGGCCCGCTCCGACATGCCGACCAGGCCGAAGTGGCCCGTGCGCCGCAGGTGGTCGAGGGTCGTGCCGGGCGGGAGGCCCCGGCCGTCGTCCCGGACCGTCAGGCTGAGCACGCCGTCCTCGACGACCGCCCTCACCTCGACCCGCGTCGCCCGCGCGTGCCGGTGGGCGTTCTCCATGGCCTCCTCGGCGATGGTGAGGAGTTGGCGGGCCACCGCCGGCGACACCGGGGGGAGGGCCTCGCCGGACGCCCGTGCGTACGTGGCCCGCATGCCCGTACGCGTCCTGAAGGCCTGCGTGCGGGTGGCCAGTTCCGCCCCGAGGTCCATCGCCAGGTCCGGGGCCGACTCGTGGCGCAGGTCGGCCAGGAGTTCCCGGGATTCGGCCGCGGCCCGGCGTGCCGCTCGGGAGACCAGTTCCGCCTGCCGGGCGAGGCGGCCCGGGTCCGGCGACGGCGAGGCCGCCGAGCGGGCCAGGCCGTCCGCCGCCAGCGCCACGCCGTGCAGCGTCTTCGCCACCGAGTCGTGCATCTCACGGGCCAGCCGGGCCCGTTCCTCGCTGACCGCCTCCGCCACAGCCAGGCGGGCGCGGACCGTCGTCAGGGCCTCGGTGGCCGTGCCGAAGCGCAGCATGAGGCCGCGCAGGGACGAGCCGAGTGCGCCCGTGATGACGCAGAAGCCCGGAAGGAGCAGTTTCTCCGCCAGGCCGCTGCCCTCCTGTGCCTCCCGGTTGATCGCGTACGCCAGCAGCAGGATCAGCGACTGCGCGCTGGCGAACACCGCCGCGCCCCGGTAGCCGTAGACGATGCCGGCCAGCAGCGGGGTGCAGACGCTGACGTAGGCAAGGGTGGTGTCCGGGCCCGCGGAGAGCAGGAGGAGCGAAGTGAAGAGCGTGTCCGCCGCGAGCAGGGTGGGGTGGCGCAGAAGGAGGGGGCCGAAGCGCTCCCAGTCGCGGAAGAGGGCGTAGGAGCCCATGAACGTGATCACGACCGACGTTCCCACCAGCCGGGTGCCGAAGCCCGGCGCCGCGTTGAGCAGGGCCGCGGGGGCCGCGAGCGCGATCATGGCGAGACGGAAGCCGAAGACCTGGCGGCACATCGCCTGGAGCGCGTTCGTCTGCAGGGGGATCGTCGCGGAGCGCTCCCGGTCCGCGGCCGTCCGGGGACGTCCCCGAGCTCCGGTTCCGGCCGCGACGACTGACTTCGCCCCCATGCCCATGCCCATGCCCATGCCCATCCTCACCGGCATGCCTGCCATGACCTCCCCCTACTCCCCCGTGAGCGAGCCGAAGTCGGTCCCGGAGCCCAGCAGCAGGCCGGCCCCGAGCAGGAGCATCGTCGCCGGGACCATGAACGTCGTGATCATCATCGTGGCCTTCGGTACGGCGCGGGCCGCCTTGCGGCGGGCGTTCTGGGCGTCGGTGCGGCGCATGTCCTTCGCCAGCGCCACCAGCGTGTCGACGATCGGGGCGCCCAGTTCCTCGCCCTGCTGCAAGGCCGTCACGAACATCGCCACCTGTTCCGAGTCGTTGCGGCGGCGCAGCTCCGCGAAGGCCTGGCGGCGGCTCATGCCGAGGTCCATCTGGCGCAGCGTGATGCGCAGTTCGTCGGCCCACGGGCCCTCGTACTTCGACGCCACCCGGTCGAGTGCCTGGCGGAAGCCGAGGCCCGCGCTGACGACGACGGCCAGCACGTCCAGGAAGTCCGGCAGGGTGCGTTCGATCTCGTCCTTCCTGATCCGGATCGCCGCCCAGATGCCGACCTCCGTCCAGAAGGCGCCGAAGGCGAGCAGGAGCAGGGCGATCAGCACCTGGCCCCGGAGCAGGAACACCAGGAAGCCGACCGCGCCCAGGAAGCCGTACACCGCCCGCCGGGCGGCATAGCGGTCGATGGTCAGGCCGCCGGGGTTGCCCGCGAGGTCGATCTTGCGGCGGTACCTGGCCACCAGATTCGGGCCCATCAGGCGCAGCACGGCGGGGGCGTAGCGCATGCCCATGCGGTCGACGAGCGAGTCGACCGCGCCGGTGCGGCTCGCGCCGACCTCCAGGGCGAGCGCCAGGTCGCTCGGCAGCTTCACGTCCGCCCGGTACATACGGATGCCGGCGAACACACCCCACACGCTCAGGGCCGTCAGCAGGGCCAGGAGCAGGCCCAGTTGTCCCAGTCCCATCGTCCCGTCTCCTCCTCTCCGTGCCTCAGACGTCGATCCGCGACAGACGGCGGATCATGATGAAACCCAGCGCGTACAGGCCGAACGCGATCAGCACCGCGGCCTGCCCCAGCGGTGAACCCGTCATGCGCTCCAGTGCGCCGTCCTTCACCCCGTTCATCAGGAACAGCGATCCGATGCCGAGCACGGGCACGGCGTACGACGTCATGTTCACCTGGGACAGCTGGGTCCGGACCTCGCGTCGGGTCTCCTTGCGCTCCTCCAGCGTCTCCGTCAGGTTCCGCAGCGCGCTGACCACCTGGCCGCCGGCCCGGTTCGACAGCACCAGCGTGGTCACCAGGACGACCAGTTCGCGGGACGGGAGGCGTTCGGCGAGTTCGCCCAGCGCGTCGTCCATCGAGGCGCCGACGGCCAGCTGGTTGGAGACCTTGGCCAGTTCCTCGCCCGCGGGGGCCTCCAGTTCCTCCGCCGCCAGGCCGATGGCCGTGCGCAGGGCCAGGCCCGCGTGCGCCGCGTTGGCCAGGATGCGGGCCAGCTCCGGGAGCTGGTTGATGAACCTCTCGATGCGCTTCTGCCGTTGCCAGTTGAGGAACTGGATCGCCGCCCAGACGCCCAGCAGGCCCGCGATCGGGCCGAAGAAGGGGGCGAGGGCCGCCTGGCCGACCAGCCACAGGCCCGCCACCGTCGCCAGCATGTAGACGAAGAACTCGCCGGGCGTGACGTCCAGGCCCGTGGCGGCCAGCCGCAGTTCGAGCTGTTTGCCCGCTCTGGTACGGCGCAGTCGGCGGTCCAGGTCGGCGAAGCGGCGCCGGCGGCCGGTGCCGGTGATCTGGCCGGTGGACGTCAGCCGGTCGACCAGGGCCTGGCGCTGCGCGCGGCCGGCGGCGTAGGCGTGTACGCCGAGCACGGCCAGGGCGCAGGTCAGCAGGGCGACGCCGGTCGTCAGCGTGATGCGGGTCTGGAGGTCCATGGGCGGGTCCTACCTGGCTTCTCGGGTGGCGAGCTCGAGCGGGGACTGGGCGACGCCGAAGGCCTGGGGTATGGGCTGGCTCGCCATGTAGAGGCGGTCGGCGGTGCGGCGCGGGAGCGGGTGGTACTCGAAGGCGCCGTGGACGCGGCCGTCCGGTGTCATGGGCTGGGCCCGGAAGCGCGCCACGGTCGCCACGCGGTACGGCTCGGCCCCGTGGCTGTCCAGGATCGCGATCTCGGTGATCCTGCGGGCGCCGTCGGGGAACCGGGTGAGCTGGATGACGACGTCCACCGCACTGTTGATCTGGTCGTGCAGCGCCTCGAAGGGGACCGTCACGTCGGACATGGACGCGAGGGTCTTCAGCCGCATCAGGGCGTCCTCGGTGCTGTTGGCGTGCACGGTGGCGAGGGAGCCGTCGTGGCCGGTGGACATCGCCTGGAGCATGTCGAGGGACTCGCCGCCGCGGACCTCACCGACGACGATCCGGTCGGGGCGCATGCGCAGGGAGTTGCGGACCAGGTCGCGGATGGTGACCTGGCCCTTGCCCTCGACGTTCGGGGGGCGGGACTCCAGGCGGATCACATGGGACTGCTGGAGCTGGAGTTCGGCCGAGTCCTCGATGGTGATGATGCGCTCGTGCTCGGGGATCAGGCCCGACAGGGCGTTGAGCAGGGTCGTCTTCCCGGTGCCGGTCGCGCCCGACACGATGATGTTGAACTTCGCCTGCACCAGCCCCGCCAGCAGGTACACCATCGGCTCGTCGAGGGAGCCGAGTCCGGTCATCTCGTGCAGGGTGAAGGAGCGGGGGAAGCGGCGGATCGTCAGGGTCGCGCCGGTGAGCGACAGCGGCGGGATGATGACGTTCACGCGCTCACCGGACGGCAGGCGCGCGTCCACCATCGGGTTCGACTCGTCCACGCGCCGGTTCACCGTGGACACGATCCGCTCGATGGTCTGCATCAGCTGGTCGTGGGAGGGGAAGCGGAGTGGCAACTGCTCGACGCGGCCCGCCCGTTCGACGAAGATCGCGTCCGGTCCGTTCACCATGATCTCGGTGATGGAGGCGTCTTCGAGGAGGGGTTCCAGGATGCCGAGGCCGAGCGCCTCGTCCACGACCCTGCGGATCAGCTGCGCGCGCTCGACCGTCGACAGCACCGGGCCCTCGCGGCTGATGATGTGCCCGAGGACCCGCTCCAGTCGGGCCCGGCGCTCGGCCGCCGCCAGGGAGCTCATCTCCGCGAGGTCGATCTCCTCCAGGAGCTTGGCCCGGTAGGAGGCGACCAGGTGGCCGTCCTCGCCCCGGCTGCCGGGCTCCTCGGGGGTGGTGATGCGTGACCTCAGGCTCATGGGGATCCTCGTTCAGTGGTCGAGCGGCATGGTCGCGGTCTTGCGGGCGGGGTCGAAGTCCCAGCCGGGGACGATGGACGGGATCTCGACGGTGGCGGTGACGGTGACCTCGTCGCCGCCGGGCGCCTCGGTGCAGTCGGTCCCGTCGGCGAGCCAGTCGCTGACCGCGACCCGGCACCCCTGACCGGCGGCCCCCGCCTCCAGCGAGGCGGCGCGTGCCCCCGCCCGGGCCGCGGTGCCGGCCTGCTGGGCGGCGTAGGCGATCAGGCCGAGTTGGACGCAGGCCATGGCGACGAGGATCAGGATCGGGATGAACCCGAGGTACTCGATGGCGACCTGGCCGCGGTCGCGGGGCTGGGCGTCGTCAGCCATCTCAGTCCTTCTCCTCCTGAACGGCCCCCGCGTGCCCGTCGACGGTGAACGGGAAGCCGATCGAGCCGGGGAAGAGGACGGGCACCTCCAGATGCACGTCCGCGGTGACGTAACCGCCGCCCACAGCGCACTCCACCTGGGCACCGCCCGCCCACGCGCCCGGCAGATGCCGCAGCCCGGCCTCCTGGCAGGCGGCCTGCCCCTCGGACGCCGCCCCCGCCCGCGCCGCCTGGTCCGCGGCGTTCGCGGCCAGCGAGTACGTGTATCCGAGCAGCACGAACTGCCACAGCAGCACCAGCGTCAGGATGATCAGTGGCGTCATCCCGAGGAACTCGATGGTGACCTGCCCCCGGTCGCCCCGCCGCCTCACCGCCCCAGCTCCTTGCGCCGCCGGAACGTCAACGCCGCCCGGTCCCCGCCCCGCGCTCTGCCGCCCCGCCGCTGGGCGGCGCCCTCGGTGCCCTTGACCAGCCCCAGCTCACCCGCGAGTGCCCACAGGGCCTGCCGTACCGCCCCCTTGCCGTCCAGCTCGTGCACCCGCCCGGCGTCGACCGCGGCCTGGAGTTCCTTGAAGTTGGCGGGGATCGCGGTGGCGGCGATTCCGGTACCGGTGATCTTCTGGATCAGGGCGGGCTGGATCTCCGTACCGCGCGAGTGGCGGTTGACGACGATCGCGGTCTCCTCGGCCTTGCGGATCTGCAGGCGGTCCCACATCCGTACGGTGCGCTTGGCGCCGCGCACGGCGACCACGTCCGGGGTGGTGACGAGAAGCGCGGTGTCGGCCATCTCCACGGCTGTCGCGTTCGCGCCGGTCAGCTGGGAGCCGCAGTCGACGACGACGACCTCGTAGCGGGCACGCAGGGCGCTGACGATGTGCCGGGCGGCGCGGTCGGTGACCTCCTCGCCGCGCTCGCCCTCGCCGGGGGCGAGCAGCAGGGCGAGGCCGGTGTCGTGCCGGAACACCGCGTCCGCCAGCACACGGGGCGAGATGTCGTTGATGGCGGCGAGGTCGACGACCGAGCGGCGGAACTGGATGTCCAGGTAGGCGGCGATGTCCCCGGTCTGCAGGTCCATGTCGAGCAGGGCGGTGCTGCGGCCCGACGCCTGGGCCGCGAGGGCCAGGTGGATGGCCGTGAGGGTGGCCCCCACGCCTCCCTTCGCGCCGCTCACCGTGACCACGGTGCCGCCGACGCCGCTGAACACGTCACCGCCGGCGCCCAGATGCCGCCGTACGCCCACCGACCACTGGGCCACCGCGTTGACACGGCTGGCCAGTTCCTCGTAGCTCAGGGGCAGGGCGACCAGGCCCCGGGCCCCGTAGTCCATGGCGGCCTGGAAGAGGCCGGGACTGGCGTCGGAGGTCACGAGGATGACGCCCACCGCGGGGAAACGCAGGGCGACCTCGCGGATGAGTTCGAGGGCCGGGACGGGGCCGATGCGTTCGTGGACGACGACGACCTCGGGCAGTTCGTCGACGGACTCGGCGGCCAGGCGCGCGAGGGTGTCGACGAGTTGGGTGGAGTCGGTCACCGGGGCCACCGGCTCGGCGTCGGGGAGCTGGCTGAGCAGCGTCGTGAGGGACCGGACCGCGTCCGCGTCGCCTACGGCCGGGAGGATCCTCGTGGGCATGCGGGCCTCTCACTTGTCCTTGGCGAGTTCGTAGGTACGGTCCGTCGCGTCGATGCCGGAGCCGCCGCCCGGTGCCACCAGGGCGAGCCGGACCTCCTCCGCGAACGACTCGGCGTACGTGATGCGCTGGGCGTCGACGGTCTTCAGGGCGAAGGTGATCGGGACGGCGTCGGTGGGCTCGCGCCGGCGGTCGTCCTCGTCGGGCCGCAGCGCGGTCTGCTCACCCACGTGGATGACCCGGGCGTTCGCCACGATGAGCTTGGACTGGTCGGGGTCGCCGTCGCGCCGGCCCTCGAAGGTGGCGTAGACGTTGACCGTGGAACCCGGGGTGATCTTGCCGGCGACGCCGGTCGCCGCGTCGATCAGGATCGCGATCTCCTGCTCACCGGCCTGGAGCGCGGGCTGGTCGACGATCATGTCGCTCTGGAGCAGGGAGCCCTTGCGCAGGGTGGTGACGGCGATCTTGCCCCGGATCTCGCGGAGGTTCGTGACCGCGTTGTCCGACAGCCACCGCTCGGGCATCTCGATCTTCTCGAACTGGCCCGCGCTGAGCTGCGTGTAGGGGGCCACGTTCGACTTGACCCGGTAGGCGGCGACCTCGGGACCGACCTTGGACTTCACGTCGCTGATGACGGAGAGGACGCCGGCGAAGGCACCGAGGGCACAGACGACCGACAGGAGCAGGAGTATCACGCCGCGGCGCTGACGGGAGTTCATGAACCGTACAACCTCATTGGGGGAATCGGTCGGGAGCGGTCGGTGGGGTCGGGAGCGGCCTCGGCCGGCCGGGAACGGTCAGCCCGCGCGGGCCGGTTGCTCGTGGGCGGGTGGGACGGCGGAGCAGAAGACGCAGCGGTCACCGATGACGTCGATGCCGCACCAGTGACATGAGTTCTGCCGTACCGAGGTGACGAGCTGGTAGAGCACGGAGAGGTCGGGCAGGTAGGCGCAGAACTCGACCAGCTTGGGTGTGCCCCACCAGGTGGCCGACTCGGCGGGCAGCGCCGCCTCCCGAAGGCCCTGCGCCCGCCAGGCCGGGACCAGCGTCGAGGTGACCCAGTCGGACTGCAGCTGGCCTCTGGCGACCAGCATCGACGTGCCGAACTCCGGGCCGGGGAGGGTGGCTCCGGGGGCCACCCTGACCAGGTGCGGCGTCGGGTGGGCGAGTACGCCGAACTGACTGCCGGGGACCCATGACCTGGCGTGCGACTTGAGGTCGACGGGGACGCGGTCCAGTTTGGCGACGGAGCCGAGGAGCGCCCCGGCGTGGAGGTAGTGGGTGAGCAGCCGGCCGGCCGAGGCGAGGACGCCGGGGCTGAGGTCGCAGGAGGCCAGCTGCCGCAACTGGCGGGCGAGGACGGCGAGCGCGAGCGGGGGCAGCGCGGGGTCGAAGAGGGCGATCCGGTCGCTCTCCAGCAGGGACCGTACGGTGCGCAGTCGCTGCACCACCTCACGGGGTGCCGCCCGGGAGCAGACGACGACCACGTGGCCGTGCTGCTCGATCAGTGTCTGCATGTCCGCGAGCGACAGCTCCAGCGGCTCGCGGCCGAGGTCGCCGAGCACGACGGCGGGCACGGTTCGCTCGTCATGTGCCGGCAGCGCCATGTCGGCGCTGGTCACGGCAATGGCAGTTGGCACGCCTAGCTCCCCGTTCCCGCCCGGACCGGTGACCGGAGTTACTCCGGTGCACCGAGATGACTTCATTGCGTGACTATGGGAGCACTGTATCCACGGCTCCATGGCCGGAGAACAGCGTTTGTGCAGCCGGGAAAGAACTGCCCTCGCACAACTCACGTCAAAACGGGGCAGGTTGCGCACACCAATTCTCCACGACCGGAATCCCTTGACAGTTGAATTGGTCTGGACCAAGTTATTGTCATGTCCATACGCAGCCGATTTCCGAGGTCCTCCGGGCCCACACGCCTCTGGGCGGGAGCGGTCACCGCGGCCCTCGCCCTCGCCTTCCTCCCCACGGCCCAGGCGGCCGCGGCGGACCTCAACAACGCCAGGAACGCCGGCTTCGAGTCGGGCCTGAGCAACTGGACCTGCTCCGCGAACAGCGGGACGACCGTCTCCTCCCCGGTGCACGGCGGCACCGCCGCGCTCAGGGCGACGCCCGCAGGGCAGGACAACGCCCGGTGCTCCCAGGCGGTCGCCGTCCGCCCGAACTCGACGTACACGCTGAGCGCCTGGGTCCAGGGTGGCTACACCTACCTGGGCGTGACGGGCACGGGCACGACGGACGTGTCGACCTGGACGCCGGACTCGGCGGCCTGGAAGCAGCTGTCGACCACCTTCACCACAGGCCCTGCCACGACCTCCGTCACGGTGTACACGCACGGCTGGTACGGGCAGGCTGCCTACCACGCGGACGACGTGTCGGTGTTCGGCCCCGACGGCGGCGGGGGCACCGACCCCTCCCCGACGATCCCCGGGGCGCCGAGCGGACTCACCGTCAGCGGCACGACCTCCTCGTCCGTCTCCCTGGCCTGGAACGCGGTCTCGGGCGCGACCGGCTACCACGTCTACCGGAACGGCACCAAGGTGACCGCGGTGAGCGGCACCTCGGCGACCGTGACCGGGCTCGCGGCCTCGACCTCGTACGCCTTCCAGGTCACGGCGGCCAACGCGGCCGGTGAGTCACCGAAGTCGGCCACGGTGACCGGCACCACGAACAAGCCGACCGGCCCCGGCCCCGCGCTGCCCAAGCACGCCGTCACCGGCTACTGGCAGAACTTCGACAACGGGGCCACGGTCCAAAGGCTCGCCGACGTCCAGTCGCAGTACGACATCATCGCCGTCGCCTTCGCGGACGCGACCTCGACGCCGGGCGCCGTGGCCTTCAACCTGGACTCGGCCGCGCTCGGCGGCTACACCGTCGACCAGTTCAAGGCCGACATCAGGGCCAAACAGGCCGCCGGGAAGAAGGTCATCATCTCGGTCGGCGGCGAGCGCGGCACGGTGGCGGTCAACGACGCCGCCTCGGCGGCGAACTTCGCCGACTCGGTGTACGCGCTCATGCAGGCGTACGGCTTCGACGGCGTCGACATCGACCTGGAGAACGGCCTCGACGCGACCTACATGACCCAGGCGCTGCGCTCCCTGTCGGCGAAGGCGGGCTCGTCGCTGATCATCACGATGGCTCCGCAGACCATCGACATGCAGTCGACGTCGAACTCCTACTTCAAGACGGCCCTGAACATCAAGGACATCCTCACGGTCGTCAACATGCAGTACTACAACAGCGGTTCGATGCTGGGCTGTGACGGCAAGGTCTACAGCCAGGGCTCGGTGGACTTCCTGACCGCCCTGGCCTGCATCCAGCTGGAGGGCGGCCTCGCCCCGTCCCAGGTGGGGCTGGGACTGCCGGCCTCGACACGGGGCGCGGGCAGCGGGTACGTCTCACCGACCGTCGTGAACAACGCCCTGGACTGCCTCACCAAGGGAACCGGCTGCGGATCCTTCAAGCCGTCCCGGACCTATCCCGACCTGCGCGGCGCGATGACCTGGTCGACGAACTGGGACGCGACCGCGGGCAACGCGTGGTCGAACGCGGTGGGGCCGCACGTGCACGCGCTGCCGTAGACCTCCTCGGCGCATCGAGGGCGGGGCCGCACGGACGCGGCCCCGCCCTCACCCCATGGGCCGGTAGTGGCCGAGGACCCAGGCCAGTTGCCCGAACCACTCCGCCAGCCGCGTCCTCGGCCTGGCCTCCACCACGCACTCGTAGAACCTGCCGTCCAGGTGGATCACGGCCACCATCAGGGCCTTGCCGTCAGGGCTCGCCTTGTAGTGGACGCTGCGGACCTCGGGCCAGCGGAACTCGATCGTGAGGCCGGACATCTCGAAGGCGACGCCGGACGCGTCGACGACGACCGCGTTGCGCTTGTCGACGGCCAGGAAGTCCGGGCCCTCCGGGACCGGTTGCGACGGGACGGGGGCGTACGGCTGCGGGGGCGGGGCGTACGGCTGCGGGACGGGGGTGTGAGGGGATGGGGCAGGGGCGTGAGGGGGCGGGGCCGGGGCGTACCCGGGCGGCGAGGGGGCGAACGGCGGTGGGGGCGGGCCGAAACCGGGGCCGGGTGGTGGGGGGTGCTCGGTCATCCGTCGGATCCTCGGTCCTCGTGCTCGTGCTCGTGCTCGTGCTCGTGCTCGTCGGACAATACTTCGGTGCGGAGGTGACACATTCTCCCCGCCCCGCCGCACCGGGTTCCGCTAGAAGAACTCGGACCAGGGCTGGTCCCAGATCTGCTTCACGCACAGCACCAGGAACAGCAGTCCCGCGATCGCCAGCATCACGTTGCTGACCGGTCCGTTGCGCCACTGCCTCGGGACGCGTGAGGAATTGAGGAGCCAGATCAGGGTGCCGGCGAGGAACGGGAGGAAGGCCGCGCCCAGGACGCCGTAGATGATGATCAGGCGGAAGGGCTCGCCCTGGAAGAGCAGGACCATGGGCGGGAAGGTCAGCCAGAGCAGGTAGGCACGGAAGGGCCAGGAGCGCTCGCGCTCGCCCGAGGCGACCTCCTCGCCCTTCAGCTCGCCGCGCTCGCGGTAGCGCGCCACGAAGTCGGCGAACATCAGGCTCACGCCGTGCCAGACGCCGATCAGGGAGGTGAAGGAGGTCGCGAAGAAGCCGATCAGGAAGAACTTGGCCGTCGCCGTGCCGTACTCGTCGGCCAGGATGTCGCCCAGCTGGATCAGGCCCTTGTCGCCCTTGGCGATGGCGACGTTCGCGGAGTGCAGCAGCTCGGCGCCGACGAACAGCATGGCGATGACGAAGACGCCGGTCGTGGCGTAGGCGACCCGGTTGTCCAGGCGCATCACCTTCATCCACCCGGTGTTCGTCCACCCCTTGGCGTTGACCCAGTAGCCGTACGCGGCCAGCGTGATGGTGCCGCCGACACCGCCGATCAGGCCGAGGGTGTTGAGGATCGAGTCCTTCTCGTCGGGCAGGACCGGCAGCAGGCCCGCGAACGCGTCCGCGAGGTTGGGCGTGACGCGGATCGCCAGGTACACCGTCACCACGAACATGACGCCGACCAGGACCGTCATGACCTTCTCGAAGACGGCGTACTTGTTGAACCAGACGAAGACCAGGCCGACCAGACCGCAGGCGATGGCCCACCATTCGAGGTCCATCACGTCCGGGAAGAGCGCCTGCAGCGGCAGCGCGCTCGACGACATCGCCGCGGCGCCGTAGACGAAGCCCCAGATCACGGCGTACACCGCGAAGAACCAGGTGGTCCAGCGGCCGAGGCTGGCCCAGCCGTCGAAGAGGGTGCGGCCGGTGGACAGGTGCCAGCGTCCGGCCGCCTCGGCGAGGGAGATCTTGACCAGGCAGCCGATGATCGCGGCCCAGAGCAGGGTGTAGCCGAAGTTGCTGCCCGCGATGAGGGTGGCGACGAGGTCACCGGCGCCCACACCGGTCGCGGCGACGACGATGCCGGGGCCGATGTAGCGCCAACTGGACTTGCGGGGGCGGGAGTCCGTCTCCCCGGTCTGTGGTACCGCTGTGTTTCCCGTGGTGTCCGCCATGAGGATCAAGAAAGCGCAAGCGGGCCGAACCGACAAGAGGGCGCGGCCGACCCGGATCACCGATGGCGGCCCGGGGACGGTCTCGGACGGCAGGACCGATCGCCGTCGGCGGAGCCCGTCGTGCAGGAACAGGTGCCCAGTTCGAACCACACGCTCTTGCCCTGCCCGTCCTGGTGGCAGCCCCAGCGCCGGGCGAGCGCGGCCACCAGGAACATCCCCCGGCCGCTCTCCGAGGCACCCGCGTCCAGCACGGTGGGAACGCGCCGGCCGGCGTCCCGGACCTCGCAGCGCAGGATGCCGTGGGCGGCGAACAGGGTGAGCCGGAAATGGCTGGCGGAGTGCAGCAGCGCGTTGGTGGCCAGCTCGCTCACCAGCAGCTCGGCCACGTCCGCCAGGTCGTCCAGGTCCGCGAGCCCCCACCCCTCCAGTTGCCGGCGGACCTCCGCGCGAGCCTCGCGGACGGCGGAGGGACGGGGGTCGTACTCGGCGCTGAGGTGGCCGGCCCCCATGGGCGGTTGGGGATACGAGCCGTACCGAGGACCAGGATCCGGGCAGCGCGCCCCGTGGAGGTGCAGCATGGGTCCACAGTGGCGTACGCGGGGGTGGGGCACATGGGGAGGAATACCCGTTTCCATACCTGCGCCGGTACGCACTACCCGTACTGCAGCCGTACGCTCGCGTGCTCCCCCTCGTCGCGGACGTCGACGTACGCGCAGACCTGACGGGCGAACCACAGTCCCTGCCCGGGTTCGAGTTCCGCGCTCGGCGGCGGTACGAACCCGGCGAGCGGGTCGTCGACGCGGCGCAGGGCGCGCAGTTCGCAGACGCACGCCGGGGCCTGGCCCCACAGCAGGGCGCCGTCGAGCGGGCCGAGGGCGGCCGCGGCCTCGGTGACGGCCGTGGCGAAGAGCTCCGCGTCCGCGGCGGGCAGTCCGCGCGAGGTCGCCCAGGTGCGTACGGTCCCGGCGGCGGGAGCAGGGCCCGGGAGGTGCTCGGCGTCCGCGGGGAGTGGGGGCAGCGGCACCGCGTCGAGCTCGGCGGCGAGCCGTACCGGGTCCTCGTACACGTCGGTGTCGGGGTGCGCCCGGCGGGCGGCGGCGACGATGGCGGGGCCCGCGACCCGGGCGTCGTAGGCGCACAGGGCGGTGGTCGCGAGCGGGGCGAAGAGGAGGTTGGCCAGAGCCTCGTAGCGGATCCACTCGGCGGTCTCCCGCGGCGAGCGTCCGGCGCGGCCGCCCCATACGGGTTCCATGAGGAGATGGACCCGGCCACCGGGTCCGGCGTGCGCGGCGAGGTATCCGGCGCCCCGGGCGATCGCGTTGGCGGCCGAGCCGGTGTACCACTCGGTGTGCGGGACGAGCCCGACGTCCTTGGCGTCACCGCCGAGCGCGTCCCGCAGCAGGTCCAGGTTGCGAGGGGCGGCGATGGCGACGGGCGGGGGTTCGTCGGGCGCGGCGAGCGCCTCGGTGAGGAAGGGCAGGGCGGCGGCGAGGAACTCGTCGTCGGTGGCGAAGACGCCCATGCGGTGGTCGAAAGCCGTCCGCGGCGGGGTGGGTTGCGGTGTCATGAGGGGGCGGTTCTCCTCGGGTCGGAGTCGGCGTGCTGACAGGTTGGCGGCGTCACGGCCGCCGGCCTCAGCGTCGGGCTGCCATCCAGGCGGCGATCTGGCTGCGGTTGCTGAAGCCGAGCTTGCCGAGGATGCGTTCCACATGGCCCTCGGCGGTGCGGCGGGCGATGAACAGTCGGTCGGCGATCTGCTGGTTGGCCAGTCCCTGGGCGACGAGTTCGGCGACCTCGGTCTCGCGGCGGGTGAGGGGGACGCCGGTCGGGGGGCGGGTGGACGTGGGGGGGCCGTTCGCCGGGCGGTCGGCCGGGTCGGTGCGGCGGCGGGACGGTCTGTCGCCGTCGGCCGCGTAGTCGACGGCCTCCGCGAGGGCGAGCCCGGTGCCGCGTTCGTGGGCCCGCTGGAACTCGGGGTCGCGCAGCGCCTCCCGTGCGCGTGCCTCGCTCTCCTTGCGGGCCGAGTTGAGGGTGGCCGACCCCCAGCGGTCGCGGTCGATGCCGGCCCAGGTGCGGTCGGCGGCGCCGAGCAGGACGGCCGCGCGGGCGTGGGCGCCCGTCTCGGTGGCGACGCGGGCCAGGAGGTCGAGGGTGAGGGCGATGCCGATGACGTCGTGGACGGCGAGTTTGAGGCGCAGGGCCCGGCGCGCGTGGTGTTCCGCGCGGCGCCAGTCACGGCGCACGGTGTGGGCGAGGGCGAGGATCCGCAGGACGTACGAGTGCACCCACTCCTCGCCGTGCCGTTCGCACATCCGGCGTACCTGCTCGCAGACCTCCACGGCCCGGTCGGCCTCGCCCAGGAACCCCAGGGCGCAGGCGAGTTCGACCTGGTCGAGGCCGTACAGGCTCAGGTGCTGACCGGGGACCGGGCCACGGGCGACGCTGGCCTCGAAGTGGGTGAGCGCGGCCGGCAGGTCGTCCAGGAACAGGGTGATGACGCCGATGACGTACTCGGCGTGCGCCGCCTCGGCCGTGTCGTCGAGGGCGCGGGCCAGGGCGTGGGCGTCCTGGGCGAGGGCGAGACCGGCGGTGAGGTCGTGGGTGGCGGCGGCGAGGAGCCCGGCGATCCACAGGCCACGGGCCCGCTCCGGGGTCGGTTCGGGGCTGGCGGCGAGGGCCCGGTCGAGCCAGTGCCGGCCCTCGCGGGGGGCACCGCAGGCGTGCCAGTAGAACCACAGCGTGCCGGCCAGGCGCAGCCCGTGCGGGGCCTCACCCGGGGTGGTGAGGCTGAAGTCGAGGGCGCCGCGCAGGTTGTCCCGGTCGGCACGGAGCCGGGCGACGATCTCGCGCTGGCCCGGCCCGAACCAGGCGCTCTCGCAGGCGGCCGCGCGCCGCAGCATCCAGTCGCGGTGGCGTCGGCGGGCGGCGGGCTCCTCGCCGGGCAGCCGGCGCAGGCGGTCCAGGCCGTAGTGGCGGAGGGTGTCCAGGAGGCGGTAGCGGATGCCGTCGGGACCGGGCTCCCGGGCCAGCACGGACTTGTCGACCAGGCCGGTGACGGCGTCCAGGACGTCGTCGGCGCTCAGCGGCGCCGGGCCCTGCGGCGCGTCCTGCCCCGCCTCGGCCTCCCCTGCCGCGGGATGCGCCTCCCGGGCGCACACCGCCTCGGCCGTCTCCAGATCGAAGCTCCCCGCCAGTACGGACAGCCGCGCCCACACCAACTGCTCCCGCCGTGTGCACAGTTCGTGACTCCAGTCCACCGTGGCCCGCAGGGTCTGGTGGCGGGGCAGGGCGGCGGGGCTGCCGCCGGTGAGGAGGCGGTAGCGGTCGTCCAGACGGCCGAGGAGCTGGTCGACGTCGAGGACGCGCATCCGGACGGCGGCGAGTTCGATGGCGAGGGGAAGACCGTCCAGGCGGCGGCAGAGGCGGGCGACGGCCGCGCGGTTGGCGGGGGTCAGACGGAAGCCGGGGACCACGGCGGCGGCCCGGTCGGCGAAGAGGGCGAGGGCGGGGTAGCCCTCGGGAGTGGAGAGGTCGCCGTCGGGGTCGGGGACCGGCAGGGGCCGTACCTCCAGGAGGTGTTCCTCGGTCAGGCCCAGGCGGTGGCGGCTGGTGGCGAGGATCCGCACGCCCGGCGTGCCGTGCAGCAGGGCAGCGGCCAGGTCGGCGCAGGCCGGCAGCAGGTGTTCGCAGTTGTCGAGGAGCAGCAGCAGCCGGCGGTCCCGTACCTGCTCCACCAGTGCCCGCAGCGGTGGTCGCGACGAGTGGTCGTGCAGGTCGAGCGCGTCGGCGGCGGCGTGGGGGACGAGTGCCGGGTCGTCCAGGCCGGAGAGGGGCACGAGATGCACGCCGTCGGGGAAGGTGCGCCGTACGGCGGCCGCGATGCGTGCGGCGAGGCGGGTCTTGCCGACACCGCCGGGCCCGGTCAGCGTGACCAGCCGGGCTCTGGCCAACAGTTCCCGGCCCGCGGCGAGTTCGCCGCGCCGGTCGACGAAGCTGGTCGTCTCGACCGGCAGCTGATGGTCCCGTCGTGGCACCGATCCGCCCATGATCAGCCGTTCCTCTGGGGGTGTCGGCCTCGGGGGTCGTGCCGGCCTCCGGGGCCTCGTCGACCTCTGGGGTGCTGTCGATGTGGAGCGGGGAGCCGCGGGAGCCGCGGGCGCGCCGTTCCCCGCCACTCCCGCCGCCCCCGCCGCTCCCGCTTCTCCCCTTGCGCGGACCCTCACCCTCCCCCGGTCCTTCACCGGCCTGCACATCCGGGTCACACGCCCGGGTGCACTTCGTCCGGGACCGCTCCGCGCCGGGGGCGCGCGCGTACACTGCGCGGCTGAATTTCGAATGGTTCACGTCATCAATCACCGCGGCGCCCTTGACCTGTCCATGCCACCGGCTCACGATGAGCGCCGCACCCGCATCACGCAGTACGTCGCACTGAACCCCACCCCCCACTCCCGCAAGGAGACTTCATGCGACTTCGCACACGCGGCTCAGGCGGCCTCGGCGGCAGACGCACCGCCGCCTTCGCCGCACTGCTGGCCCTCGCCCTCGCGGCTCCCCTCTCCACGAACGTGTCCGCGAACGCCGACAGCGCCACCAAGGCGGCCCCCTCGGCCGACGACGTCCGGCAGTACGAGGTGCACATGCACTCGACCGCCAAGGACCGCACCGCACTCCAGCGCACCGGTGTGACCGTGGACGAGGTCCACGGCCACGGCGTCGTCGTCTCGGGCCGTGCGGACCAGATCAAGAAGCTGCGCGACCTCGGCTACGACGTCACCTCGCTCGGCGCGGTCCCCGACCGCTCCTCGGGCGAGGACGACATCCGGCTCCACGACTTCCCGTCCGGCGACTCGCGCTATCACAACTACGCGGAGATGACGAGCGAGATCAACTCGATCGTCTCGGCCAACCCCTCCATCGCGAGCCAGCGCGTGATCGGGCAGTCGTACCAGGGCCGGAACATCGTCGCCATCAAGATCAGCGACAACGTGGCGACGGACGAGTCCGAGCCGGAGGTCCTCTTCACCCACCACCAGCACGCGCGTGAGCACCTCACCGTCGAGATGGCGCTCTACCTGCTGCGCGAGCTGACCTCCGACTACGGCAGCGACTCGCGGGTCACCGGCATGGTGAACAACCGCGAGATCTGGATCGTGCCCGACCTCAACCCGGACGGCGGCGAGTACGACATCGCCACCGGCTCGTACCGGTCGTGGCGCAAGAACCGGCAGCCCAACGCCGGTTCCTCGTACGTCGGGACCGACATGAACCGGAACTGGAACTACCGGTGGGGTTGCTGCGGCGGCTCGTCCGGGTCACCGTCCTCGGACACCTACCGGGGCACGTCCGCGGAGTCCGCGCCCGAGGTGAAGGTGGTCGCGAACTTCGTGCGCAGCCGGGTCGTGGGCGGCGTGCAGCAGATCAAGGCCGGCATCGACTTCCACACGTACAGCGAGCTGGTGCTGTGGCCCTTCGGGTACACGTACTCCGACACCACGACCGGGATGACCGCGGACGACCGGAACGCGTTCGCGACCGTCGGCCAGAAGATGGCGGCCAGCAACGGGTACACGCCGGAGCAGTCCAGTGACCTGTACATCACGGACGGGTCGATCGACGACTGGCTGTGGGGCAGCCAGAAGATCTTCGGGTACACCTTCGAGATGTACCCGAGGTCCAGTGGGGGCGGGGGCTTCTACCCGCCCGACGAGGTGATCGAGCGGGAGACGTCCCGGAACCGGGATGCGGTGCTGCAGTTGCTGGAGAACGCGGACTGCATGTACCGGTCGATCGGCAAGGAAGCCCAGTACTGCCGTTAGCTACTTGGCGTCGGCTTCCTCGGCGTCCGCCTTGACGGCGTCCGTCTTCACCGCGTCCGCTTCACCGGCGTCCACTGCACCGGTGTCCGTGTCGTCGGCACCGTCGTCGAAGTAGGCGTCGAGGACCGCGTCCAGTTGCTCGTCCCACTCCTTGAAGCGGCTCCTGGCCGTCGCCTCGATCTCGATCGGGTACCAACGGCGGTCAGGAGTGTGCACCGTGACGGTGAACCGCTTCCCGAAGCGCGCGGTCTCCGTCTCGACCGCGCCGATCTCGTCCCAGCGGAACTCGCACTCCTGGTCGTCCAGGGCGAGCCGCACCCCTCTGTGGTCGGCCACGATCCGGGCCCGCCGGTCGGCGGCCTCGAAGACGGGCCCGTCGACGGGGGCCTCCTCCTCGACGACCTCCGCCTCGGCCTCGGCCTCCTCGACGACCGCGAGGACCGGCTCCTCGGAGTCGGCCGTGCCGGCCGCGTCGTCCTTCTTCTTCACGCCCCCCGGCTCGGCGGACGCGGGAGAGGTGAGCCCGGGGATGAAGGCCGGGTCGAACCCGGCGCCTTCCAGGGGCTGGCTGCCTGAACCTATGCGCTGCTCCACAGCGGAGCAGTATGGTCGACGACCCTGTGTTCCGCGCAACCAGCCCCCGCATCGTTACACGATCACGCTCGACGTGTCCCGTTCGCCGATGGGGGATCAGCCCAGTACGGCGAGCGCGTCGATCTCGACGAGGAGCCCGGCGGGCAGACCGACGTAGACCGTGGTCCGGGCGGCGGGCGGCTGGGTGAGCCGCTGCTCCTCGAAGTAGGAGTCGTAGATCTTGTTCATCTCGGCGAAGTGGGCGACGTCCGTCAGATAGACGCGGATCATCATCACGTCGTCCCAGGAGGCGCCGCCCTCCTGGAGGATCGCCTTGACGTTGGCGAGGGTCTGGAGCGTCTGCTCGCGCAGGGTGGGGCCGGCGGGCGTCGGAGGCTGCCCCTCGGCCGCGGGCAGGAAGCCGACCTGCCCGGCGACCTGCAGGATGTTCCCCTTCTTCACGCCGTGCGAGAACCTCGCGGGCGGGGTGGTGTGGGTCTTCGGGGTCAGCGCCGTCTTCTCGGTCATACGCGGTCCTTGCCGTCCTCGGTCATACGGGGTTCTTCGCCGGGGTCCTGCCGGAGTACTCGCCGCTGATGTCGTCCGCCGTACGGCGCACCAGAGGGAGCAGGGTGAGGAGTTCGTCGGCGGAGACGACGACGTTCGGCGCGGAGACCGACATCGCGGCGACGACCCGGCCGTCGGCTCCCCGGATGGGAGCGGCGACGCAGTTGATGGACTCCTCGTGGCCACCGAGGTCGGTGGCCCAGCCCTGTTCGCGCACCTGGTCCAACTCGCGCAGGAACGCCGGGGCGTTGGGGATGGAACGGGCCGTGTACATGGGGTAGTCGAGCTTGCCGGCCAGGGTCCGGCGCTCGTGTTCGGGCAGATCGGCGAGCAGCAGCTTGGCCACGGCGGCGACGGTGATGGCGACGGGCTTGCCGATCCGTGAGTACATCCGCACCGGGTACCTGCTCTCGACCTTGTCGATGTACAGGACCTCGTCCTCCTCGTACACGGCGAGGTGCACGGTGTGCCCGCACTGCTCGTTGAGGCGTACGAGGTGGGGATGGGCGATCTCGCGGATGTCGAGGTTCTCCATCGCCTCCTGGGCGAGGGCGATGAGACGGGCGCCGAGGCGGTAGCGCTGGTCCGACTGGCGGTAGACCATGCCGTGCTCGTGCAGGGTGCGCAGCAGCCGCAGGGCGGTGGACTTGTGCACGCCGAGGCGGTCGGCGACCTGGCCCAGGTCGGCGGGGCCCTCGGCGAGCAGCGGCAGGATGCTGAGCGCGCGGTCGACGGTCTGACTCATGGCGTACGTACCTCCTCGTCGGTCCCCTCAGCGGCTTGCGTCCACCCGGGGCCGAGTCGCAGTTTCTCCCACGCGGCGTCGTCGAGGGCGGCGAGCTGGTCGGCGTGGCCCCGGCCGGGCGGGGCGGCGAGGTCACCGGGGGCGGTGAGAGCGGCGGCGGCCCAGAGGTGGCCGTGCCGCAGCCGTGCGCGCAGGGGCAGTTCGCGCAGGGTGGCCGAGAGGAAGCCGGCGGCGAAGGCGTCACCCGCGCCGACGGCCGCGACGACGTCCACGGCGGGAGCCGGGACGAAGGCGGGCGGCGCGGCGTGGGGCCCCGGCGCGCAGGCGGCGTCGGCGGGGCGGATCCGGGGAGCACCCGGCACACAGCCGGCATCGCCGGAGCGCCCCGACGAAGCACCCGGAACGCAACCTGCATCAACAGGACGCCCCGACGAACCACCCGGCATGGCGGCCGGGCGTGGGTGAGGGGCGCGGCCGGGTGCTTGTGGGGCGCCGTCCGCTCCCGGGGCGGGCGCCGCACCGGCGGCACGGCCGCCCGCGGCCGGAGCCGTCCCGCACCCGGCTTCCCGGGAGCGCTCGAACGCCGTGGCGCCCCGCGCCCCGTCCTTCACCACCAGCACGGCCGGCTCCGGCAGCAGCGCGCGGATCGCCACCGGGCCCTCGGTGACGCCCCAGGCAGACTCGGCCTCGTCGGTGCCCACGAAGACCAGGTCGCATCGGCGAGCCAGCCACAGCAGCGCCTGAGCGCCGTCGGCGCGTCGCCACAGCCCGGCGCGGTGGTTCACGTCGAACGAGACCAGCGGGCGGTCCGCCCCGGGAGCCGTCAGCTCGCGCAGCAGCTCCAGGCAGGAGTCCGACAACGCCGCCGTGATCCCCGACAGATGCAGCACCCGGCCCGCCCGCACCGCCCCGAGGTCCACGTTCCCCACGGACATGGCGGACGCCGCCGAACCCGCCCGGTAGTACGCCACCTCGTGCGCGTCCGTGCCCCGGTCGCCGGCCGTGCGGAAGTAGACGCCGGTCGGGCGGACCGGGTCCACGTGCACGGCCCCGGTGTCGACACCGTACGAGGCGATCCGTCTCACCAGGTGGTCGCCGAACCCGTCCGCCCCGACCCGGCTGACCCACCGCACGGTGTGCCCCGCGGCGGCCAGGCCGCACACGACGTTGGACTCCGCGCCCCCGATCCCCCGCTCGAACGACGGCACGTCGGCGAGGCGTCCCGGCCTCGACGGCAGGAAGGTGACCATGGACTCGCCGAGCGCGACGACGTCCACGACGTCGCAGGCATTGCGGCATCCGGTGACGGTCACGATCGTCGTAGCTCCCAGCCGTCTGCGTGGTCGGCGGCTCCGTTGACCGCGATCGGCCGACATGTTAGACAGCGGCAAGCGACATACGCAATGCCAGTTGCACCTTGTGCAACAAGCCTGATCAGGGAGGTTCCATGAGCTCCGAGGCGCTCGCGCGTCTGGCCGAGGAGCGGGTCGACCACCGCTTCAAGGGCCTCCCCCCGGACGCGGACGGTCTGACCGTCGCCGAGTTGGCCGCCCAGCGCCGCAACCTCTTCACCGGAGGCTTCGCCACCCCCGTCCTCGCGCTGTCCGCCGAGCGTCTGGAGCACAACCTCGACCTCATGGAGGCGTACGCCGCCCGCCACGGACTCGCCTTCGCCCCGCACGGCAAGACCTCCATGGCTCCCCAGCTGTTCCAGCGTCAGATCGAGCACGGCGCGTGGGGCATCACCCTCGCGGTGCCGCATCAGGTCCGTGTGGCGCGGGCGTTCGGCACCGAGCGGATCTTCCTCGCCAACGAGCTGGTGGATCCGGCGGCCCTGCGCTGGATCGCGGCCGAACTCACCGCCGACCCCGCCTTCCGGCTCATCTGCTACGTCGACTCCGTGCCCGGCGTCGAGCAGATGGACGCGGCGCTGCGCGACGCCGGGGCCGCCCGCCCACTGGACGTCGTGGTCGAGCTGGCGGCCGGCGAGGACGCCCGGACCGGCGTCCGCACGGAGGCGGAGTGCGCGGCGGTCGCGGACGCGGTGGCGGGCGTGCCGACACTGCGGCTGGTCGGCGTGGCGGGGTACGAGGGCGAGGTGCCGCAGGCGACCCCGGAGCGGGTGCACGCGTGGCTGCACCGGCTCGTCTCGCTGGCCGCCGACTTCGACAAGGCGGGGCGTTTCGCGGGCCTTGAGGAGATCGTCGTCAGCGCGGGCGGCAGCGCGTGGTTCGACGCGGTCGCGGACGTGTTCGCAAACCTCCCGGAACTCTCCCTGCCCGTACTGAAGTTGCTGCGCTCGGGCGCGTACGTCTCGCACGACGACGGCCATTACCGCAAGCTGACCCCGTTCAACCGGGTCCCGGGCGAGGGCGCCCTCGAACCCGCCTTCCGCCTCTGGGCGCAGGTCGTCTCGCGCCCCTCCCCCGAGCAGGCCTTCGTCAACGCGGGCAAGCGGGACGCGGCGTACGACCTCGACCTGCCGGTCGCCCAGGTGGTCCGCCGGGACGGCGTCGAGCGCCCGGCCGCCGGGATCTCGGTGACCGCGCTGTCCGACCAGCACGCGTGGCTGCGGACGACCGCGGAGGCGGACCTGGAGGTCGGGGACTGGCTCGGCCTGGGCCTGTCGCATCCGTGCACGTCGTTCGACAAGTGGCAGCTGATCCCGGTCGCGGAGGCGGACGGGACGGTCGTCGACTACATCCGCACGTTCTTCTAGGAGGTACGTCCGTGGAGGACCTGGTCATTCGGGACGCGGAGGTCGTGGACGGCAGCGGCGCCCCCTCCTACCGCGCGGACGTGGTCGTCGACGGCGGCCGGATCGTGTCGATCGTCCAGGAGGCCGCCGCCGCGGGGTGCCAACGCCCGCGGGCGACACGGGAGCTGGACGCGGAGGGACTCGTCCTCTCCCCCGGCTTCATCGACATGCACGCCCACAGCGACCTGGCACTGCTACAGGACCCGGACCACAGCGCGAAGGCCGCGCAGGGGGTCACCCTTGAGGTCATCGGCCAGGACGGACTGTCGTACGCCCCGGTCGACGACCGCACACTCGCCGAGGTCCGCCACGCGATCACCGGCTGGAACGGCTCCGGTGACGGCATCGACTTCGACTGGCGGACGGTGGGCGAGTACCTGGACCGGCTCGACTTCGGTTTCGCCGGCCGCGGCATCGCCGTCAACGCGGCGTACCTCGTCCCGCAGGGCACGGTCCGCGCGCTCGCCGTCGGCTGGGAGGACCGGGCGGCGACGCCGGACGAACTGGACCGGATGCGGCGGCTGGTCGCCGAGGGCCTGGAGCAGGGCGCGGTCGGCCTGTCGTCGGGGCTGACGTACACGCCGGGCATGTACGCCGAGGACGCCGAACTGACGGAGCTGTGCCGGGTGGTGGCGTCGTACGGCGGCTACTACTGCCCGCACCACCGCTCGTACGGGGCCGGGGCCCTGGAGGCGTACGAGGAGATGGTGGCCCTGGCCCGGGAGGCGGGCTGCGCGCTCCACCTGGCCCACGCCACCATGAACTTCGGCGTGAACAAGGGCAGGGCGCCCCAGTTGCTGTCGCTGCTCGACGAGGCACTGGCGTCGGGGGCCGACATCACCCTCGACACCTACCCCTACACCCCCGGCTGCACGACCCTCGTGGCGCTGCTGCCGAGCTGGGCGAGCGAGGGCGGTCCCGAGGCGGTCCTGACCCGGCTGGCCGACGAGGAGTCGGCGCAACGGATCCGGCACCACATGGAGGTCGTCGGCGCGGACGGCTGCCACGGCGTGCCGGTCGACTGGGACACGATCGAGATCTCGGGGGTGAGCGACCCGGCGCTCAAGGACTTCGTCGGCCGTACGGTCCGGCAGTCCGCGGACGCACGCGGTGAGGACCCCTGGACGACCGCCCGCCGACTGCTCCTCGACGACCGGCTGGGCTCGACGATCCTTCAGCACGTCGGAGACGAGGAGAACGTACGCACGATCATGCGGCACCGCGTCCACACGGGTGGTTCGGACGGCATCCTGCGGGGCGGGAAGCCGCACCCGAGGGCGTACGGCACGTTCCCGCACTATCTCGGCCGCTATGTACGGGAGTTGGGAGTGCTGTCCCTGGAGGAGTGCGTGGCCCACCTGACCGCGCGCCCGGCGGCGCGGCTGCGGCTGCCGGACCGGGGGCTGGTCCGCGAGGGGTACCGGGCGGACCTGGTGCTGTTCGACCCGCGGACGGTAGCGGCGGGCTCCACGTTCGAGGAGCCGCGCACGCTACCGAGGGGCATCCCGCACGTCCTGATCGACGGCCGCTTCGTGATCGAGGACGGCCGCCGGACGGACGTGCTGGCGGGACGCGCGATCCGCAGACCCGCGTAGCCGTCTACGGCGGTGGCCGGTTACGGCGGTGGCCGGTTACGGCGGTGGCCGGTTACGGCGGTGGCCGGTTACGGCTTGGGCAGCACGCAGCCGCTCGCGTTCAGGTCGAGCTTGTTGTCGACGCCGAAGCAGGCGGGGATCTGGTAGGTCTGCTGGGCGTAGTTGATGCCCTGGCGGACGGTGACGTTGCCGCTCTCGTCGACCTCGCACGGATTGTTGACCGTGCAGCGCTGGCCGTCCTCGTTGCCCGAGTTGTTGACGGCGACGACCTTGTTGGTGGCCTGGTCGATGACCGGGGAGCCGGAGGTGCCGCCGATGGTGTTGCAGGCGGAGGTGTAGCGGACGGAGTCCTTGAAGGTCCAGTCGCCTTCCTTGAGGCGGTACACGAACCCGTCGATGTTGCAGTTGTACAGCCGCTTCCAGTAACCGGAGGCGACGGTGATGGCGGTGCCGGCGACCGGGTGGGTGTCGGCCATCGTCAGGGCGTTGATGTTGTACGAGCGCTTGATCTGCGCGTAGGTCGTGGTGAGCTGATAGATCGCCACGTCCGTGTCGGTCATCGTCCCGTAGGCGATCTTGCTGGCCCGCAGGGTGCCGACCCGGCTGCCGGAGGCGTTGAGCAGCCCGAAGGTCCGGCTGGAGGCCCGGTCGACGACGACCTGGCCGGGTCCGGGCATGCCGGTCTCCAGGCAGTGGCCGTTGGTCATCACCAGCGCGGGGTCGTCGTCCTCGGCGTCCGAGAAGCGCACGACCGAGCCGGAGCAGTTGCTCAGCGAGACGGTTCCCGCGAAGTTCACCGCCCGAACGGAGGGGTTCAGGGCCTGGTTGAGGCTCTCCGTGGTGGCGGTGACGGCGTCCCTGACGGTCGACACGGCCGTCTCCGTGTCCACGCTCTTGCCGAACGGTCCGGCCGTGTCCACGGGAGCCGCGATCGCGGGTGCGGCACCGGCCCCGGCTATCGCCAGGGCGAGGAGGGCGGCGCCGAGAGGTTTTCTCATGTGGGGGTCCCCTCATACGAGGAGGGTGACCGAAGAACCTCCGGCCACCCGCACTTTTGTCATGTGCATTCTCACGTAGGAGAGGGGTGGGGACAAGGACTCGGCTACCGGTGGGTTCGGGCCGTAGGGCTTTCCCTATCACCCGCGGCGAGGGGTCCAGGCCGGGCGGCTCAGGACGTTCACGAGGGGGGTGTGAGATCACCACACACGACGCGCGCCCCCCTAACCCCACCCGCTCGTCCTTCAACCCGGCTTCTTGGTGCTCCCCTGCCCCAGCCCGGGCTTGTCGTCCGAGTTGCCCGGCGCGGTCCTGGTCTCGGTGGGGGTGGTGGGGAACGCCGTCGGGCTGGTGGTGGTCGGGGCGGGTGAGGGGCTCTTGCCGTCGGAGTCGGCGTCGTCCGACGCGGCCCCGGAGGGGCCTGAGGACGAGGGGCTCGGGGAGGCGCCTCGCGACGACTCGCCGCCGTCGGACGGGCGGGTGCCGGCGGACGGGTCCGAAGACCTGGCCGGTGCCGCCGGCGCCGCGGGGTCCTCGACCGTCGGGCTCGTCCGGTCGTCCTTGGTCTGCGCGCCACCACCGGAGGAGGACCCGGACATGGCGAAGCCGGCTATCAGCGCCGCCACCGAGACCGCCCCCACGGCCCCTGCGGCCATCGCCACGCGGCGTGGCCCTCGGGCCACGGGCTTGCGCCGCGAGCCCCGGCCCGCGCCGCCGGCCCGCCGGCCGCCGGATCTGCGGCCGCTCTCCTCGCCGAAGCCGTAGTCGTCATCGGGGCCGCTGTACCTGTAGTCGTAGCCGCCGGACGAGCCCTCCCGGTCGGAGTCGGCCCTCGTGAAGGCCGTGCCGTCGTCCGCCCCAGGGCCCGCGTCCACCACCTGCGGCAGCTTCGTCGTCTCGTCGTACGCGTTCTGCCAGCCGTGCGCGGCCGCCGGGTCCGCGTAGGCGTCGTAGGCGGGGGGCGCCTCGGGCTGGGGGTGGTACACGTTCGGGGGTACCTGAGGAACGTCGCGCTCCGGGTCCGAACCATGCAGGCCGTACCCATCTGCCGCACCGTTCGCGGCGTCGGCGGCGGGCGTCCCGTTCTCGTACTCAGGTGGCCTGGACATGACCGCGAATTGTAGAGACGGGAGTGGCGTGCGGGACAGCTACCGTCGATAACACTGCAAACTCCGCGTCTCACGTGGCGGAAAACACGACCCGCCGGACGTTACACGGCCGTAAGCTCCTGGCATGCAGGTGATCCAGTCGACCAAGCTCGCCAACGTCTGTTACGAGATCCGGGGCCCGGTGCTCGAGGAGGCGATGCGGCTCGAGTCGGCGGGGCATCGGATCCTCAAGCTGAACACCGGCAATCCGGCCGCGTTCGGGTTCGAGTGTCCGCCCGAGATCCTGGAGGACGTCCTGCGCAACGTGTCGTCGGCCCACGGGTACGGCGACGCGAAGGGCCTGCTGGCCGCGCGCCGGGCCGTCGTCATGCACAACCAGACCCTCGGCATCGAGACCGACGTCGAGCACGTCTTCATCGGCAACGGCGTCTCCGAGCTGATCGTCATGGCGATGCAGGCCCTGCTCGACGACGGGGACGAGGTGCTGGTACCCGCCCCCGACTACCCGCTCTGGACCGCCGCGGTGTCCCTGTCCGGCGGCACCGCCGTGCACTACCGGTGCGACGAGCAGTCCGAGTGGATGCCCGACCTCGCCGACATCGAGCGCAAGGTCACCGACCGCACCAAGGCCATCGTCATCATCAACCCCAACAACCCGACGGGGGCCGTGTACGACGACGCCATGCTGCGGGGGCTGACGGACATCGCCCGGCGCCACAACCTCCTCGTCTGCTCGGACGAGATCTACGACAAGATCCTGTACGACGGCGCCACGCACACCCCGACCGCCGCCATCGCGCCCGACCTGCTCACCCTCACCTTCAACGGCATGTCCAAGGCCTACCGGGTCGCCGGGTACCGGGTGGGCTGGATGTCGATCTCGGGCCCCCGCGCCCATGCCGACTCCTACATCGAGGGCCTCACCATCCTCGCGAACATGCGGCTGTGCGCGAACATGCCCGGTCAGCACGGTGTCGTGGCCGCGCTGAGCGGACGGCAGTCCATCAACGACCTGGTGCTGCCCGGCGGGCGGCTGAAGGAGCAGATGGACACCGCGTACGATCTGCTGACCCAGATCCCGGGCGTGAGCTGCGTACGGCCGAAGGGGGCGCTGTATCTGTTCCCGCGCCTCGACCCCAAGGTCTTCAAGATCAAGGACGACCGGCAGCTGGTCCTGGACCTGCTGCGGCGCGAGAAGATCATGGTCGTCCAGGGCACCGGGTTCAACTGGACCGCGCCGGACCACTTCCGCGTCGTGACGCTGCCGACGGTCACGGACCTGCGGGACGCGGTCGGGCGGATCGGGCGGTTCCTCGACGGCTACAGCCAGCCGTGACACCGCGTAGGCGGGCGACCCCGCCTTGCAAGCGACTCAACTTTAGACGAGATCTAAGCTAGGATGGCTTCCTGTCAGAGCACAGGAGGCCATCCCATGTACGAACCGATCCGCACCAAGTCGGTCCACAGCACGATGGCCGACACCCCCTCCGACTTCCCCCACCGCTCGCGTGAGGAAGAGCTGGACATCCAGCTCGCAGGTCATCTCGCGGCACTGCTGGCCGTCACGGACGAGCTGCGTGCGGCGGCCCCCTCCGAGGACCTGGACACCGCGGCCGAGCGGCTCGCCGCCCAGGTGGCACGGCTTCGGGGCGGGCGGGCGCCGGCCCGCGCGGCGGCCTCCGGCGGTGAGCCGAAGCTCGCGGCGCTGCACCACCGGGCGCACACCCTCGCGGGGCGGGCGCTGGTGGTCGCGGCGTCGCGTGCGGACACGGCCGTGGCGATCCTCGCCGCCGAGCGCATGGACGCGCACGCCGCCGCGCAGGCCGAGCCGCAGGAACTGACCGGCGTCGGCTGACACCCCCTGGACGGCCCCGGTCCGCGTGCACCCGCAGCGACGCGCGGACCGGGCGCCACAGCACCGCACCCGGCGGGCCGTGGCGCTCCTTGGCCCTCGTCGGGCCCGCTGCGGCCCCTTTCTCCCCCGCTCAGCGCCTGACGTAGACCGTCGCCGTGGCCGTGGACGCCTGGTGCGCATCGTCACCCGGCCAGGCCACCGTGTACGTCGTGTTGCCCCGGGAGCGGGGCAGGTCGTTGATCGTGAAGGTGCCGTCGGCGGCCACCGTCACCGATGACAGGGTGCCCGTGCCGAGGCGGTCCGTCCGGGTCACCTTGAGTACCGCTCGCTCGGGCAACGCCCTGCCCTGAGCCGTGAACGAGCCGCCGATCTCCACGCCCGTCCGCAGCGAGCCCTCCTCGGGCGCGGTGAGGACGATCGAGGTGGGCGCCTTGCCCACGGAGACGGTCGCGGTGACGTCCTCGGCGGGGCGGTGGGTCAGGTCGCCGAGGTAGGAGGCCGTGTACGTGGCGTCGCCGACCCGGTCGGGCTCGTCGAGGACGGTGAAGGTGCCGTCGTCCTTGACGGTGAAGGTGCCGAGCTCACGCGTGCCGCTCGCGTCGGTGCGGGTGGCCCGGACCTTCAGGGGTTCGGCGGGCGCCGGCCCGTCCTGCTCCAGCTTGCCCCGCACGGCCAGCGGCTCACCGGCGACCGCCTGGGCGGGGCTGTGGGTGAGGCCGCCGGCGAAGCGGGTGTCGTACTGGACCGCCGGCGGCTGGATGATGTGCAGCCAGTACTGGTTGCCGGCCGCGTTGGTGGTCACCGCGAACAGCCGGGAGCCGTCCGCCGACCACTCCAGGCCACGCGGCGCGACCCGGTCGCCGTCGAGGCTGCCCTCGAAGGCGAACTCCAGCGGCGCCGTGGAGTCGGTGGGGTCGGCGGGCTGCACCAGCAGGTCCGGCGTCGAGCCGTCGGCCGAGGCGCCCCGCGCGATGTACTTGCCGTCACCGCCGAAGGCGACCGCGCTGGCGGCGGCGCCGGCGGGCAGCGCCTGGTAGCCGTCCGCCGCGTCGGACAGGTCGCCGGTGTTCAGCAGCCGCGTCCCGGCCGACGCGTCGGCCACGGCGATCTTGCTGCCGTCGGCGGAGAACGCCATGTCCTTCAGGTTCAGGGCGCCCTTGCCGTCGGCGTCGGCGAAGCGGCGGGCCGCGTCGCGGACGAGGCTGCCGCCCCCGGTGTCGTACACCGTAAGGAACGGGTCGGCGGCGGACGAGTTGAGCGGCTGACCCATCAGCATCCGGTCGCCGGGACCGGCCTCCAGCTGCAGCTTGCCGTTGTCCTGCCAGTTGGTGCGCGCCACGGTGTTGGTGGCGGGCGCGTAGGCGTCCAGGTGGGTCAGCGTCGTGTCGCACTGCGACGTGTAGTACGAGTAGGGCGTCGTGTAGTACGCCGTGCCGCCGGAGAAGGCGAGGCTGCGGCCGCAGGTGTCGGTGGAGACGTACAGGCCGTTGGAGGTGTAGGTGCTGGTGTCGTAGCGCCAGAGCACCTCGCGTCCGCCGACGTAGAGCGTGGAGCCGTCGGCGTTCAGCGCCAGGCCGGAGATGTGCTGGGTGGTGCTGATCGTGGTGATCCGCTCGCCCTGGAAGTTGTAGACGGCGATCAGACCGGGGTTGTCGTAGCTGCCCATGTTGCTGTCGGCGACGTAGACCCGCTGGTGCGCGGAGTCCACCGCCAGCGCCGAGTACGAGGTGATCGGCAGCTTGGCCACGGCTTCGGAGGCCGCCGCGTGGGCCGCGGGCGCGGCGGCGACGGTCAGGCCGGTCCCGGCGAGTGCGGCGGCGAGCAGCGTGGCCGCGAGACGTCTGGGACGGTGCGCTGTATTCAACTGTGCCCCCCACAGGCTGAATCGAACGCTCACTGGGATCAGTGACGCTCTCGTGGAGGCCATGTAACAGCGGTGGGGAGGCCGCGCTCAAGGCGGCGCGGCCGAACAGGAGAACGAATACAGGCGAGGGCCTGTCGTCGCGCCGCTCCCCGTCGGGGCGGACGGGGACATGCGACGACAGGCCCGGAGCCCCGCACGCCGTTGTACGGAACTTCGCCGGTCTGTGGTGCGGTCACCGCGGCCGACCGTGACGATCTCGCTGGTCAGGGCAGACTCGGAGCCGGCCGCGGCGTGAGGGAGGGCTGGATCAGCCCAGGCGCTGCACCAGGGCGCGGTACTCGTCCCACAGCTCCTTGGGCGTGTGGTCGCCGAAGGTGTTGAGGTGCTCGGGGACGAGCGCGGCCTCCTCGCGCCAGACCTCCTTGTCGACGGTGAGGAGGAAGTCCAGGTCGGAGTCGGACAGTTCGAGGCCGTTCGTGTCGAGGGCGTCCTTGGTCGGCAGGATGCCGATCGGGGTCTCGACGCCCTCGGCCTTGCCGTCGAGGCGCTCGACGATCCACTTCAGCACGCGGCTGTTCTCACCGAAGCCGGGCCAGACGAACTTGCCCTCGTCGTTCTTGCGGAACCAGTTGACGTAGTAGATCTTCGGCAGCTTGGACTGGTCCTTGTCCTTGGCCACGTCGACCCAGTGGGCCATGTAGTCGCCCATGTTGTAGCCGCAGAAGGGCAGCATCGCGAACGGGTCGCGGCGCAGCTCACCGACCTTGCCCTCGGCGGCGGCGGTCTTCTCGCTCGCCACGTTCGCGCCCAGGAACACACCGTGGTTCCAGTCGAAGGACTCCGTCACCAGCGGTACGGCGGTGGCGCGGCGCCCGCCGAACAGGATCGCCGAGATCGGCACGCCCTTGGGGTCCTCCCACTCGGGCGCGATGATCGGGCACTGGGACGCGGGGACGGTGAAGCGGGCGTTGGGGTGGGCGGCCGGGGTCTCGCTGCCGGGCGTCCAGTCGTTGCCCTTCCAGTCGGTGAGGTGGGCCGGGGTCTCCTCCGTCATGCCCTCCCACCAGATGTCGTTGTCGTCGGTGAGCGCCACGTTGGTGAAGACCGAGTTGCCCCACAGCGTCTTCATCGCGTTGGCGTTGGTGTGCTCACCCGTTCCGGGCGCGACGCCGAAGAAGCCGGCCTCGGGGTTGATGGCGTACAGACGGCCGTCCTCGCCGAAGCGCATCCAGGCGATGTCGTCGCCGATGGTCTCGACCGTCCAGCCGGAGATGGTGGGCTCCAGCATCGCGAGGTTGGTCTTGCCGCAGGCGGAGGGGAAGGCCGCCGCCACGTACTTGGACTCGCCCTGCGGCGGGGTCAGCTTGAGGATGAGCATGTGCTCGGCGAGCCAGCCCTCGTCGCGGGCCATGACGGAGGCGATGCGCAGGGCGTAGCACTTCTTGCCGAGCAGGGCGTTGCCGCCGTAGCCGGAACCGTAGGACCAGATCTCGCGGGTCTCCGGGAAGTGGGAGATGTACTTGGTCTGGTTGCAGGGCCAGGGGACGTCCTCCTGGCCCTCCTCCAGGGGGGCGCCCAGCGTGTGCACGGCCTTGACGAAGAAGCCCTCGGAGCCGAGCTCGTCGAGGACGGACCGGCCCATGCGGGTCATGGTGCGCATGGAGACGGCGACGTACGCCGAATCGGTGATCTCGACGCCGATCGCGGACAGCGGCGAGCCGAGCGGGCCCATGCAGAAGGGCACGACGTACATGGTGCGGCCGCGCATGGAGCCGCGGAAGAGGCCCTTCTCCCCCTGGAAGATCTCCCGCATCTCCGCCGGGGCCTTCCAGTGGTTGGTGGGGCCCGCGTCCTCCTCCTTCTCGGAGCAGATGAAGGTCCGGTCCTCGACGCGCGCGACGTCGGTCGGGTCGGAGGCGGCGTAGTACGAGTTGGGGCGCTTGATCGGGTCGAGCTTCTTGAAGGTGCCCTTCGCGACGAGCTCCTCGCACAGACGCTCGTACTCGGCCTCGGAGCCGTCACACCAGACCACGCTGTCCGGCTGCGTCAGTTCGGCGATCTCGTTCACCCATGAGACGAGCGCCCGGTGATTGGTGGGGACGACGGGGGGAGCCGCGATGTCGCGCGCCACGGTTGCTCCTAAATGAGGGATTCTTGTCCTGAATATGCCCTTGTATGCCCCGTGGGGGCCGCGACCCGGATGCTGCACTGAGTCGATCTTCCGCGCTCATCCGGTGCCGACCGCACTCATTTGATCATCCGACGCCTCCGCCCATATGTCCAGAGGGCGTCACAGGTGAGCGGCGTGAGGATCGCCACTCCATCCGATGTTTTCGCTGGGTCACCGAGGATTCACCCCGAGTGCGCCCATGCCGGGCACCCCATGAGACGAAGGCCACTTCCGAGCGCCCATCTGGACGCGGTGATACGAGACTTACGGCCGCGTAGGTACGATTTCCCGCATGACTGCGCCCGCCCCCGACGCGCCCTCGGACACGCCGGCCGCCGGCCGCGATTCCGACGCGCCCTCCCTGCCGCACCAGATCAAGCAACAGGTCGCCCAGCACATCACCGACCCGATCAAGCCCAAGCTCCGCGGCTGGCTGCACCTGGGTATGTTTCCGGCCGTTCTCGTCGCGGGCCTGGTCCTGACCGCCCTCGCCGACTCGACCCGGGGCCGCATCGCCTGTGGGATCTACGTCCTCACGGCCTGCCTGCTGTTCGGCGTGAGCGCGCTGTACCACCGGGGCGACTGGAGCCCGCGCATGGACGGCATCCTGCGCCGGCTCGACCACGCCAACATCTTCCTGATCATCGCCGGCACCTACACCCCGCTGACGATGCTGCTTCTGCCGGGAGCCAAGGGGCAGTGGCTGCTGTGGGGCATCTGGGGCGCCGCCGCGGCGGGCATCGTCTTCCGCGTCTTCTGGGTGGGCGCCCCGCGCTGGCTCTACACGCCCTGCTACATCGCGATGGGCTGGGCGGCCGTGTTCTTCCTGCCGGACTTCATGCGCACCGGCGGCATCGCCGTCCTGGTCCTGGTGATCGTCGGCGGCCTGCTCTACAGCGCGGGCGGCGTGATCTACGGCATCAAGCGCCCGAACCCGTCACCGCGCTGGTTCGGCTTCCACGAGGTGTTCCACTCCCTCACGCTGGCGGCGTTCATCACGCACTACGTCGGGATCTCGCTGGTGGCGTACCAGCACGGATAGCGCTCCTGGGTTTCGCAAGGGCCACCGCCTACGAGCCGTGGCCCTTTTCCATGCCCTCCCGGCGCATCAGGAGCAGACCAGGTGGGCGGGCCCTCGGCATCGCGCTGCTGGGCAGCCTGGTCGCGAGTCCTACCGGGATCGGCTCGACACCGCCGGCCTCCCGGCGGCCGCCGCGGAGCCGCACGTGACTCGCTCAGCGGCGCCCACGCGGTCGCCGAGCGGTTCGACCTGCCCGCCCTCGCGCGTTCCGCCGACGCCGCCCACGTGGACGGCATCGCCGCGGTCCTCGTCGTATGCGGCATCGCCGCCCTGGTGACGGCGGCCCTCACGGCAGCGCTGCTGCCGAACCGGCGGCCCGCCGACCGGCAAGGGTCCGGCGCCGCGGCCTTGGTCCCCCGTAAGGCCCATGGCCGACAATGAGGGGCATGACCACGGCACATACCCCTGTTCCGGAAGCCACGCGCCGTCCGGGCCTGCGGGAACGCAAGAAGACCAAGACGCGGATCGTCATCCGGGACGCGACCTACGCCCTGGTCGGGGAGCAGGGGTACGAGGCCACCACCGTCGAGCAGATCGCGGAGCGCGCCGAGGTCTCGCCGAGCACCGTCTTCCGCTACTTCCCCACCAAGGAGGACATCGTCCTGACGGACGAGCTCGACCCGGTCCTGCTGGCGGAACTGCGCAAACGGCCGGCCGAGGAGCCGTGGCCGGAGTCCTTGCGGTACGTCATGAAACTGGCGATCAGCGCCGCGTTGTCGGAGGAACCCGAAATCGTCCGACTGCGGTCGCGGCTGCTGGCCGAGGTACCCGCGGTGCGTTCACGGATGCGGGAGAGCATGTCGGTCACCGGCCGGATGCTCGCCGAGGCCGTCGCCGAGCGCACCGGTGCGGCGCGGGACAGCCTGGAGGCGAGGGTCTACACGATGTCCCTCATCGGCGGCCTGACGGAGATCTCCCTGTACTGGGCCGAGAACGGCTTCGAGGACGATCTGCACGACCTCCTCGACCGTGCCCTGGACGTGGTCGAGCACGGCCTCCCTGCGAAAAACACCTGAGGTACGAGCCCGCTGCCGTGACATGCTGGCCGGGTGAACGGTCCCGAGATCCACGTCGAGTTCGCCCCCGAGCTGCACCTGTTCGTCCCCGAGGCCAGGCGCTCGGGCGCCACCCGGCTCGCCACCGACGGCGTCTCCACCCTCGGCCATGTCGTCGAGTCCGTCGGCGTCCCGCTGACCGAGGTCGGCACCCTGGTCGTGGACGGTGCCCCGGTGCCGGTGTCCCACGTCCCGGCGGCCGGCGAATCCGTGGTGGTACGGCCCGTCGAACGCCCCCAGCGGGTGCCCGGCGCGCCCCTGCGCTTCCTGCTCGACGTCCATCTCGGCACCCTCGCCCGCCGCCTGCGCCTGCTCGGCGTGGACACCGCCTACGAGTCGACGGACATCGGCGACCCGGCCCTCGCCTCCCGCTCGGCCGCCGAGAAGCGGGTGATGCTCAGCCGCGACCGGGGCCTGCTGCGCCGCCGTGAACTGTGGGCCGGCGCCTACGTCTACAGCACCCGCCCCGAGGACCAGCTCCGCGACGTGCTCGCCCGGTTCCGGCCCGAACTGCGGCCCTGGACCCGGTGCAGCGCCTGCAACGGCCTGCTGAAGGAGGCCACCAAGGAGGAGGTGGCCGACCGGCTGGAGGGCGGCACGCAGCGGTCGTATGACGTCTTCGCCCAGTGCACCGAGTGCAGGCGCGCGTACTGGAAGGGCGCGCACCACGAGCAGCTGGTGGCCATCGTGGAGCGCGCCCTCGCCGACTACGCGAGCTGAGCTAACGCCTGCTCACATCACCCTTCCCGCAGGCGGTCCCGTCCCGGTTGCCGTCCAACCGCAGCGGGTCATCCTTGCCGTTGACCTTCAGACGGCCGTAGTCGTTCTTCTTCAGCCAGTCGCAGCGGGACTTCGCCGTCGCCTTCACCGTCGGCGGGAAGTCGGTCGGCACGCAGACGTTGGCGGAGCCGTAGTGCCGGTCGCAACCGGAGACGGTCGGGCTGACCTTCTGCGAGCCGCGCTTCTTGCCCGGGCCCGTGACCTTGCCCCGGAGATCACCCGCGAAGTCGTGGACGTGGGCCGAGGCGTCCTCGGCGCTCAGGGCCTGCGGACCCCCCAGGTGCACCCACTCGGCCACCGACGGCACCCCGTTGGCGTCGACCGCGAAGAGCATGTACCAGCCGGGCGGGGCCAGGTTGGGGTTGCTCGTCACGTTCAGGTCGACGTTGTTGCCGTCCACCGACAACGGCAGGTCGACGAAGCGCTGGTTCGGGTCGGAGGAGTGGGTGACGGCGGCCGGGCGGATCAGCTCGGCCTTGGCGATGGGCCGGTCGACGGTGATCCGCTGAGTGTCGCCGTAGGTCCACTCGGTGTCGATGACCGACGTGATCTTCGGGCGCTCGCCCTTGAGGAGATAGGGCGGGGTGTAGACCGACACGTCATGGTTCCAGGTGCCGTTGCCCGGGTTGTCGCCGGTCGTCATCACCCGGCCGTCCGGCAGCAGGAACGCCGAGGAGTGGTAGCCGCGCTCCTCCGGGTCCGGGGCCACCGGGTCGAAGGTGTTGGTCGCCGGGTCGTAGAGCGACGACTCGTACACCGGGTCGGCCCGGTTGTGCAGCGCGCCACCCGTCTCCAGGACCTTGCCGTCAGGCAGCAGGACGGCGGAGACGTACATCTTGCCCTGGTCACCCGTCTGGGGGACCTTTCCGGCACCGAGGTCGACGGTGCCCTGCGGGAGCGGCGGGCCGGCGACGTAGGACGGGTCGGGCTGCTTGAGGTCGATGACGTCGGTCAGGCGGTTCGCGTCCGGGTTGGAGTCGATGTTGCCGCCGCCGATGGTGAGGACCTTCTGGTCCTGGGCCGGGGGCAGCAGCACGCTCGCGGACTGGTCGCGCTGGTCCTTGTTCCGCAGGCCGGGGACCTGGGTGACGGTGTTGGCGTCGTAGTCGTAGATCGCCGAGCCCGTGCCCGGGATGTTGTTCCCGAAGACATGGCTGCCCGAGTAGAACAGGCGGCCGTCCTGCATCAGGATCATCGACGGGTACAGACCCCAGTAGGACCAGGTCTGGTTGACCTTCCAGAGTTCGAGCCACTTCTGCTCGGCGTCCGACCAACGCTCGGCGGTGACCGATCCGGTCGAGTCCTCCTTCAGACCGCCGAAGGAGATCACGTCACCGTTGCCGAGGATCGTGGCCGACGGGTACCAGTGGCCGTCGTTCATGTCGTTGGTCCTGCTGTACGTCTCGGTGACCGGGTCGAAGAGGTACGAGTCCTTGTAGCCCTGGTAGCCGACCTTGCCGTCCGCCGACGGGTAGCCCTTGTTGCCGCTCATCACGAGCACCCGCCCGTCGTCCAGCTGGACGTGCCCGGCGCAGAACATGTCCTTGGGCGTGGGGATCTGCTTGTACGTGCCCTTCTCCGGGTCGTAGACCGCGCTGGTGAACGTGCCCGCCTTGAACATCTCCTCGCTGTTGCCGGAGCCGGCGATCAGCAGCACCTTGCCGTTGTTGAGGACGACGGAGTGCATGGAGCGGACCGGGTTCTTCGTGGGCAGCACGTCCCAGCGGCCGTTCGCGCACTCCTCGGCGGTGCCGGTGCACACCGGGTCGGGCACCGGGTCGGCGACCTGGTCCATCGTGTAGTCGTCGGTGGTGACGGAGCCGGTGCCGTACACGGAGACGCCCCAGGCGATCCGGTCGGTGCCGACGGGCACCTCGGGTGTGCGGACCGTGGCCTCGGTCCAACCGGCCGCCATCTGAAGCGTCTTCAGGTCGGTCCAGTACTGCCAGCCCGCCACCGGATCGTGCCGGAACAGGGTGACCGAGGTGTCCGGGGTGGTCGACTTGTACCAGAGCCCCAGGTCGTACTGCTTGCCCGGCGTGACGACGGGCGCGCACGCGGCGGACTCGGTGATCAGCGCCTTGCGGTCGCCGTCGACGCGCCGGGTCAGCGTGACCTTCATGGCCTTGCTTCCCGAGTGCGCGTCGGCCACCGTCTCGAAGGTGAAGTCGTTGTCGCCCCAGCCGGACTTCTTCCAGCAGTAGGGCATGTCGTCGCTGCCGGCGGTCTCGAAGCCGGGGTTCTTGATGAGGTTGGCGGCGGAGGCGGGCGGGGGCGCGGTGAGGAGCAGACCACCGGTGAGTCCCATCACGGCCAGCAGGGCCGTTCTGGTTCTGTATCTCATGCAGTACTCCTTGCTGTGCGGCTCCTGCGCGGCAGATAGACCAGCGCCTCGGTACCGACGAAGCGCAGGACGAAGGTGATGACCAGGGCCAGCGCGGTGGCCGGGAGCACGGCCAGCCCGAACTGCCCCACGAGCAGTGCGATCAGCGGGATGCGCAGCACCAGGTCGGCGTTGGCGAGCAGCGCGAACCGGGCGGTGCGGTCGGCCCAGTGCCGGTGCCGGCGGCGGTCGCGGAACAGCAGCTTCTCGATGAGCAGGAAGTTCCAGGCCACGCCGAACTGGTTGGCGATGATCTCGGCGGGGAGGTAGTGCAGCCCCGCCTGGGTCATCGCCCACAGCGCGGTCAGGTTGGGCACGAAGCCGGTGAGCCCGATCAGTCCGAACACCACCATGCGGGCCAGCGGGTCGGCCGTGCGCAGCCCGGCGAGGTGCCGCAGGAAGCGCCGGCCCTCGGCCGCCGTGGACTTGGACTCCCCCGCGAACCGCTCCTGGAACACGAACGGCACCTCGGTGACCGTCCGCGGGCGGCTGCGTACCGCCAGCTCCAGCAGGATCTTGTAGCCGAGCGGCTTGAGCGCCGCCGCGGTGATGTCACTGCGCCGGATGGCGAAGAAGCCGCTCATGGGGTCGCTGATGCCGTGCAGCCGGCGCGGGAAGAGGGCCTTGGTCAGCCAGGTCGCCGCCCGTGACACGGCCACCCGGTAGCTGTCCGCGAGCCCGGCCCGGCTGCCGCCCTTGATGTACCGGGAGGCGACGACGAGCCCGGCGTTCGCCCGCTCACCCGTGGCGACCAGCTCCGGGACCAGGGACGGCGGATGCTGGCAGTCGCCGTCCATCACGACGATCCAGTCCGACCCGGCGGCCTTCATCCCCTCGACGACCGCGCCGCCGAGTCCGCCGACCGGTTCGTCCCGGTGGATGACGGTGACCGGGAACGGGCAGTCCTGCGCGGCCTCCTTGATGACCTGCGGGGTGTCGTCGGTGGAGTCGTCCACGAAGACGACCTCGCAGGGCAGCCGGGACGGCACCGACTCGGTGATCTGGTGCAGCAGCTGCCGTACGTTCGCCGACTCGTTGAAGGTCGGTACGACGATGGTGACCGCGCCCGGTTCGGGGATCTCGGCCGCCTGTACGGCCGGATCGCCCAGTTCCTCGGGGACGGTGGACTCCTGGCTCATCGAACCCCTCCCGAGGCTGTCTGGATCCGCCGGATCTCGATCCGGTCCTCGCCGGTGCCGAACACGGCGACGGCCTTCGAGTGCTCGATGGCCGCCCGCACGTTGGGCAGGTCGACCGCGTCGCGCCGTACCGTCGGCGAGGCCACCACGTAGTCGAGGTCCTTCCAGCCGCGCGGCATCGTCTTCGTCACGGCCGGGTCGAGGTCGGCCTTGTAGAACCAGATGACGCCGCGGCCGGGCTCGTAGCCCGCGTGCACCAGATCCAGCCACAGCGCGTCGTCGACGAGCACCCGGGTGTTCTTCGGGTCCTCCACCTCGGTGGAGAGCCACTGGGAGGCGGCCTGGTAGGGCGCGTTGGCGTCGGCGGTGACGGCGGTGCGGTCGCCGTCGTACCAGCGCGGCACGACGTAGGCGCCGGCGGCGAGCGCGAGGACGGCCGCGAGGGCGTACCGTCCGCCGGTCACGTACCGCTTCTCGGCCTCGGACCGCCCCCTGCGCAGTACGGCGTGGGCGACGGAGGCCGTTCCTCCGGCGAGGACGAGAGCGAGGAAGGGCAGTGCCTGGATGACGTACATCGCGGGCAGGTAGCCGCTGGGGCGCATGGCCACCAGGGCGAGGATCACCACCGCGCACGAAGGTCCGGCCAGCGCGCGGGCGGTGACCGACCAGCGCCAGGTGACCAGGAGCAGCAGGCCACCGGCGAGCCCGCCGAGGATGAGGACACGGTCGTAGTAGAGCCACGACCGGAGCACGCCGTGGGAGCCGGACCCCTGGTCCAGGATGAAACCGGAACCGGGCCTGGTCATCTGGTACTTGATGCCGTCCCAGAGCGAGACGTGGCCGCCGCCCGGGAACAGTTCGCCCTTCAGCAGGGCGAACAGGGGGTAGGAGAGGCCGATCAGCGCGCAGGCGGTGACGGCTCCGGTCACGGCGAACTTGCGGGTGTCACGGTGGCTGTGCCGCCACATGGTGATGAGGACCGCCGGGAGGACGAAGAGCATCGTCTCCTTGGTCAGTACGGCCGTCGCGGCCGCGATCCCGGCGCCGAAGTGGTGCCAGAGGTGCCGGCTCGGCGAGGCGGCGAGGGCGAACGCGAGCAGCGTCCACATCACCGCGAGGTTGTCGAGGAAGATCTCCCGCTGGAGGACGACCGACAGCGGCGACAGGCCGAACAGGACCATGCCGAGCCCGGCCGCCCAGCGCGGCAGGGACAGCCGTCGCCCGAGCACGTAGACCAGGACCGCGCTGACCGCGCTGATGACGAGCATCGCGGCGCGCATGGTGCCGACGGTCATCGACTCGGGGCTGAGCGCGGCGGGTATCCAGGTCAGCAGGGCTATCTGGATCCAGCCGAGGGGCGGGTGGTCGTACCAGTAGGTGTAGTGGGCGAGGCCCCGGCCCTCCTGGACCGCCCAGGCCTGGGCGAGGTAGGTGCCCTCGTCGTCGCTGAGAGTCGGGTAGTCGGCGATGTTCCAGCCCTGCACGACCAGGATCGCGACGAGGAGTACGCCGCACAGGATCAGGTCGGGACGGGAGGACCGGAGACGCTTCGGCGGCTCCGTTCGACTGGTCGAACATGCTTCATGGACAGGTTGTCTCTGCGCGGGGACCTTCGCAGTGGTCACCGCGGGAAGGGTGGAGGTCACGCAGGGACGTCCTCTCGGAGGTCTCGGGTCGCTTCGGCGTCGGAGAGATGCGCGCCGACGTGCGTGGTCAGCTCCCAGTCGTTCTGGCCGCGCTGCTCACGCCATACGGCGCGGACGGCGGCCCCCGCTAGGAGCACCTGGTAGAAGGGGCCGCCCACGACGAGCTTCAGGTAGTGGACGAAACGGACGCGCAGCCCGTACTGCTTGCCGAAGTCGTGCAGTCCGACGATCTCGAAGACGAAGGTGACGAGCGCGGTGACGGCCGGCAGGAAGGTGATGAACGCGACGCTCACCGGCACGTCGAAGAAGACGGCGATCGCGATGTTGAGCGGGATGACGAGCCCGGTGAAGGCCTGCATGAACGGCGTCATGAGCGTGTACCGGGCGAGCAACCGCTGCCCGAAGGTGGGCAGTTGCCGCCAGTCCTTCTTCCGGTACACCTGGAGGAAGCCCTGGTTCCAGCGGGTGCGCTGCTTGAGCAGCGACATGAGGCTGCCGGGCGTCTCCTCCTTGGTGACCATGTCGGAGTCGTAGGCGACGACGACCTTCTTGCCGACACTGGACAGGCGCACGCCCAGATCGCAGTCCTCGGCGAGGCAGTCGGGGTCCCAGCCGTCGGCTTCCCGCAGCACGTCGGTGCGTACGAAGACGGTGTTGCCCCCGAGCGGGATGAACCCCTTCTGCGCGTGCAGGTGCAGTCGCGACCGGAACCAGAAGAAGTACTCCAGGCAGTTGCGCAGGCTGTACCAGCTGGAGTGGAAGTTGATGAGCTGGACGCCCCCTTGGACCACATCGGCTCCCGTGGTCCGGAACGCGTGGTCCACGTGCGCGAGGAGCTCCGGGTGGACCTGGTCCTCGGCGTCGAAGACCCCGACGACGTCGCCGCGGCAGTGCGGCAGCGCCGTGTTCATGGCCTTCGGCTTGTTCTTCTTCTCGTGGGTGTCGACGACGACCCGGACGCGCGGGTCACGTGCCGCGGCCCTCTCGGCCACCTCCGCCGTCTCCGGGTCGTCGTGCCCGACGATCACGATGATCTCGAAATCGGTGTGCGTCGACTCCAGCAACCGCTGGATGGTGTGGTCCAGCACGGCCTGCTCGTGCCGGGCCGGCAACAGCAGCGAGAACGACACGTGCTCGCCGCCGTCCGGTCTGCTGAACCGGGTGGAGGCGAGCACCTCGGGCGTGCGCCACGCGTGCATCTGCCACCACAAGGTGAAGGCCGCCATCCAGAACAAGGCCAGCGAGACAACGGCTATGAAGACAGATGTCAACAATCAGATCCCCCCAGATCCTCAATGCCCCCTGTCGCAACGGTGAGTTACGCCCGTCACGGCACTGTGCAGAGATTAGGGGGGATCTGTGAAGCCCGCAGGCCGTTTCAGTGAAGAGCGCGTTTCATCACAACGGTCCCCGAGAGTGAACAATTCGAACACAGCTTGCGTAACTGCCGCATGGACATGCCGTTTCAGCTGCTCAGCGCGGTTCGCAACCGGTCCGGCTCGGTGGTCGGGGCATCGCAGGTGAAGTTACGGCAGACGTAAGCGGCGGGTTGACCCTGCTGCAGGGGCCGGTCAACAAGAAGCGGGAACTCGTCACTCTCCGGAGTTCCCACGGCCACGACCGCCCCCGGGGCCGTGGCCAGAAGTGCCGTACGGTGCAAGGTCTTCGTGGCCTTGTCATCCAGACTCGGTCCCACGATCGCGACCTCGCGCGGCCCGTCCAGGCCGGCCTCGGCCACGGCCAGACCCCAGCCGATGAAGCGGGGGACGCGCGGACCGAGGGCCTTGACCACACCCAGCGCCTTCTCGGCCGCGGCACGGTGCGACCCGGCGCCGGTCTGCGCGGCGTAGCTCAGCAGGGCGCCGGCCGCCGCGCTCCAGCCGGAGGGGGCGGCGTTGTCGGTGGGGTCCTGCGGGCGGCGGATCAGCTGCTCGGCGTCGGCGGCGGTGTCGTACAGGGCGCCGGACTCCTCGTCGGTGAAGCGGGCGAGCACGTGGTCGAGCAGGAACCCGGCGAAGTCCAGCCAGACGCCCTCACCGGTGACGGAGGCCAGCGCGAGGAAGCCCTCGGCGACATCGCCGTAGTCCTCCAGCACCCCCGCGTTGGCGCCGGCCCGGCCGTCCTTGCTGGTGCGCGTGAGGCGGGCCTGGTCGTCGAGGTGCAGCCGGACGAGGAGGTCGGCGGCACCGAGCGCGGCGTCCACCAGATCGGGGCGGTCGAAGTAGGCGCCGGTCTCGGCGAGGGCGGCGATCGCGAGGCCGTTCCAGGCGGCGACGATCTTGTCGTCTCGGCCCGGCGCGGGGCGGTCGGCCCGTGCCGCGAGGAGGCGTTCCTTCACGGACGCGATCTTCTCGGCGTCGAACACGCCCTCGTGCTGCGGGAGCTGGAGGACGGAGGACCCGTGCTCGAAGGTGCCTTCCTCGGTGACGCCGAAATACTGGGCGGCGAGTTCGGCGTCGTCGTCGCCGAGCACCTCGCGCAGCTGCTGAGGGGTCCAGACGTAGTAGGCGCCCTCGACGTGCGCACCGGTCCCGTCGTCGCTGTCGGCGTCGAGCGCGGACGCGAACCCGCCCTCGTCCGTGCGCAGTTCACGCACCATGAAGTCCGCGGTCTCCAGGGCGACACGCCGGGCCAGCCCGGATCCGGTGGCCCGCCACAGATGGGCGTACACCCGGCACAGCAGGGCGTTGTCGTACAGCATCTTCTCGAAGTGCGGCACGACCCAGTCCCGGTCGACGGAGTACCGCGCGAACCCGCCGCCGAGCTGGTCGTAGATCCCGCCCCGGGCCATCCGCTCACAGGTGTCCCGCGCCATCTGCAACGCACCCTCGGCGCCCGTCCGCGCGTGGTGCCGCAGCAGGAACTCGATCACCATGGACGGCGGGAACTTGGGCGCGCCCCCGAACCCGCCGCGCTGCGGGTCGTACTCCCGGGTGAGCCCGAGCAGCGCCTGGGCCAGCTCCTGCTCGCCGGGGGCCTCGGTGCCGCCGTAGGAGATCTCCCGCCCGGCGAGGTCCCGCACGATCTTCCCCGCCACGTCGGCGACCTCGTCCCGCCGGTTCACCCAGGCGCTGTGCACGCCCTCCAGTACCTGACGGAAGGACGGCATGCCCTGCCGGGGCGCCGGCGGGAAGTAGGTGCCGAAGTAGAACGGCTCGGCGTCCGGCGTGAGGAACACGGTCATCGGCCAGCCGCCCTGGCCGGTGGCCGCCTGGACGGCCTCCATGTAGACGGCGTCCACGTCGGGGCGTTCCTCGCGGTCGACCTTGACGTTGACGAAATGGGCGTTGAGGTAGTCGGCGGTCGCCTGGTCCTCGAAGGACTCGTGGGCCATCACGTGACACCAGTGACAGCTGCTGTAGCCGACGCTGAGCAGAACGGGTTTACCGCTCCTGCGCGCCTCCTCGAAGGCCTCGGCCGACCACGGCCACCAGTCGACCGGGTTGTCGGCGTGCTGGAGCAGGTACGGGGACGTTTCGTGAGCCAGTCGGTTCGGCATACGTCCATCCTGCCCCACCGGGGCCACCGGCCGTCCGTGTCGTACGGCGACCGGCATGGCGGCGACCGGGCCCGGCTCCTGCGGTGCCCCCCGCTGCCGTACGCGGCATCGGGCGGCGTGGAATCCGGCTCAGCGGTGGCGCAGGAGGAACCGGCATGCCGCCCGGCGCCGGCCGTCCGCTACGGGACGCGAAGCCGGACGACGGCGTGGAGGCGCAGCGGCTCCTGCCGGCGCGCGGCGTGAACCGGGAAGCCGGCCGGCGGGCACGGCGGCTCGGCATGGTGCCGGATCGCCATGCCCGGGAGGCCATGGGCGTGGCGGTGCGGCCCGGCGGTCACTCGGCCACCGTGCCGCCCGCCCGCCCGCCGCTGTGCGCCGTCAGCTCTGCCGTGGCTCGGCCGAGGAGCCGGCCGCCGCGGCGCCCCGGGAGTCACCGGCGTCGGCCTGCGCCTCGGGGGCCTCCTTGAAGTCGACCCTGCTCATGTGACGGTTCATGGACTTCATCAGGCCCCACACCGCCACGGCCATCACCGCGAAGACGATGAACCCGAGGACGCCGGGGGTGACCTTGTCCTTGTCCACCTCCTTGGCGAGGGTGGCGAGCTGTGTCATTGCCAGGCTTGCGCTTGCGCTCATGTCAGGCATTGTCGCGGATGCCCGCAAACAGGTCGTCCTCGGGGAGGGAGGTACCGACGAGGGACTTCGCCAGCTCGTACTCCTCGGTCGGCCAGACCTCCTTCTGGATCTCCATCGGGACGCGGAACCAGCCGCCGTCGGGATCGATCTGGGTGGCGTGCGCGATCAGGGCCTTGTCGCGGATCTCGAAGAAGTCGCCGCACGGGACGTACGTGGTCAGCGTGCGCTGCTTCATGCCGAACTCGTCCCAGCGCTTGAGCCAGTCGCCGTACGGTGACTCCAGGCCGCGATCGATCATGGCCTGGTGCAGCGCCTCGGTACGAGGACGGTTGAAGCCCTGGTTGTAGTAGAGCTTCAGCGGCTGGAACGCGGGGCCGAACTCCGCCTCCGGGTACTTCTCGGTGTCCGCCGCGCCCTCGAAGGCCACCATCGAGATCTTGTGGGTCATGATGTGGTCGGGGTGCGGGTAGCCGCCGTTCTCGTCGTAGGTGGTGATCACCTGGGGACGGAACGAGCGGATCTTCTTCACCAGCTCACCGGCCGCCACCTCGACGTCCTCCAGGGCGAAGCAGCCCTCCGGCAGCGGCGGCAGCGGGTCGCCCTCGGGCAGGCCGGAGTCGACGAAGCCGAGCCACTCCTGCTCGACGCCGAGGATCTCGCGCGCCTCGTCCATCTCCTTCTTGCGCACCTCGTGGATGTGCTCCTCGATGTACGCGTCGCCCTGCAGCTTCGGATTGAGGATGGAGCCGCGCTCCCCGCCCGTGCAGGTCACGACCAGCACGTCCACCCCCTCGGACACGTACTTCGCCATCGTCGCCGCGCCCTTGCTCGACTCGTCGTCGGGGTGGGCGTGGACGGCCATCAGTCGCAACTGGTCAGTCAAGACTCAATCCTCGTAAGTCGGCGCCCGGTGTGCACCGGGCAATTCAGATAGATGCCGTCCCGGTGGGACGTCGTCGAGGGGCGGCGGTCGGGTGCCGGGCGGGCGGCTTCTATAGTGACCGAATCGGAGGGCGGATAATTCCGGGGTACGGCCCGGACACTTCTTTTCGGGACATCCGGCCCGCCCCGACCGAGAGGACGATCATGAGTACGCCGAGCACGCGACTGCCCGAGGGCCGCTACGGCCGCTCCTCGGACGCGCGCGCCGACCGCACGCTCAAGGTCGTCGGCGCGGTGCTCGGTGCGGCACTGCTGGCGCTGGTCGGGTACTTCGGCTACCACTACGTCGGCCAGAACAAGATCAGCGCCGAGGTGATCGGCTTCGACGCGTCGAAGGACTCGGTGAAGGTCCATCTGGAGGTCCGCAAGGACGCCGGCGCCTCCGGTTACTGCACGCTGCGCTCCCAGGCGGAGAACGGCGCCGAGGTGGGCCGGGCCGACTTCCGCTTCGACGGGGACGCGACCCGGATCGACAAGGTCGTCACACTGCGTACGACCTCCCTGGGAACGACGGCCGAGCTGCTCGGCTGCCACGCCGACTGAGCCGGCCGACCGGAACCGATCGAGGCTGGTCGACACCGACCGGATCCGTCCGGAATGCGTAGGCGCTGACCTGCGTCGATGCAATTCTGGTGGCTTATGTCCTCCCCCTTCGGCCATTGAATTGTTAGGCTCGTGGTTTCGCCCTTCCGTGAGGGAACATCCTTCTGGGTAGGGCGATGCTTTGTATTCCCAGTACCTACGAGGAGCACCTGTGACCCAGACCAGCGAGAACGTCACCTGGCTGACCCAGGAGGCGTACAACCAGCTCAAGGCCGAGCTGGAGTACCTGTCTGGTCCTGCGCGCACGGAGATCGCCGCCAAGATCGCGGCCGCGCGCGAGGAGGGCGACCTGCGCGAGAACGGCGGGTACCACGCGGCCAAGGAGGAGCAGGGCAAGCAGGAGCTCCGAGTGCGCCAGCTGACCCAGCTCCTGGAGAACGCCAAGGTCGGCGAGGCCCCGGCGTCGGCGGACGGTGCGGTGGCCCCCGGCATGGTCGTGACGATCGCCTTCGACGGTGACGAGGACGACACCCTGACCTTCCTGCTCGCCTCACGCGAGTACGCGAGCTCCGACATCGAGACGTACTCGCCGCAGTCCCCGCTGGGCTCCGGCGTGATCGGCCACAAGGTCGGCGAGGACGCGGAGTACGAGCTCCCGAACGGCAAGACGGCCTCGGTGAAGATCCTGAAGGCCGAGCCCTACAGCGGCTGACCCGGACCGCGCGGCGGCCGACCCGTCCTCCGCCGAAGCCCCCGGCGCCCGTCCGGCGCCGGGGGCTTCGGCTATGCCGTCGCCGAGCGGTACTTGCGCACCGCGAGGGTCCGGACGGCACTGGTGCTGCCGCCGATCTGCATGGATCCGCCGAAGACGTAGGTGAACAGGACCACGAACATGATCGGCTGGATGAGGCCGTAAATGATCATCTCCGGGAAACTTCTGCCCCGATCTTCGCGTGGTTCCACTCGGAGTCACTACCGCCCCGACCAGCCCGTTCGGCGGTGTACTCCGGATCAGCCGTGCCCGTCACCTCCATGGGAGGCAGCACATAGAGGGGCGGCGGGGCAGTGCCCCCATAGGGCGCCAGAGCCTCTAGCGCACCCTCGTACTCCCCGGTGCCCCACCAATGCTGTGCACGCCGATACAGGGCGGCCCAGCCCCGTCCGCCGATCTGCTCCGAGCGGTCGTAGTCCTTCCAGTTCTTCCCGGAACGAATCTTGTCCAGCATTGCTTCAAAACCGCCCCGGACGTCCTTCCACTGACGGCTGGGTGAGACGATGCCCGCGATCTCCCGCCACTGCTCGTCGGTGATCTCGACGGGGATGGTCACGCCGGTCTCTCGGTGCCACTCAGCGATCGGGTCTGTCACCCCTTTGTGGCGAGGCTCGCCCCTGCCAGTGATCTGCACGCGCACGTCGAGTAGGTCCAGCACATCTTGCTTCTGCTGGAAGGTGAAGTCGTCCAAGCGACCGTCGACCTTCTCGATCTTGGCGAGCATGTTCTGAGCACGGCCTTCCTGGCCCTCAACCTCGCACAGCCACTCCGCAACGCGCTCACGCTCGGCAACAAGGTCGGCTTCCTGTTGCTTCAGCTCCGCCTTGATCTCTTCGACAAGCTTGGCGTCGCCATCGTCGTCTTGGTCATCAATGGAGGCGAGAAGAAGGGCAATCTTGCGCTTGCGGCTGCCACGCTTCTTCTCGATCTGGTCGTCCAGCTCCGCCAGCCGTCGGCGGTATGACTCAGCACGCTGGGGCACGGTCCCCAAGGAATCCTCGACCAGCTTGCGCAGCTTGCCCTTGTCGGACATCAGCTTCTTGACCTCAGCCCAGACTGCGGCGTCCACCTCGTCACAGGGGATCTCCCAGCAGTCCGCGTGAGACTCGGGTACCTCTCCGTCCGTGCGGTTGGCCATGCATCGGTAGTAACGGCCAGCCGTGTTGATCGAGCGGCCCTCCGGGACCATCGCGCCCGTACGGTGCGCACCACAGACGCTAAAGAGTCGGTTCGAGAGCAGATACTTGCTGTGCTTGCCCTTGACGCGGGCACCGCGCGCGAGGGCGGCCCTCAGCTCCTCCGCTCGGTCGTCCGGAAGCGCCTTGGGGAGGTCGATCCGGAAAGTGGTGCTGATCTCCTCGCCGTCTTCGTTCTCTCCGGCGAAGACAAAATCCACGTAGCCCTTGAGGGCAGCCATAACGCGGCCGACGAGGTTGCCGCCCTCCCATTCCTTACCCCGGCGCGTTCGGTACCCGAGGGCGTTGAGGTGACGAGCGCCGTCCTCCCGAGTCACGGGCTCGGGCGAGTCGATCATGAAGTCTGCGAACGTCTCGATCTGCTCGACCTCTGCGGGGTTGAGCGCAGGGTTCCCGTCCGCGTCGAGCATGTAGCCGAAGGGCGGTTCACCCAGGGGCCAGCCCCCAACCGCAGCCTTCTGCATCCGCCCACCCGACGTACGCTCCAGGATCAAGGCATGCTCCACCTCTGCCAGGTATGCGAGCAGGGAGAGCTGAATGCCGAACATGTCGTCTTCGGAGTCGATTCGGCCGTCGGCAGTGGCCACGCGTACACCCGTGTCGGTCACGTCGTAGACCCAACGATGGATGTTCTTCATCGTGCGTCCGAGGCGGTCCAGCTTGCCGAAGACGATCAAGTCCAGACGGCCGCCCAGAGCGTCATCGGTGAGGCGGTCGAGGTCTTCACGGCTGGCAAGCTTGCCCGAGACACCCCCGTCCACATAGAGGTCAACGACGATATGAGGCACGTTACGCAGGGCGTATGCGAGCCAGGCCCGGCACTGCTCCTCTTGGACCTTCAGCCCGTAGCCTTCGAGTTGCTGGGCCGTCGACACCCGCAGGTAGATGGCAACCCGAAGGGGCTTCTGGAGGGTGCGCGCAAGGGTACGCTTAGCCATGGTCAGTCCTCCGCGACTGGCAAGTGACCCCGGTGGCAGGCCCTAATCTCCCACCGGGGTCGCGTTGTTTTTGCACATGATAACTCGCGAGGTGGCCTCAAGATCTAGTTTGGCGCAATCAACTCGTTTGTGCTGATGGGTCGTTGGACATCGATCCAATCAAGAGGGCCGCCAGACGCCTCCGTTGCGCCTCCGTCCACTCAAACAGCACGCCAACGGGAGGTCACCTCACCGGGGCGCGATTCCCTTTCATTTCCATTATTCTCGGATCGCTCCTTACTCGGCATACTTCCACCCTCAGCGATCATCTGCTGCCTGATCTCGCGCAGGTTTGCCAGGTCTTCGGCAATACCGAAAGCGAAGTCAGATTCTCCGGGGGCGCAGCCGGAACCGACATAACGCCAGGCCGCCGAGGCTGTGAGACCACGACCGCAGCCGGAGGTGTTCCAGTTCGGTCAGGCCGCCCAGGCGCCAGCACGTGCCCATCAGGGCGCGGATGTGGCGGTCCACGACGGCCGCACGAATGTCTTCCAGGCTCTTGAGCCCGATCCGCAGGGCAGCGTAAGGCCCCCTGTTCACTCGCCCATGGCAGCTCCCGCCCAAAGCCTCTACGGCCGGCGGCGTGCCCAAGCCGCGCCTCCACGAGGGCGACGGTTCGTCCTCGTGGCAGGCCGATGACGCGGTGACAGCACAACGAAGGCTCCCAGCCGCAAAGCCGGGAGCCTTCGGACACAGACCTGGAACGCGTTACTTCAGACTGAGCTCAACGGCCTCAAAGATCTCTGAGTCAGTCTCCTTCTGCCAGTCCGGCAGATCGGGCCAGTCGGCTACGTACCCCGGCTTCGGGTCCTCGAAGTGCTTGAACATCTGCGCCGTCCAGCACGTCGCGACGAAGCGGCTCTTCTGTTCGCGCGACAGTCGGGAGGCGTGCCCGCCGCTCAATTCGAGGAAGTGGCGCACCTGCTCGTACACAGCGCCCGCAGCCTCACGTTCCCACTCAGGCGTTTCGTCCCACGGGGTTACGTAGCTCGGCTTGGGTTCGCCAGGGAAGTGCTTCCGCACACCGTCGATCCATGCCTCACGAAAGACTCGCGCGCCCTCGGTCGTCATGGCATCCTGTCTCGTCATGCCGTCAGGGTGCCGATCTCGGCCCTCAACTCGGCGATACGCCCGTCTCGCCCGAAGCTGCCCAACTTGGCAGTCAAGGTCTGGAGTCTACGGGCGACGTAGCCAGACCCTGAGGTCCGTGCCAGGTGCACCGCTTCGAGCCCGTACTCAATGACCTGCTCCGGATCCTTCCGCTTGGCGCCGATCGCAGCCAGGTCGACGAGCACCGCGCCACGGCGCCGGAAGGACTGCCCCGCAGCCAGAGGTGCGAGCTTCAGCGCGTCCTTCAAAGCCGTCTCAGCCAGCCCGAGACGGTTGAGCTGCAAGTACCGGGCTCCTCGTTCCTCCGCCAGTCGCGAGCCGTCGAAGCGGAGCCAGCCACCGGTCGACACCTGCCCTCTGAGGTCGGCAACCTTCTCGGCCTCATCCATCGCCTCCTCGCAGGCATCAAAGTCGCCGAGCCATGCGAACGCCTCAGCCTGTACGGCCGCAGCCCAATGCTTGGTTGCAAGGCTGCTGTCCCCGCGCATGGCGACCCGGCGCGCGGCTCCCAGGGTCTCGGCAGCCTGACGGTAGCGCCGCTCGGAGAGGTCGACGTAGGCGGTGCGAATCAAGGCACACGCCCACAGGTCGTAGGCACCGGCTTCCTTGCTCGCGCTGGCTGCCAACGAGTACGAGGCAGCGGCATCGTGATGTCGGTTGGAGTCGAAGGCCAGCTCACCCGCCAGTTGAAACAGGTCACCGGCCGCGATGCACAGAGAGCCTGCCGTGGCCTGGCCATTGCGTAGCGCGTCGTTCAGAGCTGTGAGTTGGGACTGCACCACCGGATAGACCGAGTGCTTGGCGCGAGCGAGCTGATAGACCTGCCACAGGTGGCCGTTCATGCGGTCGAAATCAGTGGCGCCCTGCTCCTGGGCATCCACCTCGACCGTGGGTATGGCGGCAACCACGCCTGACACCGCCATGAGGTGCAGAAACTCGCGTCGGATCATCTCGTCTGGGTCCCCAGGGCCGTTGTGGGCACTCGACGCCAACCCTTCCAACTGCGGCAGCGCCTCGGCCGGGGTGAGCAAGGCATCGAGTTCTTCCAGGCTCATCGTTAACACCTCGGCGACTTTGGGACGCTGAGGAGGCTGGGGCCTGGATGCGCCCCGTTCCCATCGGCCTACGGTGCGCCGGTCGACGCCCACCGCTTCGGCGAACCCCTCTTGGGTGAAGCCCAGAGCCCTACGCCTGTCGGCGATGCTCATGCTGGCCCCTTCCCCTGATCTTGCCGCGCTCAACCGTGACACCTGCTCCATCCTCTCGGAAGGCGCGCATGAGCTGGACAGGACACATTCACGGCTTCGGCCCGTGGATCGGATCGCCCGACAGCTACCACCGGGAAGGCGACCGGCGGCCTCCGCATCCTGACCCACCGGCGCCCCCCGCGTCCGACGACGACAAGGTGGCCATCCGCATCCTTCAGCGGTACCGCGAGGTGATGGCCGAGTTCCCGACGTCGAACCTGCCGCCGATGATGTCGGGGCATTGGCTGCTGAAGCGGAACCAGGCATCGGATGAGCAGACCTGGACCGACCCCACAGCGGCTGTCGACTGGGCGACGAAGCACTTCCTCGACAACCCGCCGACGGAGCGCGAGGACGCGCAACAGGGGTACGTGGAGCTGGAGGCGAAGCGCGAGTACGCGCGCGATGTCCTGCCCGCTGGCGTCGACGTGAGCTGGGTCTACTACAACCGGTCGGGCAATATCGTGTCGCTCAACCTCGTGTGCTGTCCGAACCGGCACCACCCTGGCCTCGCCTGCCCGCTCGCGTGATGCCAACCGCAACGTAGCCAACCGGCGAACAGGCTCCAAAGGCGGAGTAATCATCCGTCTGCCCGGCGATACTTGCGCACTGCAAGAGTTCGGAAGATCGCGACGATCACGATCGAGTAGATCAACGACGCCCACACCGGGTGCTGCATGGGCCAGGCGCTGGACTGGGACAAGCCAGGGTCACCAAAAAGCTGGCGGCACGCCTGAACGGTGGCGCTGAAGGGGTTCCAGTCCGCGACGTGCCGAAGCCAGGGGGTCATCTGGCTGGAATCCACGAAAGCGATCGAAATGAACGTCACCGGGAAGAGCCAGATCAGGCCGCCAGAGGTGGCCGCCTCCGGGGTACGGACGCTCAGGCCGATGAGGGCGCCGATCCAGGTGAACGCGTACCCGAGCAAGAGCAGGAGGCCGAAGGCGCCCAGGATCTTCCCGAGGTTGGTCGGCTCCGCAGAGCCAGGCCGCCAGCCCACGATCAAGGCGACGATCGCGAGGATGAGCAACGTGATGGCCGTCTGCATGAGGTCAGCCACGGTACGACCGGTGAGCACAGCGCCGCGCGCCATGGGCAGTGAGCGGAAGCGATCGATGAGCCCCTTGTGCATGTCGTCCGCGATACCGGCTCCTGCCCCCGCTGTGGCGAAGGTGACGGTCTGGGCGAAGATGCCCGCCATCAGGAAATTCTTGTAGACGTTCGGGTCCGTGGTGTTGCCGATCTTCATCGAGCCGCCGAAGACGTAAGTGAAGAGGACCACGAACATCACTGGCTGGATGACACCAAAGAGGATCATCTCGGGAATCCGGGTCATCCGAATCAAGTTCCGTCGGGCGATGACGAGGGAATCGTTCACGGCACTCACTTCGGCTGCCCCTTCCCGCCACTCACTCGCCGGCCATGCGCTCGCGGCGAGCTGAATCGAATCGAAGCTCCGAGAGCGCTCATTTCTTGACGGCCTCCTTGCCGTTCTCCTCGTCCTTCACCTCGGCCACGTGGCCCGTCAGGGAGAGGAACACGTCGTCGAGGGTCGGACGGCGCAGACCGATGTCGTCGATCTCGATGCCGCGGGTGTCGAGCTCGCGGATGACCTCGGCGAGCAGCTTGGCGCCGCCGGTCACCGGCACGGTGAGCTTGCGCATGTGGTCCTCGACCGCGGTGTCCCCCTTGCCGAAGCCGCGCAGCACCTCGGAGGCGGCCTGGATGTCGTCGCGCTCGTGCACCACGACCTCGACGCGTTCGCCGCCGGTGCGGGCCTTGAGCTGGTCGGAGGTGCCCTTGGCGATGACACGGCCGTGGTCGACGACCGCGATCTCGTGCGCGAGGTGGTCGGCCTCCTCCAGGTACTGGGTGGTGAGCAGCAGCGTCGTACCGCCCGAGACGAGCCGCTTGATGACCTCCCAGAGCAGTTGGCGGTTGCGCGGGTCGAGGCCGGTCGTCGGCTCGTCCATGAACATCACGGGCGGTGAGACCACCAGGGCGGCCGCGAGGTCGAGGCGGCGGCGCATGCCGCCGGAGTAGGTCTTGGTGGGCCGGTCGGCGGCGTCGGTGAGGTCGAACTGCTCCAGCAGCTCGCCCGCGCGCACCTTCGCCGCCTTGGCTTTCATCTGGTAGAGCTGGCCGACCATCTGCAGGTTCTCGCGGCCCGTGAGGTACTCGTCGACCGCCGCGAACTGGCCGGACAGTCCGATGGAGCGGCGGACGGCGTCCGGCTGCTTGAGGACGTCGATGCCCGCGACGACCGCCGAGCCGCTGTCGGGGCGCAGCAGGGTCGTCAGACAGCGGACGGTCGTCGTCTTGCCCGCGCCGTTCGGCCCGAGCAGACCGAGGACCGTGCCCTCGGGGACATCGAGGTCGACGCCGTCCAGAGCCCTTACGTCACCGAAGGTCTTCACCAGGCCTTCAGCATAGATGGCGCCTGGCATATGAATCTCCACGTCGTCGGGGAAACTTCGGGAAGCTTAAGGTTTGCACTTTTCATGCCGCTCGTGGCGGGATTACGACAACACACCATAACGCGATGTATCGCGTCTCACAATCGATTTACCCGAACGAGTGACAAGGAGGCTGTGACCTGGTCTTTCGCTGCCCCGGCCGCTCAGCCGATGACGATGTAGCCCGCCTCGCGGAGGGCCTGGCCGACCTCGACGCAGTGCGCGGTCCCCTTCGTCTCCAGGTGCAGCTCCACCTCCGCCTCCGTGAGCCCGAGCCGTGGGTCGGTCCGGACATGGCTCACGTCGAGGACGTTGGCGTCCACCGCCGACAGCACCCCCAAAAGCGTGGCGAGCGCGCCCGGCCGATCCGTCAGCCGCAGCCGAACGGCCAGGTAGCGGCCCTGCGCGGCCATGCCGTGCCGCAGCACCCGCTGCAGCAGCACCGGGTCGACGTTGCCGCCGGACAGCACCGCGACCACCGGGCCCTCGAAGGCGCCGGGGTCGCTCAGCAGCGCCGCGACGGGGCTCGCCCCGGCGGGCTCGACGACCAGCTTGGCCCGTTCCAGGCACAGCAGCAGAGCGGTGGCCAGCTCGTCCTCGGTGACCGTGCGGACCTCGTCGACGAGTTCGCCGATGATCCGGAACGGCACCTCACCGGGCCTGCCGACCCGGATGCCGTCGGCCATCGTCGCCGGGTTGTCGACCGCGACCGGGTGCCCGGCGGCCAGCGAGGGCGGATACGCCGCCGCGCCCGCAGCCTGCACGCCCACGATCCGCACGTCCGGCCGCAGCGCCTTGACCGCCATCGCGATACCCGCCGCGAGCCCTCCCCCGCCGATGCCGACGACGATCGTCCGCACCTCCGGGCACTGTTCCAGGATCTCCAGGCCGACCGTGCCCTGACCCGCGATGACGTCGGGGTGGTCGAAGGGGTGGATGAACACCGCGCCCGTCTCGTGCGCGTACTCCTGCGCCGCGGCCAGCGTCTCGTCGACCACCTGGCCGTGCAGGCGCACCTCGGCGCCGTAGTCCTTGGTGGCGCTGATCTTCGGCAGCGGGGCCCCCATCGGCATGAACACCGTGGAGTGCACGCCGAGCAGCGACGACGCGAGAGCGACGCCCTGCGCGTGGTTGCCGGCGCTGGCGGCCACGACCCCCGCCGCCCGCTCCTCCGGCAGCAGCCCGGCGATCCTCACGTAGGCGCCGCGCAGCTTGAACGAGCCCGTCCGCTGGAGGTTCTCGCACTTGAGGTGCACCGGCGCGCCCACCAGCTGGGACAGGTGCCTGCTGCCCTCCATCGCCGTCACCCGTGCCACGCCCGAGAGCATCTTCTGGGCGCCGCGCACGTCGTCGAGAGTGACGGGAGGCAAGGAGTCAGCGGTGCTGTAGCTCATGACCCAAGTCTCGCAGTTCACAGGCGCCGGGCCCTGGTGTGACCAAGCACCGAGATGGGTTTGGGCAGCGCCGGTACACCCCGCGTCCGGGCCGCGTACCCTGTCCCCCAACCCAGCACCCCCTTCATGAAGTGAGCCTCCGGCCATGCCCACAACACCTGGAATGTCGATGGACATGACGACCGTCGCGGACAGCGGTCTCCTCGACACGCTGCAGCACGAGGTGGCGGTGTTCGCCCGTCGTGCCGAACAGACCCGGCTCGGTGGGGTCGGGCAGGTGCGCAACTCCATGGACCGCGCCGCATACCTGCTGCTCAACCGCCTCGACAAGGAAGGCCCCATGGGCGTCAAGGCGCTCGCCGCGAGCATGGGGATCGACTCGTCGACGGTCACCCGGCAGGTGGCGCCGCTCGTCGACACGGGGCTCGTCAAGCGGACCTCGCACCCCGAGGACGGGCGGGCGGTGGTGCTCCAGTTGTCCCCGCGCGGGCAGTCCCGGCTGGAGGAAGTGCGCTCGTCCCGGCGCCAGTTGATGGCCGAGCTCACGCAGGACTGGGCCCCGGAGGAGCGCGAGGCGTTCTGCACGCTCCTCACTCGCTTCAATGTCGCGCTCTCCTCGCGGATGGCGGCCCAGGGCATCGCCGGCGCGGAGCCGTCCTCGGCGTCCTGACGGATCGGGACCCGCCGGTGCGCCGGTCACGCGCAGGGTTCGGGCACACGCGCGCGCACATGTGGACGGGGCCCCGGCTCCCGCACCGGCCGCTGATCGGGGCACGGGTCTTGACCTTGGGCCGCCGCTGGCCTCATATGAAACCGGGCCCTCGTTCACCCGCACGACTCGTGTGCGACGGACGCGCCACGCGCGCGGCCGGGGCCCGCTTCCTCAGGGCGTGTTCAGGCGGGAGGGGTGGTGGGACGACGGCGTGCGGCCCAGGACGCCCGCCGGGCCCGGGAGTTCGAGGCGTTCGTCGCGGGCGCGGCAGGGCGGCTGCTGCATGCCGCCACGCTGCTCACCGCGGAGCCATCGGACGACAACCCGCAGGCCCGGCGCCTGCTGACACTGTCGCTGGCGCACACGTACGCGTGCTGGGACCGGCTGCGCGGCGAGGATCCGTACGACCGTGCCCGCCAGTACCTGGCCACCCGCTTCTCCCGGTCCGCCTGGCACCGGTACGGCGGCGGCCTGGGCGTCCTCGGCCGGTCCCGCCCGCACCCCGGCAGCCCGCTCGCCGTCCTCTCCCCGCAGGAACGCCTGATCCTGGTGCTGAGGCTGTACGAGGGCGTCGCCGACGAGCAGGTGGGGGCGCTGCTCGGCCTGCCCGCGGAGCGCGTCCACGCGATCTGCGACCGGGCGACGGCGACTGTGCTGCATCCGCCGCGAGGGCCCGCGCCGGCCGTCCTGGGGGCCGAGGTGGTGTCGCCGTGAATCGCAGCCAGCGGGAAGCGGCCGCGCGGCGGCTCATGGACCGCACGCCGCCGCCGGTGCCGCCGGACCTGTATCCGGAGGCCGTACGGCGCGGTGGCCGGATGCTGCGCCGCAGGACCGCCGCCGTACGCCTGATGTGGCTGGTGCTGTTCGCCGCGTCGGTGGCGTTCGTGGTGTGGGCGGTGCTGGCCCGCCCGTGGGTGGAGCCGCCGTCGCAGACGACTCCACCGCTGACGGGCTGGTGACCTTTCCCGAGAGGCCCGGACCAGGGGGTGGTGCGAAAGTCCCGCACGGCACCCGCCCGGGACTTTCGGGACGCTCCTAGGCCAGCGCCTGCTGGAGGTCCTCCAGGAGGTCGTCCACGTTCTCGATGCCCACGGAGAGGCGCACGAGGTCGCCGGGCACCTCCAGGGCGGAGCCGACGACGGAGGCGTGCGTCATGCGTCCCGGGTGCTCGATGAGGGACTCGACGCCGCCCAGGGACTCCCCGAGCGTGAACACCTTGGTGCGGTTGCAGACCTCGACGGCCGCCTCCTCGCCGCCGGCGACCTGGAAGGAGATCATGCCGCCGAAGGTCCTCATCTGCTTGGCGGCGATCTCGTGACCGGGGTGCTCGGGAAGGCCGGGGTAGAGGACGCGGGTGACGCGCGCGTGCCGGGTGAGCATGTCGGCGATCTTCGTGGCGTTCTCGCTGTGCCGGTCCATGCGCACCGAGAGCGTCTTGGTGCCGCGCAGCACCAGCCAGGAGTCGAAGGGCCCGGCGACCGCGCCCATCGCGTTCTGGTGGAAGGCCAGTTCCTCACCGAGGTCCGGGTCGCTGACGATCAGGGCGCCGCCGACGACGTCCGAGTGGCCGCCCATGTACTTGGTCAGGGAGTGCACCACGACGTCCGCGCCGAGGGACAGCGGCTGCTGCAGGTAGGGCGTGGCGAAGGTGTTGTCGACGACGAGCCGGGCGCCCGCGTCCCGGGCGATCTGGGCGACGGCGGCGATGTCGGTGATGCCGAGCAGCGGGTTGGAGGGGGTCTCCACCCAGACGGCCTTGGTCTTCGGGGTGATGGCGGCCCGTACGGCGGACGGGTCGCTGGTGTCGGCGACCGACCACTCCACGCCCCACCGGGAGACGACCTTGGCGAAGAGGCGGAACGTGCCGCCGTAGGCGTCGTTGGGGATGACCACGTGGTCGCCGGGGCTGAGCAGCGTACGCAACAGGCAGTCCTCGGCCGCCAGTCCGGACGCGAACGCGAGCCCGCGGCGGCCGCCTTCCAGTGCGGCGAGGTTCTCCTCCAGGGCGGTCCTGGTCGGGTTGGCGCTGCGGCTGTACTCGTAGCCGCCGCGCAGGCCGCCGACGCCGTCCTGCTTGTAGGTCGAGACCTGGTAGATCGGCGGGACGACCGCACCGGTCAGGGGATCGGCGGTGTTGCCCGCGTGGATCGCGAGGGTCTCGAAATGCTGGTTGATATGCCTGTCGCTCATGGGCACCGAGGGTAGTGCGCGAACGCGGCACGCGCCGGGCGACGGGCTTTCGGCGAGGTCCGGGGGCCACTCGTTGGCCAATTGTCGGCGGCGTCTGGAACGCTGGAGGCATGGAGATTCTCTGGGTGCTGATCGCGCTGCTCATGGTCGCCTTCGTGGTGGTGCCGTTCATGCGGCGCAGGCGGGGCATGATCGAGCAGGTCCCGCCGGGCCACCCGGACGCCGCGGACCCGGCGAACTACGGCTTCGTACGGCAGGAGGAGCTGGACATCCGCATGCCCGGCCCCGACCAGGACCTGCTGGACGTCCTCGACCTGGTGCAGCGCACCCAGGACTACCGGGCCGCCTCGCAGCTGCTGGCCGGCACGGAGGCGGAGGGCGAGCTGCGCTGGCAGCGGGTGCAGGCCTTCGCCGGTGCCGCGTCGCTGGAGCTGCAGCAGCGGCCGGGCGGGGTCGGCGAGTCGCCGGGCGGTCAGTGGCTGCGGGTGTGGCGGACCGAGCAGCCCAAGGACGCGGGCGGCGCGGCCGTGCACGCGGAGTTCCTGGTGCAGCAGGCGTGGCGCACGGCGACGCCGGGCACGGACGAGTTCCGGATCATCATGGAGGAGGCGAAGTCGGCGTGTGCCGACGCCGCGCTGCTGGCCCCCGGTGATCCGATCCCGTACGTCATCGAGCTGTCGGTGGCCCGTGGACTGGCCTATTCCCGACCGGAGTTCGAGCAGCTCTGGCTGAAGATACTGGACCGTGCCCCGGCCCACATGGGCGCGCACCTCGCGGCCCTGCACTACTGGTGCGAGAAGTGGCACGGCTCGCGTGCGCTCGCGTACGACTTCGCGGAGGCGGCGGCGGCGCGCGCGCCCCAGGGCTCCCTCCTCGCCGCGATGCCGCTGTTCGCGGTCTTCGAGCACATGCCCGAGGTGAACCTGGTCAGCGGCTTCTACCAGAGCGAGGTCGTGACGAAGGCGATCCACGGCGCGCTGTACGCGGTGCACGCCGCGCGCCCCGACGACCCGATGCTGGCGCACGTACGGCACCTGCTGGTCTTCTTCCTGGTCCGCGGTGAGCGCTGGGCGGAGGCGATGGACCAGCTGGTGCACGTCGACGGCCATGTCGGTGCGCTGCCCTGGACGCTGTCCGCCGACCCGGCGGCCGAGTTCGCGGTCTACCGCGCACTGGCGGTGGCGGGTTACGAGGCGAACGGCGGCAGCCCGGCGACACTGCCGCACTGATTTCCCGTGCCGCGCGGGCGGCAGCGGCGTGGCGCGGAATCCGAGAGGCCGGCCGTGCGTTGAAGGGGGTACCGCCGGCGGGGACGACCGCCGGAGCACCGCTGCCGTCGCCCTCAGGGTCGCGAGGCCCGCTTGGAAGGAACCCGTCATGCTCTTCGGCCGTACGCCCGTCCTGCCCACCCCCGAGCAGGCGCTGAAGGGCCGCCCGGACCCGGCCTTCGCGGTCCCCGACCGTCACACGGTCCTCGGCAACCCGCTCCTCGGCCCCTACCCCGAGGGCCTGGAGATCGCCGACTTCGGCCTGGGCTGCTTCTGGGGCGCCGAGCGCAAGTTCTGGCAGCTCCCGGCCGGCGTGTGGACGACCCTGGTCGGCTACCAGGGCGGCTACACCGAGAACCCCACCTACGAGGAGGTCTGCTCGGGTCTGACCGGCCACACGGAGGCCGTGCGCGTGGTCTACGACCCGAGCGTGATCTCGTACGAACGCCTCCTGAAGACCTTCTGGGAGTCCCACGACCCCACGCAGGGCTTCCGTCAGGGCAACGACGTCGGCACGCAGTACCGCTCGGCGATCTACACGCACACTCCTGACCAGGCGAAGACGGCCGAGACCTCCCGCGCGTCCTACCAGAAGGTCCTGACCGGCTCCGGCTACGGCACGATCACCACGGAGATCCTCCCGGCGCAGGACCGGACCTTCTATCCGGCCGAGGGGTACCACCAGCAGTACCTGGACAAGAACCCGGCAGGCTACTGCGGGATCGGCGGGACCGGGGTGTCCTGCCCGATAGGTGTGGCCAAGGCCGACGGGTGAGCACCGGCGTATGCGCTCCGGGGATCTTGGTGTGCTGTGATCGTTCTGGCGATAGGGTGCACGCTCCACACACGACTTTCACGGAGCGTTCATGCGTCGCAAGCGCACCATCGGCATCGCCGCGACCCTCGCGGCCCTGTTCACGCTGAGCCTGGGAGCCGGCCAGGCGTCCGCCAGCACGGTCACCGGCACCTCGGTCTCCACCAGCTGGGGCTACGCCTCGGGCAAGACCCAGTGGCGGCTGAACCCCTACCGCCTCGACCCGGTGTACCTCTACGTCGAGGACAAGGCGTCCGACGGCCACGGCGTGGCCGTACGCCTGGTGACCGCCGGCGCCGCCGGGACGGTCTACTACCAGCTGCGCCGGGTGTCCACCGGTGTCGGCACGTCCGGTCAGTGGTACACCTACGCGAACCCCGGCGGCTGGATAGACCGGGCCTGGATCGAGCTGTGCCACATGGAGGGGACCACGGTGCTGCGGTGTGTCTCCTCCTCGGTCATGTACCCGGCCTACGACGACAGCGGCAACGCCGACCCGTTCTAGGCACCCGGTTCCGAGCCGACCGCAAGGGCCGGCCGGGGAGAAACCCGGCCGGCTCGCCCACGGAGATCACTGGGGGACAGCCGATGACTGCGACGGGCGAGCGCCCGAGCCCTGATCCGGCCTTCGGCGAGAGTTGGATCTTCGAGGAGAACCTGCGGCCGTTCTGCGAGTCGGTCGCGGAGTTCTCCGGCTACGGCTTCGACGACTCCGACTGGCAGGCGGTCGAGAACGCCCTTCCCGAGACGGACGTGGAGACGGGCGACTGGTACGACTACCCGGTGTCGGGCCGGATCCCGCTGACGCTGCTGGTCGCGGCCGACCACGGGTCGTCGGTGGTCTTCGTCGCCCTCGCCGGGGAGCCCGACGCCCCCACGCGGGCGCAGATCGAGGCGGCCCTGCACATCTTCTCCGCCTACCGCGTCCGCTGACTCGGTGAGCGGCTCGGTGAGCGGCTCGGTGATCGCCCGGAAAATCCTGTCGCGGTGATGTCGAGAAACCACGACCGGCTCCGTCCCCGAGGTGAACGCGACCAGAATGGGTCGCACAGCACCGAGGAGAACACCATGGCCAAGTACCTGCTGCTCAAGCACTACCGCGGTGCCCCGGCCGCGGTGAACGACGTGCCGATGGACCAGTGGACGCCGGAGGAGATCTCCGCGCACATGCAGTACATGCGGGACTTCGCGGACCGGCTGGAGACGAGCGGGGAGTTCGTCGACGGTCAGGCGCTCGCGCCCGAGGGGACGTGGGTCCGGTACGACGGTGAGGGCCGCCCGCCGGTCACCGACGGCCCGTTCGCCGAGACCAAGGACCTCATCGCCGGCTGGATGGTGATCGACGTCGACAGCTACGAGCGTGCCGTGGAACTGGCCGGGGAGCTGTCGGCGGCCCCCGGGGCTGGCGGCAAGCCGATCCACGAGTGGCTGGAGCTGCGTCCGTTCCTCGCCGCGCCGCCCACCATCACGGAGTGACCTCTCTTCATGGACGAGGCACTGCTGCGGAGCCTCACACCAGGTGTGCTCACCGTTCTCGTCCGCCGCGGAGCCGACTTCGCGGCGGCCGAGGACGCCGTGCAGGACGCGCTGGTCGAGGCGGTCCGCGTCTGGCCGGACGATCCGCCGCGGGACGCGAAGGGCTGGCTGGTCACGGTGGCCTGGCGCAAGTTCCTCGACCAGGCGAGGTCGGACGCCGCACGCCGCCGGCGTGAGGGCCTCGTGGAGGAGGAACCGGTGCCCGGGCCGGCGCCCGCCGCGGACGACACCCTTCAGCTGTACTTCCTGTGCGCCCACCCGTCGCTGACGCCCTCGTCCGCGGTCGCGCTCACCCTGCGCGCCGTCGGCGGGCTCAGCACCCGGCAGATCGCCCAGGCCTACCTGGTGCCGGAGGCGACGATGGCCCAGCGCATCAGCCGGGCCAAGCGCACGGTCTCCGGCGTACGGTTCGACCAGCCCGGCGATGTCGTCACCGTGCTGCGGGTGCTCTACCTGGTCTTCAACGAGGGCTACTCCGGCGACGTCGACCTCGCCGCCGAGGCCATCCGGCTCACCCGGCAGCTCGCGGCCCAGGTCGACCATCCCGAGGTGGCGGGGCTGCTCGCCCTCATGCTGCTCCACCACGCCCGGCGCGCCACCCGGATCGCACCCGACGGCGGGCTCGTGCCGCTCGCCGAGCAGGACCGCGGCCGGTGGGACACCGCGGCGATCGCCGAGGGCGTCGGCATCCTGCAGGCCGCCCTGGCCCGCGACCGGCTGGGCGAGTTCCAGGCGCAGGCCGCCATCGCCGCCCTGCACGCCGACGCGCCCACCGCCGAGGAGACCGACTGGGTGCAGATCGTCGAGTGGTACGACGAACTGGCGCGCCTGACCGACAGCGCGGTCGTCCGGCTCAACCGCGCGGTCGCCGTCGGCGAGGCCGACGGACCGCGTGCCGGGCTGGCGGCGCTCGCCGCTGTGGACGACACGCTGCCCCGGCACGCCGCGGTGGCCGCGTACCTCCACGAGCGCGACGGCGACCTGGCCACGGCGGCACGGCTGTACGCCGAGGCGGCCGGGAAGGCACCCAACCTCGCCGAACGCGACCACCTCACCCGGCAGGCCGCCCGGCTCAACGCCCGGCGGGGGCGCTGAGGCACCGGCCGCGGCCGGCAGCCGTCGGGCGTGGGGCGTGGGGCGTGGGGCGTCGGGCGACCGTCGTCGGGCGTCGGGCGAGTGTCGTCGGGCGACTGTCGGACCCGGCTGCTTTCATGGGGGCATGACCAGCAGAAGCGTCGTCGTGGAGCGGCGCGTCGCCGCGGGCCGGGGGCCCGTGTGGGAGGCGCTGACCGACATCGAGGGAATGGAGCGCGTGCTCAGCGGCGTCTCCAGGGTCGAGGTCGTCACGGAGGGGGCCTTCGGGGTGGGCACCCGGTGGCGGGAGACCCGGCGCATGTTCGGCAAGGAGGCCACCGAGGAGATGTGGGTGACCGCCTGCGAGGCGCCCGAGCGCTATGTGGTGGAGGCCGAGTCGCACGGCACCCACTACGTCTCGGAGTGGGTGGTGAGGGCGGACGGGCCGTCCGCGGCGACCATCCGTATGACGTTCACGGCGGTGGCTCCCGGCGGGGTCGCGGGCCTGCTCACGAGACTTCTGGGCGGGGTCGGCGCACGGGCGGTGAGGAAGGCCGTCGCCAAGGACCTCGACGACATCGCCGCGGCGGTCGAGGGGCGCGGCGGCCACTGACGCGGCAGCGGTGGCGGCCGTGCGCGGCGACCGTGCGCGCGGCGGCCCTGCGCGCCGTTGCGCATGAGCGTCAGCGGAGCGGGGACGTCCCCGCCTTCGTCGCGTCCGCTCCCCAACTGGCCAGCAGCCGCAGGGCCTCCGCCGACGCCGAACCCGGCTCCGCGTGATACGTGATCAGTGTCTGCTCGGTGCCGTCGGACATGCGGAACGACTCGAAGTTAAGGGTCAGTTCGCCCACCAGGGGATGCCGGATGTGCTTGACGCCGTAGGTCTTCTCCTTGACGTCGTGGGTGGCCCACAGCCGCCGGAACTCCTCGCTCTTGACCGAGAGTTCGCCGACCAGGGCGGACAGCCGCGGGTCGTCCGGGTGGCAGCCGGCGTCCATCCGTAGATAGGCGACCATGTCGGACGCCTTCTGCTCCCACTCCACGAACAGGTCGCGGTACTCGGGCCTGAGGAACACCAGCCGTGCCCAGTTCCGCTCCTGGACCGGCAGCTCCGACCAGTCGCCGAAGACCGCCGCCGCCATCCGGTTCCAGGCGAGGATGTCCGAGCGGCGCCCCGCGACGTAGGCGGGTACCCCGTCGATCGACTCCAGCAGCTGCCGCAGCGCCGGCCGCACCTGCTCGGTGCGCGCCGCCGGCTTCTTCTTGTGCTGCTTGGGCTTCGCGAGGTGGGTCAGATGGGCGTGCTCGGCGTCGCTCAGCCGCAGCGCCCGCGCGATCGCGTCGAGGACCTCCGCCGAGACGTTGCGCCCGTTGCCCTGCTCCAGGCGTGTGTAGTACGCCACGGACACCCCGGCCAGCTGTGCCAGCTCCTCGCGCCGCAGCCCCGGTACCCTGCGGTGCCGCCCGAAGTCCGGCAGCCCGACGTCCTCCGGCTTCAGCCGGGCACGCCGGGTGCGCAGAAACTCGCTGAGCTCGGCCCGCGGGTCCAGGCCGGCCCGGTCGGCACCGGTGTCGGCGGCGGGTCCGGACAGGGAATCGGGCTTTTCGTCCATGCCTCAAGTATTCCCGGTCCTACGCACAGGAGCCTGACCCCACCAGTGGTAGGACCGGCGAGCGTACGCACGACCGAGGTCTGGGTGGCGCAGCCTCTTCCCGGCAGGCTGGATGCCGTGCCCGGACGGACAGCGAAGACCAGAAGGCAGCCGGGCACGAGAACCCCGCTAGGAGATCCCCGGCATGACGACCGTTGCCGCATACGCCGCACCCGCCGCGAAGGCTCCGCTGGAGCGCACCACCATCGAGCGCCGCGAGGTCGGCGAGTTCGACGTCCTGATCGACATCAAGTTCGCCGGTATCTGCCACTCCGACATCCACCAGGCCCGCGAGGGCTGGGGCAAGGCGATCTTCCCGATGGTCCCCGGGCACGAGATCGCGGGCATCGTCTCCGAGGTCGGCTCGGGCGTGACCAAGTACAAGGCCGGCGACCGCGTGGGCGTGGGCTGCCTGGTCGACTCCTGCCGTGAGTGCGAGAACTGCGAGGCAGGCCTGGAGCAGTACTGCACCGGCGGCAATGTCGGCACCTACAACGCGCTCGACAAGAACGGCGAGCCGACCTACGGCGGCTACTCGGAGAAGATCGTCGTCGACGAGAACTTCGTCGTCCGCATCCCCGACGGCCTGTCCCTGGACGTGGCCGCGCCCCTGCTGTGCGCCGGCATCACCACGTACTCCCCGCTCAGGCACTGGAACGCAGGTCCCGGCAAGAAGGTCGCGATCCTCGGCATGGGCGGCCTCGGCCACATGGGCGTGAAGATCGCGCACGCGCTCGGCGCCGAGGTCACGGTTCTCTCGCAGTCCCTGCGCAAGAAGGAGGACGGGCTGAAGCTGGGCGCCGACCACTACTACGCGACCAGCGACGAGAACACCTTCGAGGAGCTGAGGGGCACCTTCGACCTCATCCTCTCCACGGTTTCGGCGCCGCTGGACCTGGACCGGTTCCTGTCCCTGCTCAGGACGGACGGCGCGTTCGTGAACGTAGGCGCCCCCGAGGAGCCCGTCAGGCTCAACCTCTTCTCGGTGATCGGCGGGCGCAAGACCCTCGCCGGATCCGGCATCGGCGGCATCCGGGAGACCCAGGAGATGCTGGACTTCTGCGCCGAGCACGGTCTCGGCGCCGAGATCGAGTTGATCGACGCCGAGCAGATCAACGAGGCGTACGAGCGGGTGCTGGACAGCGATGTGCGGTACCGGTTCGTGATCGACACGGCGACGATCTGACGTCGGCGCCCACCCCCTGGCCGAGGGCCCCGGAGCCGTACCGCTCCGGGGCCCTCGGCATGAGCGGCTCGGGGCCGAGGGCGGAGTACCGAAGCAGTAGACCCGCCCCCTCCCCGGGACCGATGTGCCGCGTGGCGGGCCCGCCTAGCGTGGGAGACGGAGCCAGTCCGATCCGTGTGAGACGAGGAGACAGCCCACGATGACCGTCGAGCTCAACCACACCATCGTCGCGGCGCACGACAAGAAGGCGTCGGCCCAGTTCCTCGCCGACATCCTGGGCCTGGCGGTGAGCCCGCAGTACGGCCCGTTCGTCCCGGTCGAGATCCCCAACGGCGTGACCCTGGACTATCTGGACACGCCCGGCGCGGTCACACCGCAGCACTACGCGTTCCTGGTGTCGGAGGACGACTTCGACTCGATCTTCGGCCGGATCCGTGAGGCCGGTCTGACGTACTGGGCCGACCCGTACCACCGCCGTCCCGGCGAGATCAACCACAACGACGGTGGCCGCGGCGCCTACTTCGAGGATCCGAACGGGCACAACCTGGAGATCCTGACGAGGCCGTACGGCAGCGGCGGCTGACGCACCGGCCCCTCGGCACCGTGCTCGAAGTCCCCCTCGTGGCGGCCGGGTTCGTGGCCGACGCCGTGCGGGCAAGCGCGAACCGCCCGCCGGAAGAGCAGTTCCGGCGGGCGGTTCGGCGGCGGCCTCCGGCACGCCGTACGGCTTACTTGCCGTAGTAGGCGTTGTAGATCGACACCGTCGCCTTGTTGCCCTTCTTGTCGGCGACCTTGGCGTGGAAGGAGATTCCCTTCCCCTTCGCCGGGTTCTTCACGGTGATCCTGCCGTTCCTGACGTCGAGCTTCTTCCAGGTCTGGCCGTAGTCGTACGACGCGTACACGTGCAGCGACCTGAGGTTGGCGCCCGCGGCCGAGCCGACGACGGTGACCGGGAACGTCACCTTCTTGCCGGCCTCGACCCGGCTGTCCAGGCCCGTCCTGGCGTTGAAGCGGACGGTGGAGGCCGCGAGCGTGGCCTGGTCACCGGTCGGCTTCTTGGAGCGGAAGGTCCAGCTCGCGTCGATCCGTGTGGAGGCGGCCGCGACCTTGACGCTCCGCTTGACCGAGGTGGTCAGCTTGTACTCGGCCTCCGCGGCCGGGACCTTGAACGTCGTCCCGCCGAACAGCGGGTCGTCGTTGGTGCCCACCTTGGTGCCGTTGCGGTACAGGCTGGTGGTCACCGCCGTGAAGTCCGACGCGCCGGCGTGCTTGTGGGCGTCGGCGAACAGCGGCAGGAAGCCGTAGATCTCGTTGTCCTGACGGAACAGGCCGAATTCCTTGTTGATGTGCGGGCCGAAGACCGCCGTGTTGAAGGTCTTCGCGTAGCGCCGGCCCGCCTTGAACGTCTGCGGGCTGCCCAGGGTGTAACCGGCGTCGATGATCGGGAAGCCGTCCGCGTCCCGGCCCGCGTACTGCTCGAAGTCGAACGTCCACTGGACCTTGTCGGACGTCGACAGGTACATCGTCCGCGAGCCCGGCAGCTTCTGCTCGATCGGAGCGCTGATCACGGCGTCGTCGGGGAAGACGCCCACGGGGAGCAGCGCGCCGGTCTTGCCGGGGGCCGCGGCACCCAGGCTGCTCTTCACCTCGGCGAGCTCGCCCGCCTTGAAGTGGCGGACCTTGTTCCCCTGGATCTTCTTGACCTCGGCGGTGGTCGCGACGTCGTACTCGGCGTCGTCCCCCTTGGTCCACTGGCCGTTCCAGCTCTGCACCAGGCCGCTCGCGACCTGCGGGCCGAGGTGCGCCATGCGCAGGTCGGCGAAGGAGGCGAGGCCGACGCCGAGGCCGAGACCCGCCGGGTCGTAGAAGTAGCTGCTGGCGGCGAGCACCTGCTCGGCCCGCGCGTCCGGCACGGTGATGTCGGCCGACTTCGTCGTGCGGGCGTCGATCGTGACGGTGATGTCCTCAGTGACGTTCAGCTTCGGCTGGACCAGCCAGTCGAGGCCGCCCTCCAGGGTCACCAGGTCCTTGCCGATCCAGGCGTCGAGCAGATACGTGCCGCGGGGCAGCCGCAGCGTGGTGGTGCCGGACTCGGCGGGCGGAACCTGGTGGTCCAGGTTCGTGGCCAGGCCCGCGTAGCCGAACAGTGCGGTGTTGTACTCGGGCGCCGGCTTGCCGTCCCGGTCGAGGTGCTTGACGGTGACGTCGTACGACTCCACCTCGCGCTGCACCGCGGCGGCCGTACGGACGCTCTGCCCGCCGCCCGCCGCCGTCACGTACGCGGAGTAGGCGCCGTCGAGGGTGCCGCCCAGCCTGGTGTCGACGGTGAGGTCGACGGCGGCCTCGCCGCCCGCGGGAACCGTCACCTTCGTCGCGCCGAGCTTGAAGAAGCCCGAGGGAGCCGGCCGGCCCTTGGGGTCGGTGGCCGTCGCGGACAGGGTGAGCGTGACGTCCTGGGTGCCGAGGTTGCGGTACGTCAGTTTCCTGGTGTCCGGCTTGTCGTCGGTGTGCGGCCACTGCTGCGTGCCGAAGCTCAGCGACACCGGGTCGGCGATCACCGTCTGCTTGACGGCCCTGTCGACCTGGATACGGCCCGAACCCTGCTGGAACGCCGTGTACTTGCCGCCCTTGGTGGAACCGGTCAGGGCACCCTTGAGCTCGGTGTACGACCAGTCCGGGTGCTGCTGCTTGAGGATCGCCGCGGCACCCGCGACGTGCGGGGTCGCCATGGAGGTGCCCTCGATGGTCAGGTAGCCGGGCGGTTTCTCGCCGAGCTCCTGCTCGAAGAGGCTGCCCTTGGCGGACGCGGCCGTGATGGCGACGCCCGGGGCGGTCACGTCCGGCTTGATGGCGCCGTCGCCGAGCCGGGGGCCGGTGCTGGACCAGGGCGCGAGCACGTCCTTGTCGTCGACGGCGCCGACGGTCAGCGCGGCCTCCGCGCTGCCGGGCGAACCGACCGACTCCGGACCGGAGTTGCCCGCCGCTACAGCGAAGAGGATGCCCTTCTCGGCGGACAGCCTGTTGACCGCCGCCTCCATCGGGTCGACCTCCGGGGTGTCCGTGCCGCCGAGGCTCATGTTGACGACCTGGGCGCCCTGCTCGGCGGCCCACTCCATGCCCGCGACGATGCCGGAGTCGTCGCCGAAGCCCTCGTCGTCGAGGACCTTGCCGTTGAGGATGTCGGCGCCGGGAGCCACGCCCTTGTACTTCCCTGCGGACCTGGCGCCGGTGCCGGCCGCGATGGACGCGACGTGCGTGCCGTGGCCGACCTTGTCCTTCGCGTCGGCGGCCCGGGAGAAGTTCTTCTCCGCGATCACCTGGTCCTTGAGGTCCGGGTGGGTGGCGTCGACGCCGGTGTCCAGGACGGCGATCTTGACGCCCTTGCCGTCGTATCCGGCCGCCCACGCCTTGGGGGCGCCGATCTGCGCGACGGACTTGTCGAGGCTGGCCTTGCGGACACCGTCCAGCCATACGTTCGCTATCCCGGAGGCGGTCCGGTCGCCGTTGGTGAGCGCGTCCCACAGCTCGGGCGTGTCCTGGTGGGAGGTCTGCACCGCGTCCGCGTTCAGCGACTTCAGGGTCCGGCGCAGGGTGCCCGCGTCCCGGACGTCCGCCTTGGTGGCGGCCGCGGCGCCCTTGTAGCCGACGATGACCTTCAGGCCCTTCGCCTGGGAGGCGCGGATCGCGGACTTGTTCAGCTCGGTGACGTCGAACAGCCGCTGGTCGAGCTTGCCCGCCGCGACCAGCCGCGCCGCGTCGGCCGGGATCACCAGCGTGTGCCCGTGGATCCGGCGGATCTGGACGGGTATGTGCCTGCGCGCCTGCGTCCGCTCCAGACCGACCACGCGGCCCTTGGAGTCGATGGAGACCCGGTCACCCGTGATCAGGGTGATGCGGTGGGGGGACGAGAACGAGCTGGCGGCGCCGGACGGGCGCTGCTCCGGTTCGGCCGACGCCGGGCTGGTCATTCCCACGGCGAGGGCGATGGCGGCCGCTGAGGCGACAGAGGCCGCGCACACTCTTTTGACTTGTCTGCGCAAGTTTCCCCCTTGCAGAAGGTCCGGGTGAATCCCCGTTCACCCGGCCGGAGGAGGTCGCCTACGCATACGCTTCGCCCCCCGGAACCCGCAGTATGCCGAGGGGCCGTCTGACGCCTCAATAGATGAGCGGAAGATGAGAAGCACTCCCGCCGACTGTTACGCGACGGCGCGAACTCCGTTACCCGTTCGCCGGTTTACGCCCCCGCATTCTCCCTTGACACCGATCCGCCCTGCCCGGCCGCTCCGGAAACACCGATGCCGCCCCTTGGGGGGCGGCATCGGTCAGCTGTGGGAAAGCTGTCGTGAGGCTGAGTACGAAGGAACCTCAGGGTTCGTCAGGCGGCGGAGCCGGCCTTCCACTGGGCCCAGTCCATGTTCCAGCCGTTGAGGCCGTTGTCGGGCGCGATGGTCTTGTCGCCGGTGTTCTGGACGACCACGACGTCACCGACGATCGAGTTGTTGTAGAACCAGTAGCCCGCGGTGCCCTTGTCGTTGGCACCCTTGGTGTCGGACAGGCCCACGCAGCCGTGGCTGGTGTTGACGCTGCCGAAGATGGACTTGGCGCCCCAGTAGTTGCCGTGGATGAAGGTGCCGGAGGTGGACAGGCGGATGGCGTGCGGCACGTCCTTGATGTCGTACTCGCCCTTGCCGTCGTCGTCGGTGAAGCCCACGGTCGCGCCGTTCATGCGCGTCTCCTTGAACTTCTCGGACATCACCATGATGCCTTCGTAGGTCTTGTTCTCCGGAGAACCGGCGGAGATCGGGATGGTCTTGATGGTCTTGCCGTCCTGCGTGACCTTCATCTGCTTGGTCTTCGCGTCGACGTAGCTGATCTGGTTGCGGCCGATCTTGAAGCTGACCGTCTTCTGCTGGACGCCGTAGACGCCCTCGGAGCCCTCGACACCGTCCAGGGACATCTTCAGGGTGACGGTGGCGCCCTCCTGCCAGTAGTCCTCGGGCCGGCAGTCCATGCGGGTGTCGTTGAACCAGTGGCAGGCGACCTCCTGGCCACTGGTGGTGGAGACGGTGACGGCCTTCTGGACGGCCGCCTTGTTGCTGATCGCCTTGTCGAAGTTGATCGACACGGGCATGCCGACGCCGACGGTGGAGCCGTCCTCCGGCGTGTAGTAGCCGAGGAAGCTGTTCTTCGGGGAGACGGTGGTGAAGGAGGCGTTCTCATGGGCCTCAAGGCCCTTGGCGTCCTTCGCGGTCACCGTGATCTTGTAGGTGGTGGAGCGCTCCAGCTGGGTGCTGGGCTTCCAGCTGGTCTTGTCCGCGGATATCTCACCCTCGACCGGGGCGCCGTCGGCGGTCTTCATCGACACCTGGGTGAGCGAGCCCTTGCTCACGGTGACGGCGGCGGAGTTGATGGAGGCGTTGTCGGTGCCGTCCTTGGGCGTGATCTTGATCTGGGCCGCGGAGGTCTTCTTGGCGGCCGCCTCGTCGACCTTGGACTGCGAGCTGTCGCCTCCGTCGCTCCCGGAGGCGTTGTCGTCGCCACCGGAGCAGGCCGAGAGCACCAGGACACCGCCGAGCAGTGCGGACGCGACCGTGAGGCCCTTGCGCCGCTTACTGTTCGTCATCACACGCTTCTCCATTGTTCCCGAATCCCCAAAAACCCCGAGAGTCCCCGTCAAGAATCTTCAACGCTACGACCGGTTCGTCCCGTTCCACATCGCTGATATGTGTGGGGCACACCACCTTCGTCGAAGCCGGTGGTGCGGATGTCGGTCAGTGCGCCCCTTGAGACGACGAAACCCCGGGCGGCGGTTGCCGCCCGGGGTCACGATTTCCCCAAGACGCCTCAACCGACCCGCTTCGCCGCTTCGTCGTCGAAGTCCTCGTCGACATCATCGTCGTCGAGGCCCCACTCGGGCGAATCGGGGTCGCGCTCGATGTGCTCGCTGGACCATGACGCCTGCGCGAGTTCGATCCCCGGCACCTCACTGACCAGGTCGAAGGGATCAACCAGATAGGCGAGGGCCTCCGCGGTGTCTTCCGTCACAGCGCTCTCGGCGAGCGTCCGCTCGTCGGCCGGCATCGTGCTGTCCTCGGCGATCCGCCGCAGCGCGGCCCCGGTCAGGGCTTCCTCGTCGTCCACTTCGAGAACGACTTCCACGCGAACTCGTACAAAGCGTGATGTTTCTGGAGTGCTCATGCTCGGAGAGTACGGCTCATTCCCCCCGTGACTTTCCCGTGACCCGCGACTTTCACTAACATCGCCCCACACGGCCAATTCGCCAGCACCACAAGGGGATCGATATTCCGTGTCCGCCGCTCACCGATCGCCGTCCACCGCACGCCGATCGCTGCTGACCGCCACCGCCGCGGGTGCCCTGCTGGGCGCCCTGTGGTTCGTGCCCTCCGCGAACGCGACGGGCGAGCAGCCGGCGAGAACGGAACCCTCGGCGGCCCGGACGACGCAGCAGGCTCGGGCCGTCTCCGAGAGCACGGACAGCGCCACCGCGGACGGCACCCGGCTCGCCGACACCGGAAGCCTGGACACCACGCCGTACATCGTCGGCGGGACCGTCTTCCTCGCGGTGGGCGCGGGCTTCGTCGCCTACTCGGTGCGCCGGGAACGTCTCGGCTTCTGAAATCACTTGACGCTCCCTTCACCTGCGCTTCATAGTCCGCCCATGAAGAGATCATCGGGCGTGCGTGTAGCCGCCACGGTTGCCGTGAGCGCGCTGTCGCTCGCCCTTGTCACGGGCTGCGGGGGTGACTCCGGGGGCTCCGACGCGAAGGCGCTCAGCTCCGCGGAGTTGAAGAAGGCGATCATCGCCCAGGGCGATGTCGACGGATACAAGGTGGACGCGTCCGGCAAGCAGCTGCCGAAGTCCAAGGACGCCGTCAAGAGCGGCGAGGAGCAGTGCGCGCCGCTGGCCTACGCCATGGGCGGTCTGGCGCCGGGCGACTCGGCCTCGAACGCGGCCGTGATGGCCACTCAGGAGAAGAAGAAGCCCACCGACAACCCCTCCAAGTCCCTGGACGACCTGACCGAGGGTGAGTTCGAGGACGCCTTCACGGACGCCCTGAGCCTGGACATGACGGTCGTCGGGCTCTCCTCGTACGACGGTGACGGCGCGGAGAAGACCTTCAAGTCCGTGTCGGACGCGGTGAAGAGCTGCTCCGGGGGCTTCCCGCTCACCATGCAGGGCACCGACCAGAAGGTGACCTCGATCGCCGCGGAGAAGGCGTCGGGTGCCGGTGACGAGTCGGTGGCGTTCACCGCGAAGAGCGACGCGGAGGACGGCGACGTGGCCACCACGCACGTCGAGGTGGTCCGCCACGGCGGCACCATCGCCACGTACTACACGATGAACCTGGGCCTGATGATGACGGACAAGCCGTACGACGTGCCGGCCGCCGTGATCGACGCGCAGGCCGCGAAGCTGAAGTAACCGGCCCGCGCGGAGCATCGGGGCCCTGTCGGTCGTACGGCAGGGCCCCTCTTCCGTGTCAGCCGAGCGCTCGGGGCGTCACTGGAGCGGCCCCGTGACCTTCTCCGCCGCCGCGACCAGGTCTCCGCCGCGCACGAACGCGTCGGCCGCGGCGAGATCCGGTGCCAGGAACCGGTCGGGCCCGGCGCCCTGGACTCCGGCGGCCCGCACGGCGTCGATGACCGCCTGGGAGGCCGGGGCCGGGGCGAGGCCCTCGCGCAGTTCGATGGCGCGGGTGGCGGCGTACAGCTCGACGGCCAGGACCCGGGTGAGGTTGTCGACGGCCGTACGCAGCTTGCGGGCGGCCGACCATCCCATGGAGACATGGTCCTCCTGCATGGCGGAGGAGGGGATGGAGTCGGCGGAGGCGGGGACGGCCAGCCGCTTCAACTCGCTCACCAGGGCGGCCTGGGTGTACTGGGCGATCATCAGCCCCGAGTCGACACCCGCGTCGTCGGCCAGGAACGGCGGCAGACCGTGGCTGCGGTTCTTGTCCAGCAGCCGGTCGGTGCGCCGCTCCGCGATGGAGGCGAGGTCGGCGACGGCGATGGCGAGGAAGTCCAGCACGTAGGCCACGGGCGCCCCGTGGAAGTTGCCGTTGGACTCCACGCGTCCGTCGGGGAGCACGACGGGGTTGTCGACCGCCGACGCCAACTCCCGCTCGGCGACCAGCCGAGCGTGCGCCATGGTGTCCCGTCCGGCGCCGGCGACCTGCGGGGCGCACCGCACCGAGTAGGCGTCCTGGACGCGGGGCGCGTCGTCCTGGTGATGCCCGGTCAGCCCCGACCCCTTCAGCACGGCCAGCATGTTGGCGGCGGAGGCGCCCTGCCCCGGGTGGGGGCGGATGGCGTGCAGTTCGGGCGCGAGCACCTTGTCGGTGCCGAGCAGCGCCTCCAGCGACAGGGCGGCGGTGACGTCGGCGGACTTGTAGAGGGTGTCGAGGTCGGCGAGGGCCATGACCAGCATGCCCAGCATGCCGTCGGTGCCGTTGAGGAGGGCGAGGCCCTCCTTCTCGCGCAGTTCGACGGGCGCGATGCCATGCGCGGCGAGGAGTTCACCGGCGGGCCGGACGGTCCCGTCCGGTCCCTCGGCGTCGCCCTCGCCCATCAGCGTCAGGGCACAGTGGGAGAGTGGGGCGAGATCACCGGAGCAGCCGAGGGAGCCGTACTCGTGGACGACCGGGGTGATCTGGGCGTTGAGGACGTCGGCCATGGTCTGCGCGACCTCGGGCCTGACGCCCGTGTGCCCGGAGCAGACGGTCTTGAGCCGCAGGAACATCAACGCCCGTACGACCTCCCGCTCCACCCGGGGGCCCATCCCGGCGGCGTGCGAGCGGACGATGTTGCGCTGCAGCCGACCCCGCAGCTCCTGGCTGATGTGCCGGGTCGCCAGGGCGCCGAAGCCGGTGGAGACGCCGTAGACGGGGTCCGGCTTGGCCGCCAGCGCGTCCACGATCTCGCGGGCCGCGGCGAGGGCCGCGAGCGCCTCCGACGACAGCTCGACGCGGGCACCGCCGCGTGCCACGGCGAGGACGTCGGACGCGGTGACCCCGGACGTCCCCACCACCACAGTGTGCATATCCATATTCAGGAGCGTACGCAGTGAAGACGAGGATGTCACTAGTGGGTGACCGGTACGACCCTTACAGCGGCCGACGACCGCGGAACCGCCGCCGTTCCACGGCGCCCTCCCCGGAGGGCTCCGCGTCGGCGAGACGCACGACCGGGTCGTCCGGCCCCTCCCGGCCCGCGACCACGGGCTTGCCGGACCGTTCGGCCTTCGCCTGGTACTGAGCGGCGTCGGCGAGCCGGAACAACCGGCGGGCGGAACCCACCGCCCCGACGGGATCGTCCGTGGACGCCACCCCGCAGGCGACCCCCTCGCCCAGTTCCAACTCCGCCGCCCTGCGGCACAGTTCGTCCGCGGCCTTCACGACGTCGTCGGCCGGCGACCCCACGACGAGAAGGCAGAACTCGTCGCCGCCGAGACGCGCGGCGAGAGCGCCCGGCAGCATGGCCCCGCACAGCGACAGCACCGACCCGAACCGTTCCAGCAGCCGGTCGCCGACGGCGTGCCCCAGGGTGTCGTTGACACGCTTGAGCCCGTTGAGGTCGCATACGACGAGGCTGACGACGACGCCCTCGGTACGGTGCCGTTCGATCGCCTCCTCCAACTTCACGTCGACCGCACGGCGATTGGCGAGCCCGGTCAGCGCGTCGGTGAACGCCAGCCGCCGGGCCTCCTCCAGCCGCTCGCTCTGCCCGATGCCCGCGGCCACGACAGCGGCCAGTACGGTGGCGAAGTCGGCGTCACCCCGGTCGAACACGGGGGAGCCGATGGAACGGGCCACGTACAGCTCCCCCCAGGCCCGCCCGTTCAGCACGATCGGGGCGACGACGCAGCACCCCCGGCCGCGACGCCGCAGAGCGGCCACCCGCTGATGGCAGTACCCGGGGTGGCCCGCGGAGAGGCCGTCGGCGGTCTCCACCCAGGCGTTGGGCTCACCACCCGCTGCCCACCGCTCGTGCAGGAACTCGGTGATCTCCGGGAACTGGTGCACCGGATACGCCTCGTCACCCGGGAACTCCTCCTCCCCCTGAGCCCGGTCCCCGACGTTCACGAGCACCCGCAGCCGCCCGAGCTCCCGCTCCCACACCGACAGCGCGGCGAAACTCCCGGCCAGCGCCCGGCACGCACCGAGCGCCGCCGCCCGCCAGGACTCACGGGGAGTGTGCGCTGCCGCCATCCCCTGCGCCAGCGCCACCACGGCCGCGAGCCGTCCGTCCTCACCCATCACTCCAGGCTAGGAGGTTTGGGGCGAACCGGTGCATTGTTGCGGCGCTTGGAGTGACGGCGGGTCGGCGGGTCGGCGCGAAGACATGGGAAGGCCCCGCGCTCGCGTCCCGCTCCCGGGCCCGACGCACGGGCACCGGGCGCACGGCGGGCCCGAGGACGGCGGGACCAGAAAACGGCGGGCGAGGACGGCGGGACGCGCACCCAATGGGCGGTCGCACGCGGCACCGGCCCCGCCGGGTGGCGCGGGCCGCCGCCGGGAGTCAGCGGCGGCCCCGGCCCTCGCCCCGCTCACTCACCCGGCCACGCGGGCTTGCGCTTCTCGTTGAACGCGGCCACGCCCTCCGCACGGTCCCCCGAGAAGGCGACCGACCGCCAGGCCGCGTCCTCGACCTCCAGTCCGGCCCGCAGATCCAGCCCGTGCCCGACCCGCAGCGCCCGCTTGGCAGCCCGCAGCCCCACCGGCGAGTTCCCCGCCATCCGCTCCGCCAGGGCCACCGCCTCCTCCCGGTCGCGCCCCTCGTCCACCAGGACGTCGAGCAGCCCCAGCTCCCGGGCCTCGACGGCTTCGACGCGCCGCGCCGTGAAGATCAGCTCGGCCGCCCGGGCCGCCCCCACCCGGCGGGGCAGCAGCTGCGTACCGCCACCGCCCGGGATCACCCCGACCGACACCTCCGGCAGCCCCACCACGGCCGTGCGGTCGGCCACGATCACATCGCAGGACAACGCCAGCTCGAAGCCGCCCCCCAGCGCGAATCCGTGCACCGCCGCGATCGTCGGCACCGGCAACTCCAGCACCCCGGTGTAGGCCGCGCGCGTCACCGGCCGCTGCCGCACCAGGTCGGCGTCGCTGAAGGAGTTCCGCTCCTTCAGGTCCGCACCGACGCAGAACGCCCGGTCATGCGTGGAGGTCAGGACCACCACCCGTACGCCCCGATCGGCGCCCAGCGCCGCGCAGGCCCCCGCGATCGAGCGGGCCATCTCCGTGGAGACGGCGTTCATGGCCTTGGGCCGGTCCAGGGCCAGCTCCGCGACATGCCCGCCGTCACCGTGCCGTCGCACCGACACGAAGTCCCCGTACCGCTCCTCAGCCTCAGCCATGACACCCTCCGGTTAACGCGGGTTAACAACACTCGCCCCGATCATCGCAGCCGTGCCACGCCGGGGGAAAGGGCCACCACGAGCGGTTCCCGGGTCGAGGCCCGAGACCTCGTTCGAGTGACATGGCACCCAACTGCCGTCGCACCGTCCTCGGCAGCGCATAGCGTGCGCGACACCACGGCGTGTCGGGGGCGCGGGTGCGTTGGGAGGGGTCGAGATGGGCGTGACGAAGGAGACGGCGACCGGGGCCGCCGACGAGGACGGGCGGAGCACCCGTCTCTTCGGTCCTCGCGGTCGCCACCGCCGCCCCCGCCCGCGCAAGGTCCTGCTGGCCGCGGGCGGCCTCGCTCTGGCGGCCGGCGCGCTGAGCCTCGTACGCCTGACACCGGATTCCGAGGTCACCGCTCTGGGCACGGCGGACTCCGGCCCCGCCCCGGCCGGCACGGACAGCGACACGGACCGCTCGACGAACGCCGCCGCCACCGTGGCGACGACGCACCCGAAGCCGAGCCCGTCGGCGACCTCCGCCATGGGCGGCCTGGGCACGACACCGACCACCACCACGGTCGTCGTACCCACGGCCAACCCCGCCGCCGAGCCACCGCGCCACGTTTCCGGCCCGAGGACGCACGACGCCCGGCCGCAGGCCCCTACGCCCCGCCCACCGGCCGGGACCTCCCGCGCACCCGAGCCGTCCACCACACCACCCGCGAGTACGCCGCCCGGCCAGACCTCCCCGGAGCCGTCGCAGCCCCCGGCGGCCGAGCCGGACGAGGACACCTTCTGCGTCCCGGCCATCGGTCTGTGCGTGGACCCGCTCAGAAGCGCCGACTGACGCACAGGGAAGCCGACGGGCGGAGCCCCGCGCCAGCCCGCTCACTCGCCCCCGGTGGACGCCCTGCGCGTCAGGAGCCACGGCTCGACGACCCCGAGCCCGCGAACCGGCCGCTGCCACATCGGCTGCAACGCGAACCGGTACACCGGCGGCTCCTCCCCCTCCTTCTCCGCGGCGGCAGCGGCTTCCGCCGCCTCCGCCTCCGACGCCGGTGCCTCACCCGTTCGGATGAGTTCCTCGGCGAACGCGCTGTCGACGAGAACAGCGTCGCGCGGAGCTATGGAGGTCAGCCGCGAGGCGAGGTTCACGGTCGTACCGAACACATCGCCCATTCGAGTGGTCACCGTGCCGAACGCGATGCCCACACGCAGCTCCGGCATCGTCTCGTCGTTCGCCATCGTCTCGATGAGCCGCAGCGCGATCTCCGCGGCGACCCCGGCGTCGTCGGCCGCGTACAGGACCTCGTCGCCCAGCGTCTTGATCAGTCGCCCGCCGCGTGCGGCCACCAGGTCGGCCGCCGTGGTCTCGAAGGCCTCGACGAGCTCGCCCAGCTCCTCCTCCTCCATCCGGCGGGTCAGCCGGGTGAAGCCGACCAGGTCGGCGAAGCCCACGGCCAGGCGCCGGTCGACCATCTCCTCGTCGTCCGCGGCCTGGATGACCCGGCCGGCCGAGGCGGCGAGCTGGCGGCGCCAGACGTAGACGAGGAACTCCTGCAGCTCCGGCAGGAGCAGCTCGATGATCGGGTACGTCACCTCGGTCCGCGTCATCCCCGGCTCGGGCGGCTCGGTCAGCCCCTCCAGGAACGAGTCGATCTGCCACTCCGCGAGCCGCGCGGTGGTCTGCCCGGTGGACCGGGCCACCTGCACGGCCATGGCCTCGCTGAGCAGGCCCGCCTCCACGAGACCGGCGAGGCGCCTGAGCGCCAGTACGTCGGCCTCGGTCAGCGCCTTGGCCTGCCCGATGTCGGCGAACCCCATGGCCCGCCAGAACCGGGACGCCAGCTCCATCGAGACGCCCGCGCTACGGGCCGCCTGAAACGGGGTGTAGCGCCGCTCGGCGCCGAGGATGAGCCCTTCGAGGCGCAGAGCGAGCGGATCCTCGCCGGGGTCGGCGGCGTGGGGGTCCACCCGGCCGTCCGCGCCCGTGCCGGAGCCCGTGTCGTCGACGGTCACGCCTGTGCCTTTCCGATCTGCCGCGGTCAGTAATCGACCGGCCTTCACTTTACGGCAGGTGTGTGCCACCTCACTCCGGAAGCCGGATCAGAGGGCTCACACCGGCCGCAGGTGCACGATGTCCCCGGCACCCACCGGCTCCTGCACGCCTTCCCCGGTCGCCAGCACCAATCGTCCGTCCCCGTCGATGGCGACCGCCTCCCCGGTGACCGCCCGCTCGCCCGGCAACTCGGCCCGCACCACTTTGCCCAGGGTCGCGCAACCGGCCGCGTACGCCTCCTGGAGCCCGCTCACCACCGGGTCCCCGGCCGCGGCCCGCCACCGCCCGTACCACTCCTCAAGGGACCGCAGCACACCTCGCAGCAGCGGGTCCCGGTCCGTGCTCACGGCTCCGGCGAGGGCCAGCGAGGCCGCCTGCGGCACGGGCAGTTCGTCGGCACGCAGGGTGACGTTGATGCCGACTCCCATGACCACACCGGCGTCCCCGGCCCGCTCGGCCAGGATCCCGCCGGCCTTGCGTTCCTCGCCGCCCACGGTCACCAGCAGGTCGTTGGGCCACTTGAGTGCCGTGTCCACGCCCGCCGCACGGGACAGCCCCGTCGCGACGGCGACCCCGGTCAGCAGCGGCAGCCAGCCCCAGCGGGTCACCGGCACCTCGGCGGGGTTCAGCAGCACGGAGAAGAACAGGCCCGAGCGCGGCGGTGCCGTCCAGTTGCGGTCCAGGCGCCCCTTGCCCGCGGTCTGCTCCTCGGCGACCAGGACGGCGCCCTCGCCCGCCTTGCCCTCGGTGGCCAGGGCCACCAGGTCGGTGTTGGTGGAGCCGGTGCGCTGCACCACGTCGACATCGCGCCACAGCCCGCCCTCCCGCACGAGCCCGCGCCGCAGCGCGGCGGCGTTGAGCGGCGGACGGTCCAGGTCGGACCAACGGCTGTCGTCTGATGCATCTCGCGGCGTCATGCAAGCCACCCTAGGTGTGTGAAACGCCGCACTGCTGATTCGTAGGGCCACCACTACTCTACGGATGAGTAACCGTCCCCCCTTTTGAGCAGGCAGGGAGCGCCATCCCGATGTCCGAGCCGGAAGAGCGTCACGAGATCCAAGAGACCCAAGGGATCGACATCCACACGACCGCGGGCAAGCTCGCGGATCTCCAGCGCCGTATCGAGGAAGCGACGCACGCCGGCTCCGCACGCGCCGTCGAGAAGCAGCACGCCAAGGGCAAGTTGACGGCCCGTGAGCGCATCGAGCTCCTCCTCGACGAGGGGTCCTTCGTCGAACTCGACGAGTTCGCCCGGCACCGCTCCACCAACTTCGGGCTGGAGAAGAACCGCCCGTACGGGGACGGCGTCGTCACCGGGTACGGCACCGTCGACGGCCGTCCCGTCGCCGTGTTCTCGCAGGACTTCACCGTCTTCGGCGGTGCGCTGGGTGAGGTCTACGGCCAGAAGATCGTCAAGGTCATGGACTTCGCGCTGAAGACCGGCTGCCCGGTCATCGGCATCAACGACTCCGGCGGCGCCCGCATCCAGGAGGGCGTGGCCTCCCTGGGCGCGTACGGCGAGATCTTCCGCCGCAACACGCACGCCTCCGGTGTCATCCCGCAGATCAGCCTGGTCGTCGGCCCGTGTGCGGGCGGTGCGGTGTACTCGCCCGCCATCACCGACTTCACGATCATGGTCGACCAGACCTCGCACATGTTCATCACCGGCCCGGACGTCATCAAGACGGTCACCGGGGAGGACGTCGGCTTCGAGGAGCTGGGCGGCGCCCGCACCCACAACTCGGCCTCCGGCGTGGCCCACCACATGGCCGGGGACGAGAAGGACGCCATCGAGTACGTCAAGCAGCTGCTGTCGTACCTGCCGTCCAACAACCTCTCCGAGCCCCCGGCGTTCCCGGAGGAGGCGGACCTCTCCCTCACCGACGAGGACCGCGAGCTGGACACGATCGTGCCGGACAGCGCGAACCAGCCGTACGACATGCACACGGTGATCGAACACGTCCTGGACGACGCCGAGTTCTTCGAGACGCAGCCGCTGTTCGCGCCGAACATCCTCACCGGCTTCGGGCGGGTCGAGGGGCGCCCCGTGGGCATCGTCGCCAACCAGCCGATGCAGTTCGCCGGCTGCCTCGACATCCAGGCCAGTGAGAAGGCGGCCCGCTTCGTGCGGACCTGCGACGCCTTCAACGTCCCGGTCATCACCTTCGTCGACGTCCCCGGCTTCCTGCCCGGCGTCGACCAGGAGCACGACGGCATCATCCGCCGCGGCGCCAAGCTGATCTACGCCTACGCCGAGGCGACGGTCCCGCTGATCACGGTCATCACCCGCAAGGCCTTCGGCGGCGCCTACGACGTCATGGGCTCCAAGCACCTGGGTGCCGACCTCAACCTCGCCTGGCCGACCGCGCAGATCGCGGTCATGGGCGCGCAGGGCGCGGTCAACATCCTGCACCGCCGCACCATCGCCGAGGCGGAGGCGAGCGGTGAGGACGTCGAGGCGGTGCGGGCCCGGCTGATCCAGGAGTACGAGGACACCCTCCTCAACCCCTACGTCGCGGCCGAGCGCGGCTACATCGACGCGGTGATCATGCCGTCCGACACCCGCCACCACGTCGTACGGGGCCTGCGTCAGCTGCGCACCAAGCGGGAATCCCTGCCTCCGAAGAAGCACGGCAACATCCCCCTCTAGGCCCGCTGGGAGCCGTCATGAACATCAAGGTCCTCCGGGGCAACCCGACACCCGAGGAGCTGGCCGCCGCACTGGCGGTGGTCCGCGCCCGCGCCGCGGCGGCGGCAGCTGCGCCGTCCGGCGCGCCGACCCCGGGCGACTCGTGGGCGGACCCGGCCCGCATCGCGTCGCAGCGGCTGCCGCAGCCGGGTCCGACGACATGGGCCCGCACGTACTGGCCCGGTTAGAGGATGTGCGCCACGACTTCGGCCATCACCGCGTATCCGGCATCGTTCGGATGCAGGTGGTCGCCGAAGTCGTACGACGGGTGCAGGCGGTCGGGGTCCGCGGGGTCGGCCAGGGCCCGGTTCAGGTCCACGACGGCGTCGTACTCCCCTGAGCTCCTGATCCACTCGTTCAGCTCGTGGCTCACCTCGGCCGCGTGCTCGCCCCAGTGGTCGGAGCCCCCGAGCGGCAGCAGGGTGCCGCCGATGACCCTCAGCCCGGCCGCCCTGCCCTGGTCCAGCAACTCCCGGTGCCCGGCGACGAGTTCCTCCGCCTCCACCACCGGCGCCGGCTTGTAGGTCGGCTGCTCGTCCGTCTCGCTGAAGCCGATGTCGTTCAGGCCGAGCAGGACCACGAGGGTGTCCACACCGGGGCGGTCGAGGACGTCCCGGCGCAACCGGCCCACGCCCCTGTCGCCGTACCACGCGGAGTCGTTGAGCAGCAGGTTCCCGCCGATGCCCGCGTTGAGCACCGGTCGCCCGGTGCGCTCGGCGAGCGCGTCCGACCAGCGGCGGTTCGTGCCCGGTGTCGAACCGAACCCGTCGGTGATCGAGTCGCCGAAGAGGGCGACGGCGTCCGTGCGGCCGGCTTCCACCTCCACCGCGGACAGGAAGTACCAGGACTCGGTCACCGCGTCGAAGCCCTCGCCTCCGACGTCCGCCGACAGGTCGCCCTCGCCCCGGTAGGCGGTGGCGAACGCCTGGGCGTGGAAGGTCGCCGGACCGGTGGCGGCGTCGAAGTACAGGGTGACGGTCACCGACTCCCCGGCGGCGACGGCCAAGGGGACCTCGTCGCTCACGGTCTCCCCGCGCGCGGGTATCCGCACCTCCCCGGCGCCGCCGAAGGTGAGCCGCGTGAGCGACCCCGGCTCGACGGCGGCCCCCGCGGCCGTACGCCCGACGCTCGCGCCCGCGACACGCACGGGCGAGCCGCCGTACGCGTTCGACAGCCGCACCCGGACCCGGCCGCCTCCCGCCGACAGCCGGACGACCTGGCGCAGTGACTGGCGCCAGAAGCCCTCACGGGACCAGTTGGGTGCGAAGCCCTCGCTGGGCAGCTGCGGCGAGGCGATCCAGGAAGCGGTGTACACGGCACATCCTCCAAACGGAACTGAAGTCCCTTTAGCTAATGAGACGGTAGCACCGTTTAGGGGAAAGTTGAGTACGCGTACTCAGGCGCGGCCACGGACACCCGGCCGACGATGGAAGGCATGCTGTGGTCCGACCCCGAGAACGAGCCGCCCAAGGAACTGCGTGACATGCAGGAGATGTTGCGGCGGCTGGGTGTTCTCATGGCGCTGGCCATGGTGCTCACGATGATCGTGCTCGGACTGAGGTGAGCCGGGCCGGGCGCGCCGTTACGCTGACCGCATGACTGATCAGCCCCGCCGCCGACTCGTCCTGGCCTCCCAGTCCCCCGCCCGGCTCAACCTGCTCCGGCAGGCCGGCCTGGAACCCGAGGTCATCGTCAGCGGAGTCGACGAGGACGCCGTCACCGCGCCGACCCCCGCCGAGCTGGCGCTCGCCCTGGCCGAGGCGAAGGCCTCCGTCGTGGCCGCGAAGCCCGAGGTCAAGGGTGCGATCGTGATCGGCTGCGACTCGGTCCTGGACCTGGACGGACAGGCGCTGGGCAAGCCGGCCGACGCCGAGGAGGCCACGGCGCGCTGGAAGTCGATGCGCGGCCGGGCGGGCACGCTGCAGACCGGCCACTGCGTCTACGACACCGCGACCGGCCGGTACACCTCCGCCACCGCCTCCACGGTCGTCCGCTTCGGCGAGCCGACGGACGAGGAGATCGCGGCCTACGTCGCCTCCGGCGAACCGCTCTACGTCGCCGGTGCCTTCACCCTCGACGGCCGCTCGGCCCCGTTCATCGACGGCATCGACGGCGACCACGGCAACGTGATCGGCATCAGCCTGCCGCTGGTGCGACGGCTGCTGGGACAACTGGGCGTCGGCATCACGGAGTTGTGGGCGCCGGCGGAGGACTGACCGCGGAGCCGTCGGACCCCTCGGGGGCGATCGGGGCGTCGTACGTCATCAGCAGCAGCACGATGAGGGCGAGCACGACGACCATGGAGACGAACGCCGCCCAGCCCACCAGCCCCCAGGTGACCGCGCCCAGCACCCCGTGCACCACGGCCGCGCTGATCAGCAGGATCCGGCCGAGTCCGGCCGGGGCGCGGTTGCGTACGGCCACGAGCAGGGCGACCACGGCACACAGGGCGAAGTAGCCGCCGAAGACCAGGCCGCCGACCTTCGAGGACAGCGACATCACGTCCGGGTCCAGCCCGGCCAGGGACATGTCCTGCCGGTCGACGACGACCCCGAGGAACCACTGCAGGGCCGCGACACCGAACGCCTCGGCGAACAGCACGACCGCCACCACCCACGCCACCGGCCTGCGCACCACCGGCCCCCACCCACTTCCGAGCGTTCTGTTACCACAAGTACGTTCGAGACATCCCGAACGCTACTAACGGGTAAACCCACGGACAAGGGTTAGGTCGACGGCAAAGAATCATTGGGCCATTCGTAGGGATTCCACAAAGAAACAGAGTGGCCCGCAGCACGTGATGACAGAGACCTTGACCACAGCGGAGGGCTAGGGTTTCCCGGGAGAGACCTGCGTGCCGAGGCGCGACATGGGATTTCACAGGTCGAGCGAGCCTGGAATCACGCTCCGTGTGGGCAAGCTCACCACCGGGGACGGGTCGATGTGGCGTGTCGGCAGTCCCTAAACTCGGCTTGTTTCAAGGAGGGAGCCTCAATCGTGCGCAAGGTGCTCATCGCCAACCGTGGCGAAATCGCTGTCCGCGTGGCCCGGGCCTGCCGGGACGCCGGGATCGCGAGCGTGGCCGTCTACGCCGACCCGGACCGGGACGCTCTGCATGTCCGCGCCGCGGATGAGGCGTTCGCCCTGGGCGGTGACACCCCGGCCACCAGTTATCTGGACATCGACAAGGTCCTCAAGGCCGCGCGTGAGTCCGGGGCGGACGCCATCCACCCGGGCTACGGCTTCCTGTCGGAGAACGCCGACTTCGCGCAGGCGGTCCTGGACGCCGGGCTGATCTGGATCGGCCCGCCCCCGCAGGCCATCCGCGACCTCGGTGACAAGGTCGCCGCCCGGCACATCGCCCAGCGGGCGGGTGCGCCGCTGGTGGCGGGCACGCCCGACCCGGTCTCCGGCGCCGACGAGGTCGTCGCGTTCGCCGAGGAGCACGGTCTGCCCATCGCCATCAAGGCCGCCTTCGGCGGTGGCGGACGCGGCCTGAAGGTCGCCCGCACCCTCGAAGAGGTGCCCGAGCTGTACGACTCCGCGGTCCGCGAGGCGGTCGCGGCCTTCGGGCGCGGGGAGTGCTTCGTCGAGCGCTACCTGGACAAGCCCCGTCACGTGGAGACCCAGTGCCTGGCCGACACGCACGGCAACGTGGTCGTCGTCTCCACCCGTGACTGCTCGCTGCAGCGCCGCCACCAGAAGCTGGTCGAGGAGGCCCCCGCGCCGTTCCTGTCCGAGGCGCAGGTCGCCGAGCTGTACTCGGCCTCGAAGGCGATCCTGAAGGAGGCTGGCTACGTCGGCGCCGGCACGGTCGAGTTCCTGGTCGGCCTGGACGGCACGATCTCCTTCCTGGAGGTCAACACCCGTCTGCAGGTGGAGCACCCGGTCACCGAGGAGGTCGCCGGCATCGACCTGGTGCGCGAGATGTTCCGCATCGCCGACGGCGAGGAACTCGGCTACGACGACCCGGTCCTGCGCGGCCACTCCTTCGAGTTCCGCATCAACGGCGAGGACCCGGGCCGCAACTTCCTGCCCGCGCCCGGCACGGTGACCGCGTTCAACCCGCCCTCCGGTCCGGGCGTGCGCCTGGACGCGGGCGTGGAGTCCGGCAGCGTCATCGGCCCGGCCTGGGACTCCCTGCTGGCCAAGCTCATCGTCACCGGCGCCACCCGCGAGCAGGCCCTGCAGCGTGCGGCCCGCGCCCTGGAGGAGTTCCAGGTCGAGGGCATGGCCACGGCCATCCCGTTCCACCGCGCGGTGGTCAAGGACCCGGCGTTCGCGCCCGAGCTGACCGGCTCCACCGACCCGTTCACGGTCCACACCCGCTGGATCGAGACCGAGTTCGTCAACGAGATCAAGCCCTTCGCCGCCCCGGCCGACACCGACGCCGAGGACGAGGCGGGCCGGGAGACGGTCGTCGTCGAGGTCGGGGGCAAGCGCCTGGAGGTCTCCCTGCCGGCCTCGCTGGGCATGACCCTGGCCCGCACCGGCCTCGCCGCGGGCGCCAAGCCCAAGCGCCGCGCGGCCAAGAAGTCCGGCCCCGCCGCCTCCGGCGACACCCTCGCCTCCCCGATGCAGGGCACCATCGTCAAGGTCGCCGTCGAGGAGGGCCAGGAAGTCAAGGAAGGCGACCTGATCGTCGTCCTCGAAGCGATGAAGATGGAACAGCCGCTGAACGCCCACAAGTCGGGCACCATCAAGGGCCTGTCCGCCGAAGTCGGCGCCTCCCTCACTTCCGGCGCCGCCATCTGCGAGATCAAGGACTGACGTCGGCGGGAACTTCCGTACGGCATCCCGGGGCGCCCGGTGGACCGCAGCAGTCGGTCCACCGGGCGCTCCGTCGTGTCGGTGGCATCCTGGAGGCACATCGAGGCGCGAGCGAGGGCGGGTGAGCCATGACGGGCGCTACCTCACACGGCACGGCGGGGCACGGGAGCGAGACGGCACCGAGCCGGCCGCGGCCCATGCGCGCCGACGCCCGCCGCAACCACGAGCGTCTGGTCACCGTGGCCCGCGCCGCCTTCGCCGAGCGCGGCACGGGCGCCTCCCTGGAGGACGTGGCGCGCCGGGCGGGCGTCGGCATCGGCACCCTCTACCGTCACTTCCCCAACCGGGACGCCCTGTTGAGCGCCGTCTTCGAGGACGCGGTGGGCGACCTGCTGTGCCGCTCCCGCGAACTGCTGCGCGCCCCGGAGCCCTGCGCGGCCCTGGTGACCTGGCTGCGCGAGATGGTCACGCACGCCGGTGAGTACCGCGGTCTGGCCAGGTCCCTGATGTCCGTGTCGTACGAAACCACCTCGGCGCTGGCCCGTTGCAGCGACCCGATCCGCGAGGCGGGCGGCGCCCTGCTGGCGCGGGCTCAGCAGGCGGGGACGGTCCGTCCTGACGTGGCGATCGGCGACCTGCTCCAGCTCACCCACGCGATCGCGCTGGCGGCGGAGCAGACACCGGATGACCCGGAGTCGGCGGACAGGCTGCTGCAGCTGACGCTGCGGGGACTGGAACCCGCCCAGGGGCGCGGGGAACCGCTCGACCGGCCACCACCCGCCCGCGCCCGCACGACGGCCCACGCCCCTACGGCGAACTAACGCCGCCGCAGATCCGCGACCCGGGCCCGCTCCCGCTCGGCCCCTTGCTCCCCGAGCACCGTGGCGGCCGACCGCAGCCCCGACCCCGCACCCGGCACCTGGCCCCTGCGCGGCCCCGGCAGGGCGCGGCGCCGAGCCGGGACCTCGTCACCCCCCGACGCTCCCGTCGCCCCGGCGACGGCGATCTGCACCCCCTGATCGGCAAGGGCCTGCAATTCGGTGTGGGCACGGTCGTCATGGCCCGGCGGTTCGTCGGTGACCAGTCGCGTGATGACATCCGTGGGCACCGTCTGGAACATCGTGTCCGTGCCGAGCTTGGTGTGGTCGGCGAGGACGACGACCTCCGCGGCCGCCTGGACGAGTGCCCGGTCGACGGACGCCGAGAGCATGTTGGACGTGGACAGGCCGCGCTCGGCGGTGAGCCCGCTCCCGGAGATGAAGGCCCGGGACACCCGCAGCCCCTGGAGGGACTGCTCGGCGCCACTGCCCACCAGCGCGTAGTTCGACCCGCGGAGCGTGCCGCCGGTCATCACGACCTCGACCCGGTTGGCGTGGGCGAGGGCCTGCGCCACCAGGAGCGAGTTGGTGACGACGGTCAGCCCGGGTACCCGCGCGAGCCGGCGGGCCAGCTCCTGGGTGGTGGTTCCCGCCCCGACGACGATCGCCTCGCCCTCCTCCACGAAGTTCGCGGCGAGGTCGGCGATGGCCGTCTTCTCGGCGGTCGCGAGATGTGACTTCTGCGGAAAGCCGGACTCCCGCGTGAACCCGCCCGGCAATACCGCACCGCCATGTCGGCGGTCGAGGAGTCCTTCTGCCTCCAGTGCGCGCACGTCCCGCCGTACGGTCACTTCGGAGGTCTGGACGACGCGGGCGAGCTCCCGGAGCGACACGGCCCCGTTCGCTCGCACCATTTCGAGGATCAATTGGCGACGTTCTGCAGCGAACACGAAACTGACAGTAACCCCAACGACCGTCTGCTTTCAGCAGTTTGCGCCGAATAAACGAAGTTGTTCGCACACGAGGGCAAGGAGTGGTATAGAGCCTAGTCCCGCCGACTATGCCGTACGCATGCTCGACAACTCCCTGTGACCAGCGAGGAGTTGATTCCGGCCGCTAGATCTCGCCACCGGTCTTGCGGGTGTGCAGCTGCCGTGCCACCTCGGCGATCGAGCCCGAAAGGGAGGGGTACACGGTGAAGGCGTTCGCGATCTGTTCGACCGTCAGATTGTTGTCGACCGCGATCGAGATCGGGTGGATCAGTTCCGAGGCGCGCGGCGCCACGACCACACCGCCCACCACGATGCCCGTACCCGGCCGGCAGAAGATCTTGACGAAGCCGTCCCGGATGCCCTGCATCTTGGCGCGCGGGTTGCGCAGCAGCGGGAGTTTGACGACCCGGGCGTCGATCTTGCCCGCGTCCACGTCCGCCTGCGTGTAGCCGACGGTGGCGATCTCCGGATCGGTGAAGACGTTCGACGACACGGTCTTCAGATTCAGCGGGGCCACCGCATCGCCCAGGAAGTGGTACATGGCGATACGTCCCTGCATGGCGGCCACCGACGCGAGGGCGAAGACCCCGGTGACGTCACCGGCCGCGTACACACCCGGCGCGGTCGTCCTGGACACCTTGTCGGTCCAGATGTGCCCGGACTCACGCAGCTTGACGCCGGCCTCCTCCAGGCCCATGCCCTCGGAGTTCGGGATGGCGCCGACGGCCATGAGGCAGTGGGTGCCGCTGATGACACGCCCGTCGGAGAGGGTGACCTCCACCCGGTCGCCGACCCGCTTGGCGGCTGCGGCACGCGAGCGCGCCATGACGTTCATGCCGCGCCGCCGGAAGACGTCCTCCAGCACGGCGGCGGCGTCCGGGTCCTCACCCGGAAGCACGCGGTCCCGGGACGACACGAGGGTGACCCGCGACCCGAGCGCCTGGTAGGCGCCGGCGAACTCGGCACCGGTGACGCCCGAGCCGACCACGATGAGCTCCTCGGGCAGCTCGGTGAGGTCGTAGACCTGGGTCCAGTTCAGGATGCGCTCACCGTCGGGCTGGGCGTCCGGGAGCTCGCGGGGATGCCCACCGGTGGCGATCAGCACCGCATCGGCGACGAGCGTCTCCTCGGTGCCGTCCGCGGCCCGCACCACGACCTTGCGCGACCCGTCGAGGGCCTGCATGCCCTCCAGCCGCCCGCGCCCGCGCAGGACCCGGGCACCGGCCCGCGTGACCGAGGCGGTGATGTCGTGCGACTGCGCGAGGGCGAGCCTCTTCACACGCCGGTTGACCTTGCCCAGGTCGACGCCCACGACACGCGCGGGCGTGTCGACGTACGGGGTGTCGTCGGCGACGATGATTCCCAGCTCCTCGTAGGAGGAGTCGAAGGTCGTCATCACCTCGGCCGTGGCGATGAGTGTCTTGGAGGGCACGCAGTCGGTGAGCACCGACGCCCCGCCCAGACCGTCGGCGTCGACGACGGTCACCTCCGCGCCGAGCTGCGCGGCCACCAGGGCCGCTTCATATCCGCCGGGTCCGCCACCGATGATCACGATCCGAGTCACGTACTCCATTGTCCCGCACACCTCATCGTGGGACCGCCCGGGGGGCAGCCCGAGACACCACTGTTACGGGAGGGACTGAGGATTCACCTGCCGTACCCTCTCCCCATGTCGCTCTACGCCGCCTACGCCGGCAATCTCGATGCGCGGCTGATGACCCGCCGCGCCCCGCACTCGCCGCTGCGCGCCACCGGCTGGCTCAACGGGTGGCGGCTGACGTTCGGGGGTGAGCAGCTGGGCTGGGACGGCGCGCTGCCGACACTCGTCGAGGAGCCGAAGGAGCAGGTCTTCGTCGCGCTGTACGACATCGCCCCGATGGACGAGGAGTCCCTGGACCGCTGGGAGGGCGTCGGCCTCGGCATCTACCGACGGCTCCGGGTCCGGGTGGACACGCTGGAGGGCGAGGAGTCGGCCTGGGTGTACGTCCTGAACGGCTACGAGGGCGGACTGCCGTCGGCGCGGTATCTCGGGGAGATCGCGGACGCGGCGGAGTCGGCGGGCGCGCCGCACGACTACGTGATGGAGCTGCGCAAGCGCCCCTGCTGAGGGATTGCGACCTCGGACCGCGCCGTTCGTCGGAAACGACAAGACAACGATCGCCATCCCGTGACGTCTGTCATCTACGCGCGTAGGCCCAAACCGGCTACCCTCAGTCGCGTGAACGCATCTCTTCTTCCGGACGACATCCAGGGCGACCCTCACGCCGCCGCCGACGCCGCCGCCGCTCGCCTGCGCGAACTCACCGGCGCCGAGACCCACGACGTCGCCCTCGTGATGGGCTCCGGCTGGGCTCCGGCCGTGGACGCCCTGGGCGCACCCGACGCCGAGTTCCAGGTCACCGAACTGCCCGGCTTCCCGCCTCCGGCGGTGGAAGGGCACGGCGGCAAGATCCGCTCGTACCGGATCGGCGACAAGCGCGCCCTGGTCTTCCTGGGCCGTACGCACTACTACGAGGGCCGCGGTGTCGCCGCCGTCGCGCACGGCGTCCGCACCGCCGTGTCGGCCGGCTGCAAGACGGTCGTCCTCACCAACGGCTGCGGCGGCCTGCGCGAGGGCATGCGCCCCGGCCAGCCGGTCCTGATCAGCGACCACATCAATCTCACCGCCACCTCCCCCATCATCGGCGCCAACTTCGTCGACCTCACCGACCTCTACTCCCCCCGCCTGCGCGCCCTGTGCAAGGAGGTCGACCCCACGCTGGAGGAGGGCGTCTACGCCCAGTTCCCCGGCCCGCACTACGAGACGCCGGCCGAGATCCGCATGGCCCGCGTGATCGGCGCGGACCTGGTGGGCATGTCGACGGTCCTCGAAGCGATCGCCGCGCGTGAGGCGGGCGCGGAGGTGCTGGGCATCTCCCTGGTCACGAACCTCGCCGCGGGCATGACGGGCGAGCCGCTGAACCACGAGGAGGTCCTCCAGGCCGGCCGCGACTCGGCTGCCCGGATGGGCTCGCTGCTGGCGCAGGTGCTCGACAGGCTCTGAACGCGCACAGGGGCCGCGCCCCCAGGGCACGATGGACGGAGAGCCGCGTACGGCGGGAAGGGGCCGTGCCGGGGGGTGCCCGCCCGCAGTGACCGGCGTCAAGAAACAGCACTTGTCAGGCACCCCCAACCGCCGGTCCGAGGACGGACA
>NZ_JBSFEP010000019.1:0-177403 GCF_053594495.1 Streptomyces sp. NPDC001920
ATCAACGCGACCAACCGGCTCGGCGTGATCCTCAACAACCAGGGTGGATCCTACGTGCCCGGCAACCTGACCACCGTCGCCGGTTGACGCACCGAGACTGGCCCCGATCGACGGGTCTTCTCCCTCGGGGTCAAGGCCACCCTCCGCTACACCAGCGCAGTGACCGAATCGGCAGCCGAGCAAGAACCGAACACCCGCTGTCCTGGAGGTTTACTCCACGGGGAGCCGTCGCCGGCCCTCTGGGGTGAAGGTGAAGGTCTGGCGGAAAGGCCCCGATCCAAAACGCACTGCAAGCAGGAGGGGTTCTTCGTGCTCAGGTGGCCATGATTGCTCAGCTCCTGGAGCACTGCCGTTCCAGAGATGGAAGGACACCATCGGTTCCTCCGAGTTCTCAGTCAGGTAGCCCAGGGTCTTGCCGTAGTAGGGGTTGTTGCTACCGAACAGCATGGACGGGTTACCGAACTCGTCGACAACGTCCGTCCACACACGGTCCTCTCCCGCCCACTGGCGGACCGCCCCCTGCAGGACTGCGTATTCGTCAGGGTCCAGTACGCGGTCCGGCTTGAGCCAGCCGCGGTGGTGTGCGAACTCGGCATACACCGAAGCAATCCCGTACTCGTAATAGCGTTCCGGGATCAGATTGCGGAACACGCCCGCGACGCCGGTGCTGGACCAGGCGCCGCGCTCTTCCCAGCTCCGCTGCTGCTCGGCCAAGGCCTCGGGCTGGCACTCCACGAACAGCAAGTGATCCATCAGCATGCGCAGGGCCAGCTCCGGCTCCTTCCCGAACATTCCGGGACGAAGCAGGGCGAGATTCAACTGATCGACCAGATACGCACGTATCTCGTCGGAGGCTGCAAGCGATCTGGAAGTAGGCACCCCACCTGCCGAACGAGTCAGGGCCGGTTTCCCGTGAAGGGAAACCGGCCCTGACCTGGTGTTTCGGCTGTCGGGGTGGCGGGATTTGAACCCACGACCTCTTCGTCCCGAATAAGGTCAGGGCGAGATCCAGACCTGACCTGTGGAGTGTTTATGCAGGTCAGCGCCTTGGTATCGATAGGTCTGGCAAGGCGTCCGGGAGGCAACGGGAGAAGATCTTCTCCCAGATTTCTCCCAGCGTCAGGGCGCGTGGGGAGGGCGGTTGTTAGGCCGGAGGACGACCCTGGTGGCTTCCCTCTGGAAGTGGGTAGCGGTACGCGGTGGCAACAAGCTCTTCCCGCCTTGGCACCCACGCAGTCCACGTCCGCCAACGTCCGCCACGGCAGCGGAGATCGTCGTCGAGTTCGATCTGATCTATCACTATGAGGCAGGTAGATATGCCTTCAGCGTGGCGTACCTCTCCCTCGGTCAGGTCGATAGCCTCGCGGGTGGTCGTGCTGCCCTTCACCTCTATGTGAGTCTCGCTCCCGTCCTTGCGCACGGTGATGTCCCACGGCGAGTGATCACCCACGTCCTCAGCTTCATAGCCCAGCGAGCGGTAGTGGCCGAGTACGAGATCCATGGCGTACCGCTCGACAGCCTGTCGCCGTTTGGCGTCGCGCTGGCGACCGTAGCCGAAAGACCTCGCCAGCTTCGTTGACGAAGAGGGCGAAGGGCCGGGTGCTTCCGCCTCATGGGGTTCGGAGGTCGCAGTCTGGCGTAGCTCCAGAAGCTCAGGGAGCTCTTCCACCAGTGCCCGTGGCAGCTTGGTCAGGTATCCCTGTGCGGCTCGGAGGGGCCGGGTGGCCGACAAGGCGAAAGGGAAGTAGAGCGGCCCCTCGACTGCCTCTGCGAGGTGATCCCGCAGCGTTCGGATAGTCGGCTCGATCTCACGCAGGCGTGCCTGCGTGACTGGATGCTTCAATCGCCGATACCCGCCCAGGGGCGCCTCCCAAGCGGACTCTGGGCCCGATGTACTCCGCTGCCGACCGTAGGTGCCTCGGCTCTGCCAGGTGATGGTGGATGCGAAAGCCTCACCCCGAACGTGGGAGTACCCCACCACTCCGGGGCCGTGGTTCTTGTCCCAATGCAGAACGAGGTCACCGGGCCGTACCTCACGGACGAGTGCGTAGGACCAGTACTCCTCGCCCCGGTCATTGACTTGGGGTGCGAGCAGGTTGGTGCCGATGTCCTCGCGGTTCGTAATCTCCAGCCAGAAGCGTTCGTTCGGGTCGTGTCGCCACCACCTGTTGACGGGCATGGTTCCCCTTGACTAGCAGCCTTTGTCCTTCCGCCGATCTTGTCAGGGCCATTTGGATCCGTGGGCGCATTCGAGGGCACCGCCTTACGGCCTGAGCCTGGCGTGGGCGCCAGCGCCCACGCCAGGCTCAGGCCCGTGCTAACGAGCGCCCACCAAGTGCCACCTACATGCGCTGTGCAGCAGCCCGGCGGTAGCGACCTCTTCGTCCCGAACGCGATCAGACCCCCTTCTGACGTCGTTCCAGGGGGACTGACCTGCTCCTTCACCTCCGTCACAGTCCACTACCCTCCGGGACGGTCTTGGGGCGACCACCTCGTTTGGCCCCCCAGACATGCCCCCCAGGACTCGATTCCCGCATGTCAACGCAGCGCATCGCGGCCGTGATATCTCGTCTCTCCCTCGGTAAAGGTTGAGCAGTCAGGCCCCGCGGTGCTCTACCGCGGTGGGGGCGTGTGGGCCACGATTAGAGCCAGCCGGGCGAGGCGCGCCGGCCGCCAGGGCCACTCGGAGGGGGACAGAGTGCGTAACCCGGACGCGATCCGACATGAATGCGCCGACTGTGGTGCGACTACCAAAGTCAACACCCGGACGGGCCGCCTCTACTCACACCAAGCGCCGGGGGAAGTCGCAGCCTGCTCAGCCTCGGGCGAGGTCGTGGCACCTCCACGGGGCGGTGAACCGCTCCTTCTTCCACCACTGAAGGCTGTGCAAAAGCCTGCGGTTCCCGAGCCACACAGGCCTGTGGTCGACGAACCGTCGAGCAGCGTTCGGACTGTGTCCGGCGGATTGCCAGGCCTCGGGAAGCGGAGCTGACGCCGTCGGTCAATCTTCGGTGAGACGGAAGACGTGCCCCAGGGGCTTCAAGGTGAGATGTTGTTCGATTGCTTCTGAGGGGGCGACAGAGCAAAATTGATCTGCGCTGGAGTGCGACATCAGGGGGTTCTGGCGCTGTCTCAGTAGGGTGGGGGGTATGGGGACGGACAGTCGCGCTTTTGGATCATGGCGCCTGCAAGGCGGGCGCTACGAGCAGCCAGGCTTGCCTGTTGAAGTCCTGGCTGAGTTCGCCAGGTATGAGCGCTTGGTAGTGGACGTCGCTCGGGGGCTCTACAAGCAGCGCCACGCATCGCGCCAACGTGTCCCCAGGGGATTTGCTTCTTCCTTCTCGCTCCGCCTCTCGGATATCCGCAGAGGGAGTGTGATTCCGGTCCTGGAGAGGACCGCAGTCGACGCTGATGCACTCTTCGATGATCGTGACGCGGGCATCTTCGAAGAGGCACGGATGATTATTCAAGACGCTCTTCGGTCGATCCAGGACGGATCGGGCATTCCTCGAACATTTCCGCCGCATGCCTTGCGTGAGTTCTCGCGTTTCGGAAGAAGCCTGCGGGACGATGAACTCATCGAATTCGATAGCGGAACTTCCAATGCTGTCATTTACTCGCAGCCTGTTCGTCGCCAGATCCAAGAGCAGGCACGCCTCGAAAGATTTGAGATCGAAACGCTGGTCTCAGGGCAAGTGGTTGGGGTTAGTGCGGACAAGGGTATTTTCGAATTCCGGCTGACCCGGGGTGACAAGGTAGTTCCCGGCCGCTTCTCTTCGGATGACATTGTTGCGGATCTGAAGCAGTATCTTGATCTCTCGACGATGGCGCCGACTGTTGCCATTAATGCTGTGGCCATTCAGTCGATGAATGAAGAGATTATCGAAATTCAAGACGTCCTGTCCATTGAACCGGTTCTTCCGCCTGAGTGGTCGGAGCGTCTGACTGAGCTGCACGATCTCGAAGCTGGTTGGCTGGACGGGGTGGGGCAACAGGTAAGCCGCAAGGTCCTCCGTGAGGCAGAGTCGTTGCTACTGGAGTTCCTGGACGAGCAAGTTAAGCGTCCTTACATCTACCCGACGGAGGATGGCGGCGTACAACTGGAGTGGCCCTATTCGGCGGGTGAAGTGACGCTGACCGTTACGTCAGATGAGAAGGTGGAAGCTTACGCGTTCTCCAAAGAAGATGATCGGGAGAGCGATCGGACGTTCCACTGGCGCCAGTTGAGCGAGATTACAGAGTTCGTGATCGGGGGGATCACTGAATATGCCGACTGATGGCTCGAACCTTCGTCCTGGTGAGTTCGAGATAACGGATCTAGAAGAGAAGCTATGGCGCCAAGTTCATCCCATCTGGGTCCATGAAGGACGAGTTACCAGTCAACTTTTCAGTCCCACCCCTAAAGACTCGGGTGAACTCTCCGTGACGAGAGCCTCAGTGGTCACCGCCGAGGCTGCCCATCAGCACCACACTGAGGTGGTGGGGTTGAAGTCGATCGGCGTCTATTGCGTGGACATTGCCGAGGTGCAAGAGGTGGGACTCAATGCGGTAGACGATTCTCAAGTCGATGATGGGGCGGAACGCCCTCCGGGGCATGCGTTCGTCGATTTCAAGGCTGCACCGAGCGCAAAGCAGCAGAAGAGGCGTGCCAGCGCTTTGCGCGACAAGGCTGAGAAGCGCGGCTGGCAGCACGGGCCGACATCCTGAGGGTCCCCTCGGAAGACGCGCCGTGCTGACTGACGGCCCGTGCTCTTGGGTTGTTGCGGTAGTTTCTGATCTGCCGCAACGAGCAGACCGCTCATCGGGGCATGAATCCGGGCTTCTGCTCAGCGAGTGAGTGAAGCCGCGCGAGGTAGTCCTGTGCCCCCGGCTCGGAGCTGTACCGGCGGCGCATCTCGGCAGCAAGCTCGCGGCTGGTCATGATCAGTGAGGGGACCGACTTACGGTCCCCTTCGAGGGCCCGCTCCCCCATGATGAGTGCCTGCTCCAAGTCGCCCTCGCGTGCCGCCGTGACGCCCAGCGTGACGCGAGCTTCAGCGTTACGCATCGGCGAGCGGTCGGTGCCGTCGAAGTCCGTTCCTACCCTCAGCACCTCTTCGGCGAGCGTGCGCGCGAGCTTGTCCTCACCGACCAGGCGGTAGCAGTCCATCGCATAGAAGTCGAACTTGGCGGGGTCCACCACGAAGTGGTTGTCCAGGTTCTCGGGGTGCGGCATCCCTTCGAGCATTCGCCGCCCCTTGTCCAAGGCGACCTCGACTTGCCGGCGGTCTCCGAGCCGCGCCCATGCCTTGGCTTCCTGGGCAGCGAGCTGCACGGCCACGCCGTGGTGCGCCGCCGTCTCGGCTCCGGCCCGCGCCGCCGCGATGACGCCGCGGTAGTCGCCGGTCGTGAGGGCGAACCATGCCCGCATCTCGTGCGCCCACCCGGCAACCTCCGCATGGTCAGCCTCGGTTGCGAGGGAGAGCGCAGCCTGTCGCGTCGACTCGGCCGCGTGGCGGTCGCCCGTGTCGTACTCGACACATCCGACCAGCAGGGCGAGCCAACCGGACAGCGCGAGAACCTCACGGTGTTGCGCGAGCGTGAGGCTCTTCGAGTGAAGTTCGACGACACGGCGAAGCCACTGCCGCCCCTCGATGAGAAGTTGCTCGCTCGGCATGAACGGGTACTCCGAGGCGAGTCGGTCCGTCGTGATCCGCAGAGCGTCAAGAGTGGCGTTGTCGACGTCGGACCGGTTGAGACGGCTCACGATCTCCAGCGTCTCCATGCCGGACGCTGCCAGGATCTCCCTGTCCCCGTCTCGCCGTGAGGGCGCTGGGAAGAGCGCGTTCGTCACGGTGCCGAAAAGGGCCGCAATGATCGGTTGGTAGAAGTCGTTCGGCATCTGGCCTGACTCCCAGCGCTTCCACTGGCGAATCATGCTGTCTTCCGCGGGCAGCTCCGTGGGAGCGTGCGCCCGCAGTGCCCTGACTGCGTCACGCTGCGACCAATCGCGCGCCATCCGTTCAGCCGCAATGCGTCGCGCCCATGCGGGCCTGTCGTCGGTCATGCGCCCTCCTCCGAGTGCCTACTCCGAGTCTCGCGCGCGAGCCGGGGGGACAGGGAAGGTGACAGGGGGGTGTCACCGGACATGTCCCCTCCTCCGCTCTGCCGTCCCCTGGCTGTCACTTACGTCACACCCTCCGTTACTCGCATGCTGGTTGCAGATCACGCACCACCCGGCACGGAGCGGCTTTCTAGCGCTTCGAGCCTGCCGCGGAGTTCCGAGACTTGGGAGGTGAGATGTTCGAGCTGACGCAGGACTTCGGGAAGGTCGACACCTGCGTCGGCCTCGCTGGCTTCAGTGGCTTGCTGCGGATCGCGGGCGTAGCTGCCGCGGGATGTGGTCAGGATGAGTCCATCCTCACGGAGGATCGAAAGGGCTCGCTGCACCGTCATTCCCGAGATCTTGAACCGTGTGGCCAAGTCTCGCACGGAGCCCACATGAGCCCCCGGCTCGATGTCGCCACGCAAGATCTCTTGCCGCAGGATGTCGGCCGCCTGCTCGGACTCCGGTCTGGGGTCGTCTTTCGAGATTTCAGCGCTCATCACGCCATCGAGCGTACCCACCCCTAGTACGACCTAGCACGAATCTTCGCGGCCCTCTTGCGTCATGGTACGTGCTAGTACATGCTGTTACATGTCAGTACGGCAGGCCCGAAAGGGCTTCGCCGGCTGTGTCTGCAAGTGCTTGACCTGCAAGACCGCACGACCAGGAGCCCCGCATCGGACGGGGGGAGGCGACCCGGCGCCTTGTCATTAACCGGAGGGCTTAGACCGAAAGGTCACGTCTCCATACGCCTACTTCGAGGCCGGACAGCTCTACCTGATACGGGAGCGCGGTCGCGATGAAGGAGACATGCACTACCGCCCCGATGGTCGTACGAACCGTTCGACTCGGTTCGGGGGCGCCGCCCCGCCGCATCGCGGCATGAGGGCTTCGCGGTACGGCCGCCGTCTCACCACTTCAATGCCGCGGCCGTCCCGCTCCTTCGCTCATCCCGTGCTCCACTCCAACAAGCCTTGGGAGCTTGACCATGACTGAGCGCACCTTCGTCTCCGAGACCTCCGGCCCCATCATGCTGGGCCTGTCGCTGCCGATCGGCAGCGTCCGCGTTCAGGTCCTCGACAGCCTGACCACCGCCCGCGTTGTGCTGCGTACCGACGACGCCACCGGGCCCGCGGCCGACGCCATCAACCGCGCCCGCAGCATGCAGAGCGGGCAGGCGTTCGGCATTGAGGTGCCGGAGATGCCCGGCAACGTGATGGTGCAGAGCCGGCGCGGCAACCGCATCGTGCAGAACGTCGGCACGGTCTACGGTTCGGTGACCGGCGTGACCATCGTCAACGGCCGCGTCATCTCCGGCGGCACGAACACCATGACGACCGTCAGCCCGATCGAGGCCACGGTGTGCCTGCCCCCGCACTCCTCCCTCGCGGTCGTCTCCCAGTCCGCCGACGCGGAGGTCTTCGGCTACGTCGACCGGATGGAGTTCCGTTCTGTCTCTGGCAGCGTCGACGCTGATGGCGTCCGGGAACTGCGCGCCAACACCACCTCCGGCGACATCCACGCCGGCCGCATCACCGAGCTGATCAGCGCACAGGCGGTCTCCGGTGACATCGAGGTCGACCTGTACGACGGTCGCGGCGCGACCCTGAGCACTACCTCGGGGGGCATCAGGGTGCAGGCCACCAATGGCGCCGCCGGGCAGGTCAGCGCCAACAGCGTCTCCGGTGACGTGCGCATCTCCGGTGCCCGGCACCTGAACGTGTCCGCCAACACCGTCTCCGGCCGCGTTCGCAACGGCTGACCCTGCACCACTGCCCCGATGGTCGTAGACCGGGTTCGACTCCTGGTCGGGGCACTTTCCCCTGCCGTGCTGCGGCTCGGGTTCTTCCGGAGTAGTCGCCGTCTCACCAAACGCCTGCGGCTCTCCGGCTCCGTGTCCCTCCCACTTCAGGAGCAGTCATGCGTACGTACATCGGCCACCAACAGGCCATCTCTGCCGCGGACTTCGCGGAGCTGGCGCTCGGCACCCCGGTTGAGCTGTGGCTCGGGGTCGAGGGCGAGACGGACGAAGAGCGCGCGGCCCGCGAGGACGCGGCGCGCGACATCCTCGCCGACCACCCCGACCTTCCCGACGACCTGATCCGCATCGCCGCGCAGGTCATCGAGGAGAGCCCGGACCTGTTCGACGTCATCCCCCTGACCCGCCCCGCCCGGCGCCGCCGCGCGGCACGCAAGGGGGTAGCGGCATGACCACCAACCCCGCTCCCGAGGCGCCTGTGTCCGGGGTGCCGCCACTGACGAAGCCGGAGATGGGGCTCGCCGGAGTTGGCGCGCTTGCCGCGGCCGGCGTCGGCGCGCTCGGTCTCATCTCTTCCTTCGACGCGGTGTCCGCTGCCGCGGCCCGCTGGGGGTTCGGCGAGCCGTGGATGCTGCCGGTCGGTATCGACGTGGCCATTCCGGTGTTCACAGTGGCCAACCTGCTGTTGATCCGCATGGATATGGCGCTCGCGTGGGTGCGGTTCGTGCCCTGGGTGCTCACGCTGATCACGTGCGGGCTGAACATCGCGGCCGGACACTCCCTGTCGGCGAAGGTGGCGCACGGCACGATGCCGCTGCTGTGGGTGGTGTTCTCCGAGATCGGCGCGCACATCTACGCCGTACGGATCGGCGCGGCCACCGGTCGCCGCATGGAGAAGATCCGTTTCTCCCGCTGGCTGCTCGCCTTCCCCTCTACCTTCGCGCTGTGGCGCCGCATGACGCTGTGGGAGGTCACCTCCTACTCCGAGGCGCTGGCGCGGGAGAAGGAGCGGCAGTTGGCGCGCGCGGACCTGCGCGAGCGCTACGGCCGTAAATGGCGCTCCAAGACCCCGCGGCGCGAGCGCGTGATGCTGCGCATGGGCGACCTGGCCCCCGCTGCTGAGCAGGAGACGCCCGCACCGCCCCCGGCGGACAATCCGCCGGCGCCGGTCGACGCCAAGCCGCGCCCGCGCCGCCGGACCCCCGCCAAGGGCAAGGCCAAGGCGCAGCGCACCTTCGAAGAGGCGCTGACCGAGGCGCGCACGGTCACCACAGAGTGGACCGCGGCGGAGCTGACCGCAGACCGTCTGCGCACCACGCTGCATGTCTCGCAGGCCAACGCCCGCAAGCTGCGGGAGAAGTTGAAGGCAGAGCGCGCCAACGGCCGTCCGCTGCACTCCGTGGACGACGCGGAGGGCGACGGCACGACGGCTGAGGCTGCCTGATGTTCGCTAAGTGCTTTGACCCGACCGGTGCGAGGCACGGACTGCCCACCTACCCGTGGCGTTACGCCCCGGACGGGTTGGCCACCCGCCGTCAGCTCCGCGCCCGCGGCTTACGGCCCGGTGGGCAGTCCATCGCGGCACAGATCATGCGCCCGCGTTACCGGCGCGGCCCGCTGGTCGCCTACCTCTACCGCATCGACCGCGCCAAACCGGTCCGGCCGATGACGCCGGGCAAGTGGGCCGCACTCGCCAAGGCCAACCGTGCCCGCCGCACCTGCCCCGCCTGCCGGCAGGACGCCGGATACGTCATCCCTTCCTCGCTCGGCATGTGCGTGCCATGCGCCTACCCCGAGGAACAGCGCGCCGCCTGAACACCCCTGCACCACGATCCGGCGGGGCCCGTCCGCTCACCTCCTACAGCGACGGACCGGCCCCGCCTTTCCTCCCATTGGAAGGGACCATCAGTGAAGCACCCCGACGACGACAACGAACTGTTCAACCGACTCGAAGCCGAGATGAACGCCGACTCCGGGGGAGAGGTAGTCGACCTCGACAAGGCACGGTCGGCCCGTACCGAGTCGGCCGACCCGACCGCCCGACCTGCCTCCGACCCGTCGGCCGACTCCGAGACCGGTCGGTCGGGTGCCGAGTCGGGCGACCCGACCGCGCGCGTGATGGTCGACCTGCCGACCCCGACGGCCACCGGTCCGGGCTACCTCGGTCGGCTGCTCGGTGCCCAGCGCCGTGCGGTCGTTCCCGTGTGGCTGCGGTCGGTGGCGGAACTGCGGACTGCCACGGCGTGGGTGGCCCGTCACTACGCCCACGCTGCCGGGTATCACGCGCTGCGTGCCCCGGTCTACGCCGCCCGGCTCGCCCTGCAAGCCCCGACCGGCGCCGCCCGATTCGTGGGCGGCACGATGCGATGGGTGGCCGACCGTGAGGGCGAACCGGTCCGACTCGCCGCGGTCCGGCGTGAGGACGCCGCGGAGTACCTGAAGCTGTCGCGGCAGCGCGACGGACGCGTCCGACTGCGCACCCTCGTTGCCGTGCTCGCCATGTTCGTCGGGCTCGGCTCCGCGCTCGCCATCTACGTGCTCGCCCCCGACTGGCTTCAGGCGGTGTCGGTGAGCGCGGTCGTGATGGCGCTCGGGTTCGCCGGACGCCGTGCGGATGCCCCGGTCATCCACCGCGCGGTGGAGCTGCCCAAGGCGGTCAAGCTCACCAGTGACATCGTGCTGCGGGCGCTGGGTGCTCTCGGCATCCCTGCCATCAACCAGGCGCAGGCCAAGGGGCGCGACGGATTCGAGTTCACCGCCCCGATCACCCGTGACGGCCCCGGATGGCGCGCGGAGGGAAACCTCCCGTACGGCGTCACGGTGACCGACGTCATCGAGCGTCGCGACCGGCTCGCTTCCGGCCTGCGCCGCCCGCTCGGGTGCGTGTGGCCCGAGGCGGTACCGGATGAGCACACCGGTCACCTCGTGCTGTGGGTGGGGGATCAGGACATGTCCCGCGCCAAGCAGCCCAAGTGGCCGTTGCTCAAGTCGGGTTCGGTCGACCTGTTCAAGCCGGTCGCCTACGGCACCGACCAGCGCGGACGCTGGGTCGAAGCGACGCTGATGTACATCGCGGGCGTCATCGGCGCCATCCCGCGCATGGGCAAGACCTTCCTGCTCAGGCTGCTGCTGCTCATCGCTGCGCTGGACCCGCGCGCGGAGCTGCACACCTACGACATGAAGGGCACAGGCGACCTGGACCCCGTTGGCGACGCCGTCTCCCACCGCCACGCCGCGGGCGACGACGACGAGTCCATCGAGTACTGCCTGAACGACTTCCGGGCACTGCGCGAGGAACTGCGGCGCCGCACCAAGGTGATCCGCTCGCTTCCGCGGGATGTCTGCCCGGAGTCGAAGGTGACCAGCAGTCTCGCTGACAAGCGCTCCCTGGGTCTGCACCCGATCGTGATCGGAGTGGATGAGTGCCAGGTGCTGTTCGAGCACCCCGAGCACGCCAAGGAGTTCGAGGAGATCGCAACCGACCTGGTCAAGCGCGGTCCGGCCACCGGCATCGTGCTGTTGCTCGCCACGCAGCGCCCGGATGCCAAGGCGCTGCCCACGGGCATCTCTGCGAACGCGTCGGCCCGTTGGTGCCTGAAGGTCATGGGGCAGCTCGAAAACGACATGGTGCTCGGCACGTCCGCCTACAAGCGGGGCGTGCGGGCGACCATGTTCGCCTGGGGTGACAAGGGCATTCACTACTTCGTCGGTGAAGGCTCGGACGCCCGGATCGTGCGCGCCATCTACATCGACGGCCGTGCCGCCGAAGACGTCGGAGCCCGCGCTCGCCGCCTGCGCGAGGAAGCGGGCACCCTGTCCGGGCACGCGCTCGGGGAGGCACCCGAGCCGGTCACCAGCGCGTATGACCTGCTGCGCGACATCCTCGCCGTGGTGCCGGCCGATGAGCCCAAGGTGTGGTCCGAAACCGTCGTCGCCCGGCTCGCAGAGCTGCGCGAGGAGGTCTACGACGGCTGGGACCCCGAAGGGCTCGCCGCCGCGCTCAAGCCGCACGGCGTCTCCACCATCCAGGTGGGCCGCCGGGTGAAGGGCAAGGTCGTCAACCGGCGCGGTATCGACCGCTCCCACATCGTCGCCGCGATTGCGGAGCGTGACGGAAAGCGGGACGCGGGATGACCGTCCGGGGCCGCTAGCGCTAGCGGCATACCCCGCTAACGTTAGCGGCCCCGCTAGCGCCCCAAACCAGCTCTGATCAGGCCGCTAGCGGATAGCGGCCCACCTGCGGAAACCCCTGAAACCCGCCTGGAAGGGCCCGTCATGACCCCTGTCCTGCTCGCTATCACCCTGATTCTGGGTGTAACGCTGTGTTACGTCGCCGTGTGCGCTGCCTCGCCGTTCGGCAACTGCCGCAAGTGCAACGGCTGGGGCTTCGCGATGAAGACCGACCGCAAGGGCCGCATGAAGCGCGGCAAGGACTGCCGCCGCTGCAAGGCCACCGGCAAGCGCATACGCGTCGGCCGCTGGCTCTACAACCGCTGGGCCCGCATCTACCGCGCCGGCACCGACACCCCCTGACCGGAAGGCTCCCAATGATCCTGAACATCTCCGCCGTGCTGCTGTTCGGCGCCGCGTCCGCCCTCGCCGTCAAGACCAAGTCCGCCGGAGGCGGCGCGGCCATCGTCCTGTTCCTGTTCGGGTTCTTCGCCGCCGGGACCGGCGCGTACGAGCCCATCCACAACCTCGTGCAGGCGTCCGCCGACGCCCTGTCCGCCCTCGGGAACTGAAGGAGGCTCGTTGTGCACGAGCACGCCAACCTCGTACCCGGCCGTCGTGAAGCGGCCGTGGAAGTCCACCGGCCCACTCCGCTCGCCCCGGTGCCGTCGGCGCCGGTCGTACCGGTACAGCCGGGCGCCATCACGTCGGTGACGAGTGTCGTCCTGCCGGACGGTCGCGTCGTAACCGGCTACGCCCTCGAACCCGCCAAGCCCGAACCCGTCGCGGCCAAGCCGCCCGTCTCCCGCGCGGCGGTGAACATCGCCCTCGGGGGTATCGGGTTCGGTGCCGTCTGCGGCGGACTGTTCCTGCTGACCGCGTTCATCACCGCGCTGACCGCGCTCATCACTCAGCTCATCACCCTCGCCGCCGTCATCTTCGGCGGCTGGGTCGCCGTACAGGTCTTCAGCGCGAGCGGCCACGGCAGCGGGACCACGGTCAACATCCGCAAGGCCGTCTTCAAGCGCAACCACTTCCACGGCTAGCTACGCCCGAGGCGGGCGCCGTCTCACCACAAGCCTGCGCCCGCCCCGGTTCTCCTGTCCCTCCAACAGAACAAGGAGACCTCCAGCATGACCCAACGTCGTGCATTCGGCGAGGGCCATCCGGCCCATGCCACCCCGATGGGGCGCGGCCGACTCCGGCCGCGCCTGCTGGATCTGTTCTCGTGCGCCGGCGGCGCCGCCATGGGCTACGCCCGTGCCGGATTTGTCGTGGACGGCGTCGACATCGCCGACCGGCCGAACTACCCCTTCCCACACCACCGGGGCGACGCGCTCGAACGGCTCGCCGCGCTCATCCTCTCCGGGGACATCGAGCGGTACACGATCGTGCACGCCTCCCCTCCGTGCCAGGACAAGTGCGCCTTGACCGTGGGTACCAATCGGTCCCAGGGGTGGGGCGGAACCCACGAAGACCTCGTGGCGCCCACCCGAGACCTGCTCGACAAAACAGGTCTGCCGTACGTCATCGAGCAGCCCAATGGCCGCGCTGAGATCCGCAAAGACCTCACGCTGTGCGGCGAGATGTTCGGGCTCGGGGTGATCCGCCACCGTAACTTCGAGTTGGGCGGCTGGACCATCGAGCAGCCGGCGCACGTCCCGCACCGCGGGCGGGTGCGCGGCTACCGGCACGGCCGCTTCTACGACGGCCCGTACGTGGCCGCGTACGGCAACGGCGGGGGCAAGCCGTCCATCGCGGAGCTTCAGGCCGCGATGGGCATCACGTGGACCGACGTGCGCGAGGAACTCACCGAAGCCATCCCGCCCGCCTACGCGGAGTGGATTGGCCGCGCGTTCCTCGCGACCCACGCCCTGGGGGTGGCCGCATGAACCGCCACCTCCTGTACGCCGCGCTGGACGCTGCGGAGCGAGGGTGGGCTGTCCTCCCGCTGCGCCCCGGTGACAAGCGTCCGGCCCTGCATGGCGAGGACGTCTGCCCCGGCATCGGGGACTGCGCCGGCGGTCACCGCAAGTGGGAAGAGCGCGCCACCATCGACCCGGACCGCATCCGCCGCGCGTGGGGCGACCTGCCGTTCAACGTCGGCATCGCGACCGGCCCGTCCGGGCTGGTCGTCGTCGACCTTGACATGCCCAAGCGCAAGAGCAGCACGGACACGCCTAACGGCGTGACGACCTTCACGGCGCTCTGCGAGCGCGCCGGGCAGACCGTGCCTACCACCCGCACGGTGCGGACCGCGAGCGGTGGGGTCCACCTGTACTTCACCGCCCCGCCTGGTGCCCGGCTCGGCAACACGGCCGGACGGCTCGGCAAGCGCATCGACACCCGCGCGTGGGGTGGCTACGTCGTTGCCCCCGGCAGCCTCACCCCCGCGGGCGCCTACGCGGTCGTCAACGACATGCCACCCGCACCACTGCCGGAATGGCTGTACGCCCGCCTGACGGCCCGTCAGGCTTCGCGGGCACTAACGGCTGCACCGTCGTCCGTACGGGCGTCCAGCTACGCCGCAGCGGGCTTGAACGCGGAAACCGCGTCCGTACGGCAGGCCCCGGAGGGCGAGCGCAACGCCACCTTGTTGCGGGCGGCGCGAGCCTTGGGGCGGTTCATCGCGTGGGGCGACCTCCCCAGGGAGCAGGTTGAGAAGGCTCTTCAGTGGGCGGGGGAGCAGGCCGGTTTGTCGCCGCGGTCGTGTGAAGCGACCATTCGTAGCGGTCTGAACTGGTCGATTGCCCGCAACGGTCAGGGGAGGGCGGCATGAGCACCCCTCCCCGCCATCCCCTGAAGAGCCTTCCCGCCACCCGGACCGGTCCGCGCGCCGCCGCACAAGCCGCGCCCCGTCCGGCCGTGGGCGAGCCGAAAGGCGCCGCCCGCAAGGGCGTCCCTTCTGCTCTTCGTCCTGACCCACGGCAGGGCGACGGCCGGTACCCGATTGCGTGGCTGTGCATCTGCGCACCGCGCGGCGCCGTGCCTACCGCCACCTCAAAGTGCCTGTGCGGCAGGGACCGCAGCGCCGTCGGTCACACGAAGGTGCTCGCCCTGATCGAAGACCACACCGCCCACCGCGACGCATGCCCGCTCCGCACCAACCAGGAAGGGAGGCAGGCGGCATGAGCGCCAACCCGCCGGCACCCGCCATGGACGGCTCCGCACTGCTCGATGAGGTGGAAGCCTTCCACCGCCGTTTCAACATCTTCCCCCTCGAAGCCGCGTACGTCGCCGTGACGCTGTGGGACGCACACGCGCACCTGCTCGACTGCTTCGACTCCACACCGCGGCTCGCGTTCCTGTCGCCGGAGCCGGGCTCCGGCAAGTCCCGCGCGTTGGAGATCGTGGAAACCCTCGTGCCGCAACCGATGGTGGCGGTCAACGCCTCGGCCTCCGCACTCTTCCGGGCGGTGTCCGGGATGGAGGGACGGCCGACCATCCTGTTCGACGAGATCGACACTGTCTTTGGCCCCAAGGCCGGAGAGAACGAACAGCTCCGCGGGTTCCTGAACGCCGGGCACCGCCGTTCCGGCGTCATGTGGCGCTGCGTGGGCGACGGTTCCAATCAGCAGGTACAGGAGTTCCCGTCGTTCTGCGGGGTCGCGGTCGCCGGTCTCGGCTCGCTGCCGGACACGATCCTGACCCGCTCCGTCATCGTCCGCATGCGCCGCCGCGCACCGAACGAGCGGGTTGAGCCGTTCCGGCAGCGCATCCACGAGAAGGAGGGCCACGCGCTGCGTGACCGGCTCGCCGCCTGGGCACAGTCCGTGCGCCACCTGGTCGACGGGGTGTTCCCGGCACTGCCGGTGGGCATCAGCGACCGGCCCGCGGACGTGTGGGAGCCTCTGCTCGCCATCGCGGACGCCGCGGGCGGCGCGTGGCCGGAGCGCGCCCGCACCGCGTGCATCGAGCTGGTGAACGCGGCCAAGACCAGCGACAAGGGCAGCATCGGTATCCGCCTGCTCACGGACCTGCGCGACTACGTGTTCAACGGCATCGACCGCTTGCCAACCGTCGCCATCCTCGACAGGCTGCACAGCCTCGAAGAGGCGCCGTGGGCGGACATGAGCGGCAAGCCGCTCGATGCCCGCGGGCTGTCGCGGATGCTGCGGGAGTACATGACCGCGGACAACACCCCCATCGCGGCCCGCAACATCAAGGCCGGCGGGAGCGTCATGAAGGGCTACTACGCGAGCGATCTGCACGACGCGTGGCAGCGCTACTGCCCGCCCCCCGCGGAAAGTGCGCTACTTCCGCTACCTCCGCTACCGGGCAGGTCAGAGACCTAAAACCGGTAGCGGATCGCGCTTCCGCATCCGCTACCGCGCCGCCCCGTCCGCTACCCGCCCCGCGGCCACGAACCCGGGGCCGGTAGCGGCTCCATCCGCTACCCGCACCCCTATCCGCTACCTCGATCATGCCCCTGACCAGGGCGGTAGCGGAGGTAGCGGAAGTAGCGGACCTGAGAGGAAGAGGAGCCATGAACCCGGGTGAGATGAACTCCCCCCTTCCCAAGTCCTACTCGGCTGCTGAGGTAGCCGCAGCACTCGACTGCTCCGAGTGGTGGGTGAAGGAACAGGCACGGCGACGCCGTATCCCGTTCCTCCGGAGTGGCAGCGGCTACCGCTTCACACGGAGCCACGTCGAAGAGATCTTCCACATCCTTGAGGAACGTCCCGAACCAGTGAATGTGCCCCAGACCAGGAGCACTTCGACGCGCCCGCGGAGGTTCGTCTCCTTGGACGCACCGGCGTCGCAACTGAGGGCGCGACGCCCCCGACGTATGCGCAACGCCGCCTGACGAACTGACGAAAGACCGCGATGGGCGGGAGCCGTTTTCGGCTCCCGCCCATCGCTCGTGATGAGAGGAAATATGGGGTTCGCGGAGAACCGCGGCACGTACTGGCGTGGCCGCTTCAAGATCTCAACGGGCAAGTACGGCACCGTGGCCGACGAGAACGGCAACGCCATTCGCTTCCGCACGAAGCGCGAGGCCAAGCAAGCCGCCGATGCCGAAGAGGCCAAAGTACGGGGCGGCACATGGAGGGATCCGGCGGCCGGTCAAATCACCTTCGGTGAGTACGCCTCACGGTGGTACGCGGCGCAGGATCTCGCCGCGTCCACGATGCAGAACTACCGTCGGCACCTGGAAGAACACCTACTCCCGGAGTTCGAGGACTGCCCGCTTTCCTCGATCCAGCGCACAGACGTCGACACATGGGAGAAGAAGGAGAAGGCGCTCTACGCCGCGTCAAGCGTGAAGACGTGGCGTGGCACGCTTCACCTGGTCCTCGAAGACGCGGTGGACGACGAACTCATCAGCGCCAACCCCGCCACCAAGCGGCGTGGCAGGGGAAAGCGCGCGGGCCGGTCGCGCGACCGCGGACCCGAAAAGGTGGTAACGGATCCGCTCGGAATTCTCCTGTGCGCTGAGCGCGCTTCTCTCCTTTCCGGGCGAGATGACGAGTTTGTTGCCGTCGTCACCAAGGGCTACACGGGTATGCGGTGGGGCGAAATCGTCGGGTTGGAGACTGAGTTCATCCGGCGTGCGGCCGTACGCGTGGAATGGCAGCTCTACGAACTGGACTCGGGGGAGTTCGAGCGTTGCCCTCCCAAGGACGACAGCTATCGCACCATCGACGCGCCGCGGTGGCTCACTCGTCTCTGGACGGGGCACATCGCCCGTACTCAGCCCAAGCCCTGCTCGTGCCACGGCAACACCTACGTGTTCCGTGGGCAAGGCATGTCCCGGACCGGCGAGACCGGCGCGAAGGTGGTCGACGTGGCGAGACGCGCTGGTGTCTCCACAGGCACCGTGTCCAACGTCCTCAACCGGTCAGACGTCGTAACCGAAGCGACCAGAGCGCGCGTGCTGGAGGCCATCGAGGCTCTCGGGTTCACACGTGGCGGGGGCGCCGTCGACCAGGCTGAGCACTGGCGACGGAACGGGTTCGCCACATGGCTCTTCACGCCGGCCGCCTCCGGCTGGTACCCGAAGAAGGCGCCGCAGGAAGCGCGGCCCGTGCCAATGCTCGCCAGCCCCTGGCCCGGTGTGCCAGCGCGGGGGAGAGGAGCGCATACGCGCGCGGACTCCTGCTGGGTGCCGATCGCGAAGGGGCTTACGCCCCATGGACTGCGCCACACGCACAAGACGCGAATGGAGGGGTTCCGCACCCCGCCGAAGCTGATGGATGAGCGCATGGGGCACATTGACGGTTCGGTCCAGTCGCGCTACACGCACATCACCCGAGAAATGCGTGAGGAGCTGTTGGCCAACCTGACTGCGGAGTGGGAGAAATCCATCGACGCCCGCTTGATGATGTGTTCCACGTCTCCGGTCGCCGCACTCAACGATCTATTGCAGGAACGTCTGAGAGCGCACCGATAAGGCGAAATACAGTCAATCTCAGGGGTGGTGCGATCCAATCGCGCGGCTCCTGATTGCTGGGCCCTGCACCTAGGCCTGAACTGCTCCGGGTCTGATGGGGGCTCGACTCCCTGAGAGGATCGAGCCCCCATCAGACCGGAGCAGTTCAGGCCTCGACCTTCGGACTGGAGCTAACCGCCGAGGCCTTCAAATTGCGAGAAGTGTCAATCAGAGGTAGAGGCCTTGCCCAGCTCAGCGGGCGGTACGTCGCAGTCGCGCGTACGGTAGCAGTAGAGCACCGAACGAGGGGTTCATGAGGCAATGAATGTCGAATCGCTGCTCCGTGCAATTGACGTGAGCAACCGCTGCACACTCATCCTCCAACTTGATCGTGTTTGGAGTAGCAAGTCGGAGCAGGCGTCTGACCTCTCCCCAACCGAACTGGCAGCAGTAGCCGGTATTGGGCACCGTCTGCGTATCAATATAGAACAGCTGATGCTTGACGAGTACTTCCTCACGGAAGCCTTCCCAGGCATGGTTCGTGACGACGCGGCAGCTGGGCTATTCGGTTCTCCAGAGGCTAACGACGATGCGACTCATGAGGCACAGATTCTGGCTAGGGAGGCCACTGCCCTTATAGCAGGCGCCAACGGTGAGCTTTGGGAGATGTGGTATAAGGTACGCGACGTCGAGGACTTGGCTAAGGGAAAAGAAGGCGATCCGCCAGAGGGAGACATAAGCGGTTCGTGGAAGCGGAGACTACAGCGGGTCGCGGCGTCGATGATCTACCTCACGTTCCGCTACTACACGGGCGATGGGCTCCCGGATATTTCAGGGGTTGACGATTTCATCATCAATTATGGGCCCATAATTTACAAACATGCTGGGGGTGAGGTACAGGAGATAGTGCGGCGAATCCAGGGCGATGACGGATCCACCAAGGGGAGTTCTGAGCAGGGTCAGGAGGAGGGCCGCCCCGGCGAGATCGCTGGTCCTGGTCAAGGGGACCAGGACCAGCGGACAGGGAAGGTTGACGAAGGCACCAAGCAGGACGGCCGTGGTCAGGAGCCGCCCGAGCGGTGACGCATGTCATTTGCGAGGGCCTCGGGTCCCTGCCGTGGGCGCCTCGGCCAGTCTGCAGAACAGCTCCACTGCAAGGGGCGGAGCCACCTACTCGCTTGGGTAGGTGGCTCCATCCCCTCTGCCGGTGTGTGACGGTTCCTTACGAGCCGGCGCGGCGCCCGAAGAGTCCTCCGCCCTGGGTCAGGATGCGTTGCTCGACGTTTACGAGTCCCAGCAGCGCTGCGGACAGAGCGGCGGGTTCCAGGAGCTGTCGAACGTCTTCCTCGCCGATGAGAATCGGCTCATCGTCCTCGGTCTTGCCTACGAGAGTTCCGTTCAGTCGTTGGGCGTGAACCACGTGCGCTACCGCTTCTTCCCCGTAGACCCGCTCCACCAACTCCTGCACCTTCGCCGAATTGGCCTTAGGCCATATCTGGTTGGCCCAGTGAGCGAACTCCTGCACGAAAACAGGGTGAGCGGAGTTGAGGTAGACAACGCCTCGATACTCTGTTTCTTCGATGGTACGAGTGGCGTTGCGTACGTACTGTGCCAGGTACTTGCTTTCGTCAGGGTCGAAAGGCTTCCAGTCGAATGCGGGGTATCCACCCCGCACGCGCGAAGGCGAACCTTGCACCGAGCCAGTCGTCGTAGGCACGAGGATGTGCCGCGGCCCGGATGTCCCACCCGTTCCGCCCGGTCGCCCGGCTCCGCCAGCGGGCCGCGGGCCACGCGAGCCAGGGGCACCAGCGAAGGAGCCGCTCGGATTGCCAAGAACCTTACCCATCGCCGAGCTGAGGACCCGAGATGCCTTAAAACGAGGGTTCAGACGATCTAGGATCCGCGCCAGGTTCTTCGCCATCGACGGATCCGTCTGCGTGGTGTTCCGTGCACGGGCCTGCTCTTGCGCCTTGGCCAACTCCCCAGGGAAGTTGTCGAAGAAGGCGTCCCCCCACTCCTCCCAGGGCAACTCCAAGCCGCCCTTGCCGAAGAGGATGTGGCGGGATGCTTGGGTGATCACACCCCACCGGGTGGGCCGGCTGTCGCTGTAGATGGGCGGACGCACGATCAGCCACGTACGCCCCATGATCTCGTCGGTGATGCCGAACAAGCGGTACCGACTCTTGCTCCGGTCCGCGTGATAGGCCTCACCCTGGTAGTCCACGACCGCCACAGGGCGTTGGACGATGTAGTCGGATGTACCGCCCACGGGCGCCTCCGGCTCCGGTACGTAGAACCAGTCCACTTGAGTGCCGTGCTCATCGACAGTGACCGTGCCCTTCACGGCGACGTCCGGGATGTAGTGCCGGAGGCCGTAGATGCGCCGAGGGCGCCACACCATGGCCGTGCCGTCGGGCAGTGTGATGGTCTTGTCGCGGGTGTCTCGGCGGTCTGTGCTGCGCTTGGCGTAGGTATCAATGACCGTGGTCTCGATTGGTGCGTCGTCCCGCTGTGGCACCTCAATGAGCCGGCTGTTGAGATACCGAATCAGGTCGTCCACAGTCTCCGTTCGGGACGGGTCCTGGTCCCCCATGTAGGTATCGGCATCCGGGGCGGCCCCCAGCAACACCATGATCGTGCCTGTTGTCATCCACCCTGGGCGGATGCGGCTCCAGTCGCAACCGTGGTCATCATCCATGAACGGCTGTACGACATCCGTGATCCTGGTTTCGCCGTTCTCATCCTCGGCGGACCACTCCTTGAGGGCGTAGTTGCCGTCACCGTCCCGATAGATCCACAGCATGGCACCGTCCGGCGCCTCCGCCGTGTAGCTGATGACGACCACACCGTACGGGTTCCATGGCAAAACGGAGGACTTGAATCCTTGACCGAAGTTGCCGTCAACCCCGATGGGCTTACCGCCGCCTCCGAACGTCGTGAGGAAGACTTTGAGGTCGTTCGGCTGCATCCCGGCGCCGTTGTCCATGATCGTGCGACGCAGGACGCCCTGTCGTTCCGCGGCCTGCTCCTCGATCCCGAAGTGGATGATCGAGGCGCCGCTTTCCTCGGAGTTCTTCCATGCCTCTCGCGCCCACTGATAAGGGCCGCCCGCCTCGTATGCTTGGCGGATGAGGTGAGTCGTGGCCTCTGTCGGCACCTCTACAAATTTGGGCATGCCTGCCCCCTTCTCCCCTAGAGCCGTAGCCCTAGAAGTCCTGACAAGAGCAGTGGCCCTTGTCAGGAGCAACGGTACTCGTCCGCCTTAGGTGGGTGGGAGTGCATTTGGGATGAGTGGAAGGCGCCGTCGGTGGTGTCTAGATCCGCAGCCCGTAGCCGGGGTGTGTTCAAGATCTTCTCCCAGATTTCTCCCAAGAGCCCCCGGAAACCACTCAGGGGCCCGACCCGCTGAGCGGATCAGGCCCCTGACCTGGTACTTCACTGTCGGGGTGGCGGGATTTGAACCCACGACCTCTTCGTCCCGAACGAAGCGCGCTGCCAAGCTGCGCTACACCCCGATGTCACTGCTTGTCGCGGCGACGACGTTTACTTTAGCCCACCGGTGGCTGGAGACGAAATCCGGTTTTCGCGCGGCGGTGCAGGCGGTGGCGGACCGGGTTGGGGCGGACGTGATCCAGGGCCACGAGGGCGAGGGCCAGGGCGTAGATGGCCAGGCCGATGAGGAGGGCGTTGCCCAGGACGCTCTTGTAGCCGTGCCGGTCCACGTCGAGGAAGGGGTAGAGATAGTGGGCCGGCGTGCCGGGGAGCAGGAGCTCGCCTCGGATGAACGTGAACGCCAGGTAGGTGAGGGGATACAGCATCCAGGTCGCCGCCCGGCGCAGACGCAGCTGGCCGGGGGCCGTCAGGAGCAGCCAGTCCAGCAGGGCCGCGAGGGGTGTCACCGTGTGCAGGACCTGGGTGGTGATCGCGTGCCAGCCCGTCGGCGGGGTCGCCTCGCTCGTGAGGACGCCCGGGAGCGCGAAGGGCCCGGCGCCTTTCGCCAGGAGCAGGTGGTAGACGAGGCCCGTGACCACGGCGTAGAGCAGCGTGGCGCCCGTCAGGGCCGAGGGGAGGGGGCGCCGCGCGGTCCAGGCCCGGCGGGCCGAGAGGGCGAGGACGAGGGCCAGCAGGATGTTGCTCTGGATCGCGAAGTGGCTCAGGGTGCGCACGGGGCTGCCGAGGGCCAGCTCGACCGCTACCGCCCCGGCCGCGGCCAGCGCGACCAGCAAGCGGTAGGCGGCGGCCGCGGGGCGACGCACGGGGGCCCGCACCGCGGTGGCCGGGACGTGGGAGGGCATCAGTACGGGTATGCCCGGTATCGCGGGGAGATCCGGGATGTCCCTGGGTATCGGGGCGGTCATGCCCTCACGCTAAGCAGGGTGGACAAAAGGGGCGATACGGGTAGGCCGTGCGGGTTAAGCACCGGGACGTTCCCCGCCGAGCGTCCGCCACCCAGAGCCCAGAGCCCAGAGCCCAGCGTCCGCCGCCCGCCGCCCGGCGTCCCCGCCCAGCGTCCTGCGATCGCCCTCTCGGGCCCCTCACCCCCTCCGGGGACGACCCCTACTCCCGCTCCACCAACGTCAACAACGTCGCCTCCGGCGGACAGGCGAACCGGAACGGGGTGTAGCGGTTCGCGCCGCAGCCCGCCGAGACGTGCAGGTACGCCGTACGGCCCTGCGACGTGTGGGTGGACAGGCCCTTCACGCGGTCCGTGTCCAGGTCGCAGTTGGTGACCAGGGCGCCGTAGAAGGGGATGCAGACCTGGCCGCCGTGGGTGTGGCCGGCCAGGATCAGCGGGTAGTCGTCCGCCGTGTAGGAGTCCAGGACGCGCAGGTACGGCGCGTGGACGACACCCATGGCGAAGTCGGCGGCGCCGGACGGGCCGCCGGCCACCTGCTCGTAGCGGTCCCTCTTGATGTGCGGGTCGTCCAGGCCGGTCAGCTCCACCGACACGCCCTCGACCTTCAGCGTCCCGCGGGTGTTCGTCAGGTTGAGCCAGCCCGCGGCGTCGAACCCGTCGCGCAGGTCCTCCCAGGGGTTGTGGATCGCGCCGACCACGGGCGGGTTGCCGTTCAGGCCGTGGCGGCCCTGGACCTTCTCCAGCAGGTAGCGGGCGGGGTTGCGGGGCTTGGGCCCGTAGTAGTCGTTCGAGCCGAAGACGTACGCGCCCGGGAACTCCATCAGCGGGCCCAGCGCGTCCAGGACCTCCGGTACGCCCTCCGGGTCGGACAGGTTGTCGCCGGTGTTGATCACGAAGTCCGGGCGCAGGCCGGCCAGGGAGCGCAGCCAGCGCTGCTTCTTGCGCTGGCCGCCGACCATGTGGATGTCGGAGACCTGCAGCACGCGCAGCGGGCGCATCCCCGCGGGCAGGACGGGGACCGTCACCCGCCGCAGGCGGAAGGAACGGGCCTCGAATCCCGCCGAGTAGATCAGACCGGCGGCGCCAACCGCCGTGATTCCCAGGGGTACTCCGTATCGCGCGCGCATACGTCCATCGTGTCAGACCGCAGGAGCGCCCCGTTCCGGGCGCCCGCCCGAGGCCGTCGTCCGCGACGGCACGGGCCCGTCCCCTGCGCGCTGCGCCCCCTGCTCTCCCGCCTCCACCCGCCCGCCCGTTCCGCCCCCTTGAAATCAACGGGCGTACGACCCCTCACACCTGCGACAATCAACCCCATGACCACGCTCAAGTCGAAGCTGCAGGAAGACCTCAACGCCGCGATCAAGGAGCGCGACGAGCTCCGCTCCTCGACGCTCCGGCTGACGCTCGCCGCGATCACCAAGGAGGAGGTCGCGGGCAAGGAGAAGCGCGAGCTCTCCGACGACGAGGTGCAGAAGGTGATCACCCGTGAGGCGAAGAAGCGCCGTGAGGCCGCCGAGGCCTTCGCGCAGGGTGGTCGTGCCGAGCAGGCCGAGCGGGAGAAGGCGGAGGGCGAGGTGCTCGCCGGGTACCTGCCGAAGCAGCTCAGCGACGACGAGCTGAACCAGATCGTCGCCCAGGCCGTCGAGGAGGCCAAGGCGGCCGGCGCCGAGGGCCCGCGGGCCATGGGTGCGGTCATGAAGATCGTGAACCCGAAGGTGGCGGGGCAGGCGGAGGGCGGTCGTGTCGCCGCCGTCGTGAAGAAGCTGCTCGCCGGCTGAGTCCCCGCGCGGGCGGGACCGGGACGGAAACACCCTCGTGACGGGCGCCGGCGCGCAGGAACCCACGCGCCGCGGCCCTCGTCACGAGGGTGTTCTCGTCGGGGGGTTGGGGAGTTCGGAGCGGGGGGCACTTCGAGGGCCTGGTTGCCTCAGGCCGCCGGAGGCGGCCTGACCGACCGCCGACCCGTCCGTCAGTCGCGTCCCCCGTTCCCGTTGCCGCTCGTCTGGCCCCGCCACCAGCCCTCCGGGATGGAGAACGAGGGCGTCGGGAAGGCGCCGCCGTCCGTGCCGCCGTCGGTCAGGCCGCCGAGGAGGCCGCCGTTGTTGCCGTTCCCGTTCCCGTTGCCGTTCCCGTCACCGTTGCCGTTGTCCTCGTCGTCGTCCTCGTCGCGGTCCCGGCCCTTGTCGCCGTCGGGGATGTGGACGATGTTGAAGTTCGGCGCCTCCTTGCCCGCGAGGGCGCCCTCCATCATGTCCCGCCAGATCGGGCCGGGGACCTTGCCGCCGAACACCTTGCTGTGCCAGACACCGCCGATGCTGATGGACTGCATCTTGCGCTCGTGCTTGGGATCGCCGACCCAGACCGCCCCGGCCATGTTCGGCGTGTAGCCCACGAACCAGGCGGCGTAACGCTCGTCCGTCGTACCGGTCTTGCCCGCGCTGGGACGGCTCGCGCCGAGGCCCGCCTCGGTACCCGTACCGTCCTCGACCACGCCCTGGAGAAGCGTGTTGATGGTGTCGGCGGTGGTCTCGGACATCGCGCGGCGGCAGGTCGACTTCGGGACCTGAAGGGACTTGGTCCTCCCGCCCGCCTTCTGGGTGATCGACTCGATGGCGATCGGCGTGCAGTACATGCCCCGCGAGGCGAACGACGCGTACCCGGCCGCCATCGTCAGCGGGGACATCTCCATGGTGCCGAGGGCGATGGACGGGGCCTGGGCGAGGTCGCCGCCGTCGGCACGCTCGACGCCCATCTTCTTCGCCATCGTCGTCACCGGGCAGATACCGATGTCCGAGATCATCTCCACGAAGTAGGTGTTGACCGACTTCGCGGTGGCGTCCTTCATGTCGTACGGGCCGACCTCGGACTCGTTCTCGTTCTCGACCGGGACGCCCTTCTCGTTCCAGGTCCTGCCGTCACAGGCGGAGACCGGGCTCGGGTAGTCCATCTTGTACGGCGAGGAGTACACCTGGGTCGGCGGCATGCCGTCCTCCAGGGCCGCCGCGGCCACGATCGGCTTGAACGTCGAACCGGGCTGGTAGCCCGCGCCGCCGTTCATGTTCTGGTCGACGGAGAGGTTGATCGAGGTCTCGTTCTTCTTGACGTCGATGCCGTACGGCCGGGACTGGCCCATCGCCAGGATCTTGCCGGTGCCGGGCTCCACGATGGTGGCGGCGGTGGCGACCTCGTCCTTCTGGTAGACGTGCCTCTTGACCGACCGCTGCACCGACTTCTGCGCCTGCGGGTCCATCGTGGTCCGGACCGTCAGACCGCCCTGGTTCCAGATCTTGGCCCGGTCCTCCTTGGTCTTGCCGAAGACCGGGTCCTTCAGGAACACCTGGCGTACGTAGTCACAGAAGAAGCCGCCGCCCTTGACCGCGGTGATGCAGCCGTTCTTGGGCTTGCTGACCTTCAGGCCCAGTGGCGTCCGCTTGGCCTCGTCGGCCTCCGCCTGGGAGATGTCGCCGAGGTCGGCCATGCGCTGGAGGACGATGTTGCGCCGCTTGGTGGCCTCGGCCTCGTCGTTGACCGGGTCGTAGCGGCTCGGCGACTGGACGATGCCGGCGAGCAGGGCCGCTTCCTGGACCTTGAGTTTCTTGGCGGACTTGGAGAAGTAGCGCTGGGACGCGGCCTCGACGCCGTACGCCTGCTGGCCGAAGAACGTGATGTTCAGGTAGTTCTCGAGGATCTTCTTCTTGCCGAGCTCCTCCTCGACCTGGATCGCGTACTTCAGCTCCTTGATCTTTCGGCCGAGGGTCTGCTGGGTGGCCTGCGCGACCTTCTCCTGGTCGTCGCCGGCCTCCTCCACGAAGACGTTCTTCACGTACTGCTGGGTCAGCGTGGACGCGCCCTCGGCGACGCCACCGCTCTGGGCGTTGCGGTTGAGGGCCCGCAGCACGCCCTTCAGGTCGATCGCGCCGTGCTGGTAGAAGCGGGCGTCCTCGATCGCGACGATCGCCTTCTGCATGTAGGGCGAGATGTCCTTGAGGTCGACCACCGTGCGGTCACGCGAGTAGACCGTGGCGATCTGGCCGCCCTCGGCGTCCAGGATCGTGGTGCGCTGGCTCAGCGGCGGGCGCTTGAGGTTGGCCGGGATCTCGTCGAAGCCCTCGACCGACCCCTTGGCCGCAAGCCCCAGCGCACCGGCCGCGGGCAGCGCGATGCCTGCCATCACGGCTCCCGCGAGCACACTGACACCGAGGAACTTCGCGGCCTGCTGCGTCGTCGACAGACCACCGCCCGAACGCTTCTTTGGCATGGGTGCAGCCTAATCCGTACGCATGAGCGTTCCGGGAGAGCGGTTGCCTGTCGGGAGGTTCGGAGCGAGATCGTGACGTGCGGCGGAGTACCGCATCCGCGCGGATGGGGACGAGGCGGACTGTGACGCACCTCGCGGTCCTCGGTGGGCAGTGGACCTCAGCCGCCCCCGCGTGGGAACGGAGCCGGCTCCCATGGCACGGCAAAGTCGGGCACCTGGGTTCTCATTTGCCGGACACGCGTCAATGCCTTGGCCTAAGCTGCTCTCAACTGTCACAGCAGTGCGGCCACGTATCAATACGTCCGACGACCCCGAATCGTTTCGGAGGTTGCTCACTTTTTTTGGTGAGCGCGTGTCCGAATCCGCCTTGTGTGTCATCCGGCGTCCGTTGTGACGCAACAGAACTGTCCCGGTTTGCCGGGAAAGTCACGCATGTCGCCAGCTCACTCCCCCGGGTGATCTGCCGCTTACGCATAGTCCGTTCGGGCCATTCAAGATTGGGCCCGAAGGGGGTGTTGCGCTGTGCCCACCTTCCGTAACGTCCTCAACTGGCGGCGGTGAATATGCCGCTGCCGCCGTGGGGGAGCCTCGATTCGGGAGAGGACGGCGCCGGTATGGGCTGGGTAGTCGACTGGAGTGCGCAGGCGGCCTGCCGCACTACCGATCCGGATGAACTGTTCGTTCAGGGAGCAGCGCAGAACAGGGCCAAGGCGGTGTGCACCGGCTGCCCGGTGCGCACGGAGTGCCTGGCGGACGCGCTGGACAATCGCGTCGAGTTCGGCGTGTGGGGAGGCATGACGGAGCGGGAGCGCCGCGCGCTGCTGCGCAGGCGGCCGACCGTCACCTCGTGGCGCCGGCTGCTGGAGACCGCGCGTACGGAGTACGAGCGAGGGGTCGGCCTGGTGCCCCTGGACGACGACCAGGTGTACGAGAGCTACGCGGCAGTGAGCTGAGGGGGCCACGAGGTCTCCCCTCGGGCGGATCCAACGGGCCCTCCTCGGAGGCGGGCCCAGAAGGACTCCCTCACGCTGGTCACGAGGGCTCGGACGGCGTGCCCCGGGTTTCGGCAGGCGGACCCGGAGGTTCGCGGAAGACGGGCCCGGCGGCTTCGCACGGGCCCCACGGCCCTCTCTCAGGCGCCGGCCGTGGGATCGGGCAGCTCCGGCCGGTGGGCCGCGAGCCGGTTTCCGATGTCCCGTAGCCCCGCGAGGTCGTGCACATCACCGGGCAGCGCGGCCACTTCGGCCACCGCCACCTCGGGGTGGAGCGCGGTGAAGCGGTCACGGGTGCGCTGCTCGCGGGAGAGCAGCTGCATACGCTCGGCGTGCAGCCTCAGCAGGCCTGCGGTGAGCTGGTCGACGGACCGCTCCAGATGGGGGGTGACGGATCGGGGTCCGTCCGTTGCCGCGGTGTGCTCCATGTCCGTGACGGCGGGGGAGCCTTCGTCAGGAGCCGGTGCCTCGGAAGCTGCTGATTCTGAACTGTCGTACGTGTCGGGGGAGTTACGAAGTCCAGCTTTCCCGCCCTCCTGATCCACAATGCGGGGCTCTTCAAGATTTTCCGCGGCGGCGAGCGCCCGCTCGGCCGACAACCGGTCGGCGCCGCTGCCGTGGACGCGGTTGAGCACCAGCCCGGCGAGCGGCATGTCCTCGGCTGCCAGTCGCTCCACGAAGTACGCGGCCTCGCGCAACGCGTCCCGCTCCGGCGCCGCCACCACCAGGAACGCCGTCCCGGGCGCCTGCAGCAGCTTGTACGTGGCGTCCGCGCGTGTGCGGAACCCTCCGAACATCGAGTCCATCGCCGCCACGAAGGTCTGGACGTCCTTCAGCAGCTGACCGCCGAGCAGCTTGCCCAGCGCGCCCGTCATCATCGACATGCCGACGTTCAGGAACTTCATGCCGGCGCGCCCGCCCACCTTCGCCGGCGCCAGCAGGACGCGGATCAGCTTGCCGTCCAGGAACGAGCCGAGCCGCTTGGGCGCGTCCAGGAAATCCAGCGCGGAGCGGGACGGCGGGGTGTCCACGACGATCAGGTCCCACTCGTCCCTCGCCCGCAGCTGGCCCAGCTTCTCCATCGCCATGTACTCCTGCGTGCCCGCGAAGCCCGCCGAGAGCGACTGGTAGAAGGGGTTGCCCAGGATGGCCGCGGCCCGCTGGGGGTCGGCGTGCGCCTCGACGATCTCGTCGAAGGTGCGCTTCATGTCGAGCATCATGGCGTGCAGCTCGCCGTCGCCCTCGACGCCCTTCACCCGGCGTGGGGTGTTGTCCAGCGAGTCGATGCCCATCGACTGGGCGAGCCGACGCGCCGGGTCGATGGTCAGCACCACGACCTTGCGTCCGCGCTCGGCGGCCCGCAGGCCCAGGGCGGCCGCGGTGGTCGTCTTGCCCACGCCGCCCGAGCCGCAGCAGACGACGATCCGGGTCCGCGGATCGTCGAGCAGGGGGTCGAGATCGAGCACGCGGGCGGGGGAGAGGTGCGCGGGATGGCGGGCGGCGTCATGCGCGTGTGCCGGTTCCGGACGACTCATGACATCCCCTGCTTCCGACGTGCGGCGGACGGCTTCCGGGCCACCGCGAACGGCTCCCGACGTACCGCGAACGGCTCCCGATCTGTGAACGACCTCATGACAGGCCCTGTTCCCGCAGCTCGCCCGCGAGTTCGTACAGGCCCGCCAGGTCCATGCCCTCGGCGAGGTGGGGCAGTTCGTGCACCGGCAGCCCCAACTCCTGCAGGACCGCCCGCTGCTCGTGCTCCAGCGCGTGCCGCTCCGCGTACTCGTCGGCCTGCGTCAGCAGCGGACCCACCAGCCGCTCGGCGTTCCCGCCGCGCCGCGCCCCGCCCAGCCCGGCCGAGGACAGCGCCTTGGCCACGGCGGCGCGCGGAACGCTCCGTACGAGTTCCAGATCAGCGGCGTCCAACACCTCCGGCCGCACCATGTTCACGATGATCCGCCCCACCGGCAGCCGCGCCGCCCGCAGCTCGGCGATGCCGTCCGCCGTCTCCTGGACGGGCATCTCCTCCAGCAGCGTCACCAGGTGCACGGCCGTCTCCGCCGACTTCAGCACCCGCATCACGGCCTGCGCCTGATTGTGTATCGGGCCGATCTTGGCGAGGCCGGCCACCTCGTCGTTGACGTTCAGGAAACGGGTGATGCGGCCCGTGGGAGGCGCGTCCATCACGACGTAGTCGTAGGCGAACCGCCCGCTCTTGTCCTTCCGCCGCACGGCCTCGCACGCCTTGCCGGTCAGCAGGACGTCTCTGAGGCCCGGCGCGATGGTGGTGGCGAAGTCGATGGCGCCGAGCTTTTTCAGGGCCCGGCCGGCACCGCCCATCTTGTAGAACATCTGGAGGTAGTCCAAAAGGGCCAGTTCGGGGTCGATGGCGAGGGCATACACCTCCCCGCCCCCTGGAGCGACGGCGATCTTCCGCTCCTCATAAGGCAGCGCCTCTGTTTCGAAGAGCTGCGCGATGCCCTGCCTGCCCTCGACCTCGACGAGAAGCGTCCGCTTCCCCTCGGTGGCGAGGGCGAGCGCGAGCGCGGCGGCGACCGTGGTCTTTCCGGTCCCGCCCTTGCCGCTGACGACCTGGAGCCTGCTCACGTCTTCGAGCCTAACCAGTCGGTGCGCCGACTACGCGGCGGCCTGTGGACAACGTGACCGCGGTCGGCCGCTCGGGCTCCGGCGGGCAGCGGATAAAGTCGGCCGCATGACCAAGTGGGAATACGCAACCGTGCCGCTGCTCGTCCACGCCACGAAGCAGATTCTGGACACCTGGGGCGAGGACGGCTGGGAGCTCGTCCAGGTCGTGCCCGGGCCGAACAACCCCGAGCAGCTCGTGGCCTACCTGAAGCGGGAGAAGCAGGCGTGAGCGCGGTCGAGGCGAAACTGGCCGAGCTGGGCCTCAGGCTCCCGGAGGTGGTCCCTCCGCTGGCCGCTTACCAGCCGGCGGTCCGCTCGGGCGTGTACGTGTACACCGCCGGCCAGCTCCCCATGGTGGAGGGCAAGCTTCCGGTCACCGGGAAGGTGGGCGCGGAGGTCACCCCGGAGGAGGCCAAGGAACTCGCCCGTACCTGTGCCCTGAACGCGCTCGCGGCCGTCAAGTCGGTGGCCGGTGACCTGGACCGGATCGCGCGCGTGGTGAAGGTGGTGGGCTTCGTGGCCTCGGCCTCGGACTTCACCGGCCAGCCGGGCGTTCTCAACGGCGCGAGCGAACTGCTGGGCGAGGTCCTCGGCGACAAGGGCGTCCACGCCCGCAGCGCCGTGGGTGTGGCCGTGCTCCCGCTGGACGCGCCGGTGGAGGTCGAGATCCAGGTGGAGCTGACGGAGGCGTAGGACCTCCGTTGGCGGCGGCCGGGTCCGGGAACGGTTTGGGCCGGCCGCCGTACGCCCGCTGAGCGGTGCCGCAGCGACGCGAGCGGTGCCGTCTCACCGGGATCAGCCACGCGCGCGTGTGTGCGGGCAGGCGTCGGAGGGCCGCGGTGGCGGCTCTGTGGACGGTCCCGGCGCCGACTGGACGGGCCTGGATCTGGACGGGCCTAGATGAGGCCGTGCTCCTCCAGGTAGTCCAGCTGGGCCCGCACCGACAGTTCGGCCGCCGGCCACAGGGAGCGGTCCACGTCCGCGTACACATGGGCCACGACCTCGGCCGGTGTGCGATAGCCGTCCTCCACCGCGGTCTCCACCTGGGCGAGACGGTGGGCGCGATGGGCGAGGTAGAACTCGACGGCTCCCTGTGCGTCCTCCAGGACCGGCCCGTGGCCCGGCAGGACGGTGTGCACGCCGTCGTCGACGGTGAGGGACCTCAGGCGGCGCAGCGAGTCCAGGTAGTCGCCCAGGCGCCCGTCGGGATGCGCCACCATCGTCGTACCGCGGCCCAGGATCGTGTCGCCGGTCAGGACGGCGCGGTCGGCCGGCAGGTGGAAGGAGAGCGAGTCGGCGGTGTGGCCGGGCGTCGCGACGACGCGCAGCTCCAGCCCGCCGACACGGACCACGTTCCCGGCCCCCAGCCCTTCGTCGCCGAGCCGCAGCGCCGGATCGAGGGCACGCACGCGCGTACCGGTCAGCTCGGCGAAGCGTGCGGCACCCTCGGCGTGGTCGGGGTGGCCGTGGGTGAGCAGGGTCAGGGCGACGCGCTTGCCGGAGTTCTCGGCCGTGTCGATGACATTGCGCAGGTGCGCCTCGTCCAGCGGGCCGGGGTCGACGACCACGGCCAGGTCCGAGTCCGGCTCGGAGAGGATCCAGGTGTTGGTGCCGTCCAGCGTCATCGCGGACGGGTTGGGCGCGAGGACGTTCACGGCGCGCGGGGTGGCGGGGCCGGAGAGGACCCCGCCGCGCGGCTGGCCGGGGAGGGCGGCTGCGTCCGTCATACGAGGGGGCCTTCCGGGGCTTCGGGTGCTGCGGGCGCTTCGGGCACGGTCATGCGGGAGCTCCGCCGGTCGGGATGTGCTTGGTGAACTCGTCGTGGCCCGGCCAGGAGAGCACGATCTCGCCGTCCTCCAGCCGGGCCTGCGCCAGAACGGGCGTGAGGTCGCGTCCGGGGGCGGCGGCGAGGGCCTGGGCGGCGCTGTCGTAGGGCATCAGCTGGCGCAGGGTCGCGATGGTGGGCGGCATCATCAGCAGCTCGCCCTTGTCGTAGGAGGCGGCGGCGTCCGGGGGGCGGATCCACACCGTCCGGTCGGCCTCCGTGGAGGCGTTGCGGGTGCGCTGGCCCTCCGGGAGGGCGGCGACGAAGAACCATGTGTCGTAGCGGCGGGGCTCGAACTCCGGGGTGATCCAGCGGGTCCAGGCGCCCAGCAGGTCCGAACGCAGCACCAGGCGGCGGCGGTCCAGGAACTCGGCGAACGACACGTCCCTGGCGACCAGCGCGGCGCGGTCCGCCTCCCAGTCCTCGCCGGTGGTGTCGCCCACGACGGAGTCGTCGGTCGGCCCGGCGAGCAGGACGCCCGCCTCCTCGTACGTCTCCCGCACGGCCGCGCACACGATGGCCTGGGCCGCCGCCTCGTCGACGCCGAGCCTGCGCGCCCACCACGCGCGCGTGGGGCCCGCCCAGCGGATCGGATGCTCGTCGCGCGGATCGACGCCGCCGCCCGGGTAGGCGTAGGCCCCGCCGGCGAAGGCCATGGAGGCGCGGCGGCGCAGCATGTGCACTGCAGGGCCGGCCTCGGTGTCCCTGAGCAGCATGACGGTCGCCGCACGCCGCGGAGCGACCGGGGTGAGGTCTCCTTCGGCGAGCGCACGGATACGGTCCGGCCACTCCGGTGGGTACCACTGCCCGTTTGCCATGGGCGGAGGCTATCTCCTGGTGCGCGGATGTTCGAGAGGTGGCCGGTCCCGGTGGCCGTACGCGCCGGGGCCCCGCCTCGTAGTGAGACGGGGCCCCGGCGTCGTACGAGAAGCGCGGGTCACCGCGACCGCTTGGCCAGCCGTTCCACGTCCAGCAGGATCACCGCGCGGGCCTCCAGGCGGAGCCAGCCGCGTCCGGCGAAGTCCGCCAGAGCCTTGTTGACCGTCTCGCGGGACGCGCCGACGAGTTGGGCCAGTTCCTCCTGCGTCAGGTCGTGGACGACATGGATGCCCTCCTCCGACTGCACGCCGAAACGGCGGGAGAGGTCGAGCAGCGCGCGGGCCACACGACCGGGGACGTCCGAGAAGACGAGGTCGGACATCGCGTCATTGGTGCGGCGCAGGCGGCGCGCGACGGCGCGCAGCAGCGCGGTGGCCACCTCGGGGCGGGCGTTCAGCCAGGGCTGGAGGTCACCGTGGCCCAGGCCGAGCAGCTTGACCTCGGTCAGCGCGGTCGCCGTCGCCGTACGCGGACCCGGGTCGAAGAGGGACAGCTCGCCGATGAGCTCGCCGGGACCGACGACGGCCAGCATGTTCTCCCGGCCGTCGGGTGAGGTGCGGTGGAGCTTCACCTTGCCCTCGGTGACGACATAGAGCCGGTCACCGGGGTCGCCCTCGTGGAACAGGGAGTCACCGCGTGCGAGGGTCACCTCACTCATGGAGGCGCGGAGCTCCGCGGACTGCTCGTCATCGAGCGCCGCGAAGAGCGGGTTGCGCCGCAGAACGTCGTCCACGAGTTCTCTCCTTGTCGACCTGCTCAGGGGATCTTGCTCCCCCGCGTACCAGGGGACCGTGGTGCCCATTTTGCCGGACAGTCCAAACAGTGTGATCTGTCACAAGGATGCCGCACAGGTGTCCCGGGGTAAGCGGCAGGGGTCCAATTGGGGGCCGATCTTCAGGGTCCGGGGCGGATGTCGGTGCCGGGCTTTAGGCTGGCCGGGTGTCCAAATCGCCGGTGAGAACACAGGCCAAGGGGGCTGGGCGGGTGGTTGTACGTCGCGATTCCGCTGTGGGCGAACAGGACCCTGGTGGCGGAAGGAAGACCGCAAAAGCGGCGAAGAAGGCGCCGGGTGAGACGGCGGCGGGTGGCGAGAAAGCGGCGGTGAGGAAGACGACGGCCGCGAAGAAGGCTACGGCTGCCGGGAAGACGCCCGCCGGGAAGGCCGACGCCGAGAAGGCGCCCGGGGCGGAGGCGACGGCGAGCAAGTCGGCGGCCGGAGCGAAGAAGGCGGCCGGTGCGAAGAAGGCGGCCGGTGCGAAGAAGGCGGCCGGTGCGAAGAAGGCCGTCGGTGCGAAGAAGGCCGTCGGTGCGAGGAAGGTGGCCACGAAGAAGGTGATCACCAAGGAGCCCGCCGTCCTTCCCGAGAAGGCCGCCGCCGCGGTGAAGTCCGCCTCCTCCGTCAGGACGGTCACGCCGAAACCCCCCGCCGCCGAGTCCCGCACGGCCCTCGTCCGCCGGGCCCGCCGTATCAACCGCGAGCTCGCCGAGGTCTACCCGTACGCCCACCCCGAGCTGGACTTCGACAACCCCTTCCAGCTCCTGGTCGCCACGGTCCTGTCCGCCCAGACCACCGACCTGCGCGTCAACCAGACGACCCCGGCGCTCTTCGCCAAGTACCCCACCCCCGAGGACCTGGCAGCGGCGAACCCGGAGGAGGTCGAGGAGATCCTCCGTCCCTGCGGTTTCTTCCGGGCCAAGACCAAGTCGGTCATGGGCCTGTCGAAGGCGCTCGTGGACGACCATCGCGGCGAGGTCCCGGGCCGGCTGGAAGAGCTGGTCAAACTGCCCGGCGTCGGCCGCAAGACCGCCTTCGTCGTCCTCGGCAACGCCTTCGGACGCCCCGGCATCACCGTGGACACCCATTTCCAGCGGCTGGTGCGGCGCTGGCAGTGGACCGAGCAGACGGATCCGGACAAGATCGAGGCCGAGATCGCCGCGCTGTTCCCCAAGAGCGACTGGACGGATCTCTCCCACCATGTGATCTGGCACGGCCGCCGTATCTGCCACGCCCGCAAGCCCGCCTGCGGTGCCTGTCCCATAGCGCCGCTCTGCCCGGCGTACGGCGAGGGCGAGACGGACCCCGAGAAGGCGAAGAAGCTGCTCAAGTACGAGAAGGGCGGCTTCCCCGGTCAGCGGCTCAAGCCTCCGCAGTCGTACCTGGACGCGGGCGGCAGGCCGGCCCCGCCGCTGGGGGCCGGATGACGGGGCGGACCGGACGGGACGGGGCGCCGTGGCACGCCCGTCCCGGTGAGGCGGAACGATCCAGGTCGCGTCAGGCGTTGGACTCGGCAGGACGACGGGGGTGGCGATGACGCGGGCGAGCGATACGCAGGACGGGCCGGTGGTGATCAGCAAGGAGGGACTGCCGGCCTGGCTGGACCCGATCGTGCGGGTGGTCGAGACCGTGGAGCCGGTGCAGCTGAGCCGCTTCCTGCCGCCGGAGAACGGCGCGGGACGCCAGTCGGCCGTACTGATCCTCTTCGGGGACGGGGAGCACGGACCCGAACTGCTGCTCATGGAGCGTGCCAGTTCCCTGCGCTCCCATGCCGGCCAGCCCTCCTTCCCGGGGGGCGCCCTCGACCCGGAGGACGGTGACCCCAGGGCCGACGGGCCGCTGCGGGCCGCGCTGCGCGAGGCCGAGGAGGAGACCGGGCTCGATCCGAGCGGCGTGCAGCTCTTCGGTGTGCTGCCCAAGCTGTACATCCCGGTGAGCGGCTTCGTCGTGACGCCCGTCCTGGGATGGTGGCGCGAGCCCAGCCCGGTCGGCGTCGTCGATCCGAACGAGACGGCGCGGGTCTTCACCGTCCCCGTGGCGGATCTCACGAATCCGGACAACCGAGCCACCGCGGTGCACCCCAGCGGCCACCGAGGTCCGGCATTTACGGTCGAATCGGCCCTTGTCTGGGGCTTCACGGCCGGAATCATCGACCGTCTGCTCCATTTCTCGGGCTGGGAGCGGCCCTGGGACCGGGAGAAGCAGGTCCCGCTCGACTGGCGGTCATGACAGGGTGTCTGCCGTGCTGTGTTGTCCTGGCGTTCTCGCCCCGGCCCCGCGGCCGATGTGTGGTGACCGGAAAGTGATGAGGCGAGGCCTGAAGCAGTGAACGTCGTGGACATCCTGTTGCTGGTCGCCGCCGTGTGGTTCGCCGTCGTGGGCTATCGCCAGGGCTTCGTCGTCGGCATCCTGTCGGTGATCGGATTCCTCGGTGGCGGTCTCGTGGCCGTGTACATCCTCCCGGTCATCTGGGACGCGCTGACCGACAACGCGGAGGTGAGCACGACCGCCGCGATCGTCGCGGTCGTCATCGTCATCGTCTTCGCGTCCATCGGCCAGGCGTTGACCACCCACCTCGGCAACAAGCTGCGCCGGTACATCACCTGGTCCCCGGCCCGCGCCCTGGACGCGACCGGCGGCGCCCTGGTCAACGTCGTCGCCATGCTCCTGGTGGCCTGGCTGATCGGCTCCGCACTGGGACAGACCACGCTGCCGGGCATGGGCAAGGAGGTCCGCAGCTCCAAGGTGCTGCTGGGCGTCTCCGAGGCGCTGCCCGACCAGGCCGACACCTGGTTCAAGGACTTCACCTCGGTCCTCGCGCAGAACGGCTTCCCCCAGGTCTTCAGCCCGTTCGCCAACGAGCCGATCAAGGAGGTCGCGCCTCCCGACCAGGCTCTCGCCAACAGCCCCGTGGCCACCCGCGCCAAGCGCTCCATCGTCAAGGTCATGGGCACGGCGCCGAGTTGCGGCAAGGTCCTGGAGGGCACCGGCTTCGTCTTCGCCGACCGCCGGGTCATGACCAACGCGCATGTCGTCGGCGGTGTCGACGAACCCACCGTCCAGATAGGCGGTGAGGGCAAGAAGTACGACGCGACGGTCGTCCTCTACGACTGGGAGCGCGACATCGCCGTGCTCGACGTGCCGGACCTGCGCGCGCCCGTGCTGCGGTTCACCTCCACCGACGCCGAGAGCGGTGACGGCGCGATCATCGCGGGCTTCCCGGAGAACGGCGCGTACGACGTGCGCGCCGCGCGCGTGCGCGGGCGCCTGCCGGCCAGCGGCCCGGACATCTACCGCCGCGGCACCGTGAGCCGAGACGTGTACTCGCTGTACGCGACCGTCCGCCAGGGCAACTCCGGCGGTCCGCTGCTCACGCCCGAGGGCAAGGTGTACGGCGTGGTCTTCGCCAAGTCCCTCGACGACGCCGAGACCGGCTACGCGCTCACCGCGGACGAGATCCAGGAGGACATCGTCAAGGGCCGTACCGCCAACCAGCAGGTGGACACCGACAGCTGCGCGCTGTAGTCCGTGCCGAAGCGGTGAGACCGGTGGGGTGGGGTGGTCGAACCCCGCGGTGAAGGCCGTTGTACCCGGCCGCGATCGGTGGCCGGGTCAGCCGCGCGGATGGCGCAGCCGCACCGAGACCCAGCGGGCCCGGCGGCGCAGGATGAGCGGAATGCCCACGCGGGGATCCGAGTCCGGCATCTGCGGGGCGCTGCCTCGCTGGTGGGAGCTCAGCGCAGTGGCCGAGCGGCGGTTGCGTGCTGCGTCACTGTAGTCGTGCGTCCAGCCCATACCCCGACGTCTGCCCCCGCCCCATGGTCGATAACCGCCTCTGGCGCCCTCAATTGGCCTATGCGCCGGGCAATTGGCTGTTCGTAGGACACCTGTTCAGTTCCGGATACCGGGCGCATCGGCGCGGTCACCGATCGGGTTCGGGATCCTTCAGCCAGTTGATCAGTTCGGTGGAGAAGGCGACGGGGTCCTCCTCGTGCGGGAAGTGGCCGAGCCCGTCGAACAGCCGCCAGCGGTACGGTGCTTCGACGTACTCGCCCGAGCCGGCCGCGCTGCGCGTGCGCATCACCGGGTCGAGCGAGCCGTGCAGATGCAGCGTCGGTACCCGCACCGGCCGCTTCATGCGCCGGTTGAACTGGATGCCGTCGGGGCGGGCCAGCGAGCGCACCATCCAGCGGTAGGGCTCGATGGAGCAGTGCGCGGTGGACGGGATGCAGATCGCGCGGCGGTACATCTCCACCGTCTCGTCCTCCGGCAGCCGCGGGCCCGACCAGTCCCGGATCAGCCGGGCGACGAGCGCCCCGTCGTCGGCCGTCAGCTGCCGCTCCGGGATCCAGGGCCGCTGAAACCCCCAGATGTAGGAACTCGCACTGGTCTGCTTGACGTCCGAGAGCATCGCCGAGCGCCAGCGCCTGGGGTGCGGCATCGACGCGACCGCGAGCCGCCGTACGAGCTTGGGGCGCATCGCGGCCGCCGTCCACGCCAGATATCCGCCGAGGTCGTGGCCGACCAGCGCGGCGTCGGGCTCGCCCAGGGAGCGGATCACGCCGGTGACGTCGAGGGCGAGGTTGGCCGGGTCGTAGCCGCGTGGCGTACGGTCGCTGCCGCCGACGCCCCTGAGGTCCATCGCGACGGCCCTGAAGCCCGCGTCGGCGAGCGCGACGAGCTGGTGCCGCCAGGTCCACCAGAACTGGGGGAAGCCGTGCAGCAGCAGCACCAGCGGCCCGTCCCCCAGCTCGGCGATGTGGAAGCGCGCGCCGTTGGCGGCCACGTCCCTGTGGGTCCAGGGACCGTCGAGTCGTACGACCGAAGCAGGTTGCGCCGAAGGGGTGGCGGGATCCGTCATGACGACGAGCGTGCCACAGCCTCGATGGCCGCGGGCGCCCGGTCCTCCAGCTCCGGTGCCGGGGCCGTTCGCGGGTGCGGCTTGGCATTCTGCAGGACGCCCGCCGTCTCCTTCATCGAGGCGGCGACCTTCTGCGGACCCTTGCTCTTCTTGGCCTTCTTCGCGGCGGCGACACCGATGAGCGCCAGGACCAGGGCGATGAGCACGTTCGCCGCGAAGGAGAGCAGGAAGCAGATCGCGAGGTTCCAGTCGCTCCAGGTCCGAATGCCGTACGCCAGGGCGAAGTTCAGCATCGGCAGGGAGAACAGCAGCACCGCGCCTGCCACCGTGAACGCGCCGCCGCTCGTCGCGCCGCGCTTGACGTCCTGCTTGAGCTGCGCCTTCGCCAGCGCGATCTCGTCGTGCACCAGCGCGGACATCTCGGTCGTCGCCGAGGCGAACAGCTGGCCGATGCTGCGTTCGGCGCCGACCGGGCTGCCGTCGGGTGCGCTCATCGCGATCTCCCTCGTCGTTACGGTTCCGTGTTCTGCCTGAGTGCGTACGGTTCCGTCTTTGTACCGTCCCGTCAGATCATGCCCGACGCTGGTCCTCCTCGCCTGCCCCGCCCGGCACTTCGGCACGCGCGTGGCGAGCTGCGATCTTCTCCTCGGCGATACGGCGGTGCTCGGCGGCCTTGCGGTCGTAGAGGGCGGCCATCCGCAGGTGGTACTCCGGCTCGTCCTGCTCGTAGATGTCCGGGATGCCGCTGGCGTCCTCGTCGCGTTCCTCGTCCTCGACCATCCGGCGGTACTTGGCGTTGCGTATCTTGAGCAGCACCGTCGCCAGGGTCGCCGCGATGAGCGATCCCAGGAGTACGGCCGCCTTGACCTCGTCGGTCAGCGCGGCGTCGCCCTCGAACGCGAGCTCGCCGATGAGCAGCGAGACGGTGAAGCCGATGCCGGCGAGGGTCGCGACGGCGAAGACGTCGGCCCACTCCAGGTCGTCGCTGAGCGAGGCCTTGGTGAAACGTGCCGTCAGCCAGGTGCCGCCGAAGATTCCGATGGTCTTGCCGACGACCAGCCCGAGGACCACGCCGAGCGTCTCCGGCTGGGTGAACACCTCGCCGAGCGCGCCCCCGGAGACGGCCACACCGGCACTGAACAGCGCGAACAGCGGCACGGCCAGCCCCGCCGACAGGGGGCGTACGACATGCTCGATGTGCTCGCCGGGGGAGTGCGCCTCCCCCTCGCGCCGGGTGCAGCGCAGCATCAGGCCCATCGCGACGCCCGCGATGGTGGCGTGGACGCCGCTGTTGTACATCAGCGCCCAGATGACGAGGGCGAGCGGGACGTACACGTACCACCCGCGGACGCCCTTCCTCAGCAGCAGCCAGAAGACGGCGAGGCTCGCCACGGCGCCGCCGAGCGCGGCGAAGTTGATGTGCGAGGTGAAGAAGACCGCGATGATCAGGATCGCGAAGAGGTCGTCGACGACGGCGAGCGTGAGCAGGAAGGCACGCAGGGCGCTCGGCAGCGAGGTGCCGATGACGGCGAGCACGGCGAGCGCGAAGGCGATGTCGGTGGCGGTCGGGACGGCCCAGCCGCTCAGTGAGCCGCCGCCGGTGACGGATGTCAGCGTGTAGACGAGCGCGGGCACCGCCATCCCGCACAGCGCGGCGACGACTGGCAGGACGGCCCTGCTCGGGTCCTTGAGATCTCCGGCCACCAGCTCACGCTTGAGCTCGATCCCGGCGACGAAGAAGAAGATCGCCAGGAGGCCGTCGGCGGCCCAGTGCTCGACGGACAGGTTCAGGCCGAGTGCCTCGGGGCCGAAGTGGAAATGGCCGACGCTCTCGTAACTGTCCTGCAGCGCGGGCACGTTCGCCCAGACCAGCGCGGTGATCGCGGCGATGAGCAGCAGCACACCACCGACGGTCTCGGTGCGCAGCGCCTCCGCGACGAAGTTCCGCTCGGGGAGGGACAGCCGTCCGAGGAGCTTGCGAGCGGGGGTGGGGGTGGGGGGCGCGGTCACGGGGGAGACCTCCGGTCGGTGGGCATGACGAAGCACATGCCGACCAGACTTCCCGGCGCACCTGAGGTTGCGATCTTTTTGGTTAGCTTACCTAAGGATGCGCCTCGGTGCATCCGCCGATGTCCACGGTACGTACTCGAAGGGCACCCGGCGCGGGCTGCGCCGGGTGCCCTTCGACGGCCGTGCTCAGTCCTCGCTGGGAGCGGCCGGGAGCTTCGCCTGGATGAGGTCCATGACGGTCGAGTCGGTCAGCGTCGTCACATCACCGAGCTGGCGGTTCTCGGCGACATCGCGCAGCAGCCGGCGCATGATCTTGCCGGAGCGGGTCTTCGGCAGCTCGGCCACCGGCAGGATCCGCTTCGGCTTGGCGATCGGGCCGAGCGTGGCGCCGACGTGGCTCCGCAGCTCGGCGACCAGGTCCTCGGTCTCGGCCGCCGTACCGCGCAGGATCACGAAGGCGACGATGGCCTGCCCGGTGGTCTCGTCGGCGGCACCGACGACGGCCGCCTCGGCGACGGAGGGGTGGGAGACGAGGGCGGACTCGACCTCCGTGGTGGAGATGTTGTGGCCCGACACGAGCATGACGTCGTCCACGCGGCCGAGGAGCCAGATGTCCCCGTCGTCGTCCTTCTTGGCCCCGTCACCGGCGAAGTACTTGCCTTCGAACCGCGACCAGTACGTGTCGATGAACCGCTGGTCGTCGCCCCAGATGGTGCGCAGCATCGACGGCCACGGCTCGGTCAGCACCAGGTAGCCGCCCCCGCCGTTGGGCACCTCGTTGGCCTCGTCGTCGACGACGGTCGCCGAGATGCCGGGCAGCGGCCGCTGCGCCGACCCGGGCTTGGCCTCGGTGACGCCCGGCAGCGGGGAGATCATCATCGCCCCGGTCTCGGTCTGCCACCAGGTGTCGACGACCGGGGTGCGGTCGGCTCCGATGTTCTTGCGGTACCAGACCCACGCCTCGGGGTTGATCGGCTCGCCCACCGAACCCAGCACCCGCAGGCTGCCGAGGTCGAACTTCGCGGGGATGTCGTCGCCCCACTTCATGAACGTACGGATGGCGGTGGGCGCCGTGTACAGGATCGTCACCCCGTACTTCTGCACGATCTCCCAGAAACGGCCCTGGTGCGGCGTGTCCGGGGTTCCCTCGTACATCACCTGCGTAGCGCCGTTCGCCAGCGGCCCGTACACGATGTACGAGTGGCCGGTGACCCAGCCGACGTCGGCGGTGCACCAGTAGACGTCGGTCTCCGGCTTGAGGTCGAAGACGGCGTGGTGGGTGTACGCGGCCTGGGTGAGATAGCCGCCGGAGGTGTGCAGGATGCCCTTCGGCTTACCCGTCGTACCGGACGTGTAGAGGATGAAGAGCGGCTGCTCGGCGTTGAACGCCTCGGGGGTGTGCTCGGCGGACTGCCGTTCGACGATCTCGTGCCACCAGACGTCGCGGCTGTCGTCCCAGGCGACGTCCTGGCCGGTGCGCCGTACGACGAGCACGTGCCGGACGTCGTCCACCTTGCCGATCGCCTCGTCCACGGCCGGCTTGAGCGCGGACGGCTTGCCGCGCCGGTAGCCGCCGTCGGCGGTGATGACGACCTTGGCGTCCGCGTCCTGGATACGGGTGGCCAGCGCGTCCGCCGAGAAGCCGCCGAAGACGACGGAGTGGGCGGCGCCGATGCGGGCGCAGGCCAGCATCGCGACCGCCGTCTCCGGGATCATCGGCATGTAGACGGCGACCCGGTCGCCCTTTTGCACACCCAGTTCCAGCAGCGCGTTGGCCGCCTTGGAGACTTCGTCCTTGAGCTCGGCGTAGGTGACGGCGCGGCTGTCGCCGGGCTCGCCCTCGAAGTGGATGGCGACCCGGTCACCGTGCCCGGCCTCGACATGCCGGTCGACGCAGTTGTACGCGACGTTCAGCTCGCCGTCCTGGAACCACTTCGCGAACGGCGGGTTCGACCAGTCCAGCGTCTGCGTCGGCTCCTTGGCCCAGGTCAGCCGACGGGCCTGCTCGGCCCAGAAGCCGAGCCTGTCAGCCTTGGCCTGTTCATACGCCTCCGCCGTGACGTTGGCGTTCGCGGCCAGGTCGGCGGGGGGTGCGAACCTGCGCTCTTCCTTCAGCAGGTTGGCCAGGCTTTCGTTGCTCACGACATCTCCCTTTCCCAGGGTGTCCGTTGTGTCCCAGGCCACAGCTCATCAGACCCGAGGGCCCGATGACAAGGGTCGACGGAAAATTGGTTTAGACCTGTGTGCGGGCGGGTTCCGGAGCCCCTTCGGGCACCCGGGGTCATCCGTTCCCACGGACGCGCAAGGGAGGAGGTTCACGTCTGTTATCCCTTTCACACCCGGGCTGAGGCGCAGCTGAGGCCGACGCCCCTCACACGTGTCGCCGTCGGTGGAGCCGTGCGGCCCCGTGCCGAACGGGACCGCACCGCGCCCGCGCGCCTCACGCCGACAGGTCGGCCACCCTCACGTCGTCGAACACCTCGTCACCCTGGCCCTCCATGAGCAGGTAGGCCTGAGCCTCACCCACGTGGAAGTACATGCCGTGCAGCTCCAGCTCACCGGCGCGCAGAGCCCTGGCCACCGACTCGTGGGCGCGCAGATGATCCAACTGCTGGACCACGTTGGTCAGACAGAGCTGCTCGACCGCGTCGGCCGGCGCCCGCCCGGCGAGTCTGGCCCACGGCCGGCTCTCGTCGGACACCCGCTCCAGGCTGGGTCGCCCGTGCCGCAGCCACCGCCTGAGCGGGGTCTGCGGATCGCCGGGTTCGGAATTGAGCAGCGCCTGCATGGCCCCGCACCCGGAGTGCCCGCACACCGTGATCGACCGCACCCGCAGCACGTCGACCGCGTACTCGATCGCGGCCGCCACCGAGTCGTCCCCGCTGTCCTCACCGGGCAGCGGAACGAGGTTGCCCACGTTGCGCACCACGAACAGGTCACCGGGACCACTGGAGGTGATCATCGAAGTGACCACCCGGGAGTCGGCACAGGTGAGGAACAGCTGGGAAGGCTGCTGCCCCTCACGCGCCAGCCGTGCCAGCTCGCCCCGCACCAGGGGTGCGGTGTTGCGCTGGAACGCGCTGATGCCGCGAGCCAGTTGATGCGAGCTCGGGCGGCTCCCGTCGGATCCACCGGAGGTCTCGGCTCTGCTTTCCCCCGGGCGGTCGGGGCGGCCCGGCACGTCGTTCCCGTTCGGCCCGGCGGCCGCGCTCGCTGCACCGGTTCCGCCGAACCCGTCGGCCGTGCCGGGCTCGGCCGGGGCGCCGGGGGAACCGGGGGGACCGGAGGCGCGGGAAGTCCCGGAACCGTCGGGGTGACCCGCTCCCTGGCCTTGAGCCTGCCCGGAGAGACCCTCGGGCCTGTCGTGGGGCTGGATCGACTCCGGGATCTCGCACTGGTGGTTGCGCCAGGGCGTCCAGGGGTGACAACGGCAGTCCGCGGACCGGGCCACGGCCTTTCCGGGGTCGAGGTGGAGACCGATCGGAGTGGTGGGCTCACCGATCCGGACTCCGGACCTGCGGCCGACCAGCTCGACGGAGCCGCCGTGCGCGGTGTGCGTTTTCTGCCAGTCCTGCAGGGACTCGTACGCCGCGTGGTCCATGAACGACCCGTCCAACTCCACGACGGTGCGGGCGCCCTGTGGCACGAGGTGCAGGGCCCGGCTGAGGCGCGGCACCGCGAGGAACGTCAACTGACCGCGTACGTGTACGTGATGGACTCCTTCCTTCTCGTCGTGCGTGATCCGGGTGCGGGTGAGGCGGTGCAGGGCGACGGTCACGGCCATGGCGATCCCCAGCGCCACGCCCTCCAGGACGCCGAAGCACACCACGCCGAGGGTGGTGACCGCGTAGACCAGCACCTCACGGTGGCGGGTCACCGTGCGGATGTGGTTCAGGGACACCATCTGGATGCCGACGGCCATCACGAGGGCGGCGAGCGAGGCGAGCGGGATGAGCTCCAGGATCGGGACCATCAGCAGCGTGGCGATCACTACGAGAACGCCGTGCAGCATCGTGGAGTTCCGGCTTACGGCACCGGAGTGGACATTCGCCGAACTCCGCACGGCCACACCGGCGACGGGCAGTCCACCGAGCGTGCCGGAGACGATGTTGGCGGCGCCCTGGCCCAGAAGTTCCCGGTCCAGATCGCAGCGGCCGACGCGGGCGGGCAGCCCGGGACGCGCTGCCGCCATCTTGTCCACGGCGACCGCGCCGAGCAGCGACTGCACACTGCACACCAGCGTGGTGGTCAGCACGGCGGCGATCACGCCGAGCACCGGGCCTTCCGGCATTCCGGCCAGGGCGTGGCTGCGCCACGACGGAAGGTCCACCTTGGGCAGGGTCAGGCCGGCGAGCGAGGCGGCCGAGGAGGCACCGGCGACGGCGACGAGGGCCGGCGGGATCTTGCGCAGAACGCGTCCCGCCGGCCCCGGAATCCGCGGCCAGAGCAGCAGCAGGGCCAGGGTCAGCGCGCTCACCGACACGGCGGCGGGCTGCAGCTCGGCCAACTGGGCGGGCAGCACGCGCAGGTTGTCGAGAACGGAGCTGTGGGGTGTGCCGCCGACGACGATGTGCAGCTGGGCGACGGCGATGGTGACGCCGATGCCGGCGAGCATGCCGTGCACGATCGCCGGGCTCACCGCGAGCGCGCCGCGCGCCACCCGCAGAGAGCCCAGGCCGAGCTGGGAGAGTCCGGCGAGGACGGTGATGGCACAGGTCGTTCGCCAGCCGTACTGCTGGATGAGGTCGGCGGTGACCACGGTGAGACCGGCGGCGGGTCCGCTGACCTGGAGCGGGGCGCCACCGAGCCAGCCGGCGACCAGTCCTCCGACCGCGGCGGCGACCAGGCCGGCCTGCAGGGGGGCGCCGGTGGCGAGGGCGATGCCCAAGGACAAGGGCAGTGCGATCAGGAAGACCGCGATCGAGGCCGACACATCGGCGCCCGCGATGCCGTGGCGGCGGTGCGGGGGTGGCGGCGGGCTGGGGGGTTCGTGGGTGCGCTCCGCTCGACTCGGGTCGTCGGCGCGGGTGGGGACGCAGGCGGACATGTTTCCCGTCTCCTCCGGGGCAGCGCGGTCGCGGATCTGGTGGTCCCCCGCTCGGGGCGAGGGGTCGGGTCGCGGCCGTGTGGTCACGGCATGCAGCGGCGGGATGCATCAACAGTCAGTAAACGGATCGTAATGCAGAGTAAAGGGCTGGAATAGGTTTTCCGAGCAAATGGACTAATAAATCCCCCTGAAGGGTGAAGTGGTCGATTAGTCGGCTTGTCGTACTAATTCCTTCTCTGTCCCATGCGACCTTGGCGGCGCTGTCGCCACCCGAGAGAAGGAAGGTGGACGGAACATGGCCGCCACCCGCAGGATCGCCGTCCCCAGCAGGACCACTGCGACACACGGGACCACTGCGACGCGCAGGATCGCCGCGGGCACCGCGATCGCCGCGGTCTGCGCCGCATCGCTCACCGGTTGTGCGACCGGCGCCGACCCTGCCGGTCGGGGAGCGTCAGGACCGCAGAAGGCGAAGCCGGCGGCGCCCGCGCCCAGGAGCGCCGTCCGACTGATCGGCGACGGATCCACCGCCTACACCGGAGCGCAGCCCCACCTGCCCACACCGGAGCGGTTGCCGCCCGGCCAGAAGCCCCCGCAGTTCGTGGTGTTCAGCTGGGACGGAGCAGGCGAGGACAGTCAGAAGCTGTTCTCTCACTTCCGTGGGGTCGCCAAGGCCAACAACGCGACCATGACGTACTTCCTCAGCGGCGTGTACATGCTTCCGGACCACAAACGTGACCTGTATCGCCCGCCGCAGCACTCGCCGGGCCGCAGCGACATCGGCTTCAACGACGAGGAGGGCATCGCCGCCACCGTGAGGCAGCTGCGTCTGGCCTGGCTGGAGGGCAACGAGATCGGCACCCACTTCAACGGCCACTTCTGCGGCAGAGGTGGCGGAGTCGGGGAATGGTCGGTGGAGGAGTGGAAGGACGAGATCGTCCAGGCGAAGAAATTCGTGAAGTCCTGGAAGACCAACACCGGCATGACCAAGGCGCCGCCCCTGCCCTTCGACTACGACAAGGAACTCATCGGGGCGCGCACGCCCTGCCTGGAGGGCCGCAAGAACTTCGTCAGGGCTGCCCGCCAGATGGGCTTCCGCTATGACTCGAGCGGCGTCAACGACCAGGTCTGGCCCGCCAAGCAGGGGGGCCTGTGGGACCTGTCGATGCAGCTGGTGCCCTTCCCCGGGCATTCCTACGAGCAACTCACCATGGACTACAACTTCATGGTCAACCAGTCGGGCACCACGAGCCAGGGCGACCCCGCCAAGCACGACTTCTGGGGTGACCAGATGCGTGACGGGCTGCTCATGGGATTCCGCCGGGCCTACCACGGCAACCGCGCACCCCTGATCATCGGCAACCACTTCGAGTCCTGGAACGGCGGCACCTACATGCGTGCCGTCGAGGAAGTCGTCGAGGCGGTCTGCAACAAGCCCGATGTGCGGTGCGTGTCTTTCCGGCAGCTCGCCGACTGGCTCGACGCACAGGACCCGCTGACCTTGCAGAAGCTGCGCACGCTGCGCGTCGGCGAGGCGCCCAAGCAGGGTTGGGCGTCCTTCCTGTCGGATCACCCGGCGCCGGCCCCGAAGGGGGCGCCGGGGGCGCCGGCGGTCAAGCAGTAGGTGTCAGAGGGGAGTTGTCCGCGGACAGCGCGGCGGCGCTCTCGCCGAGCACGAAGCCGGGGTCGATCTGCTTCGCCAGGTCGGCCCCGGTTCGCTCGTTCCCCCAGGTCCGGGCGTTCTTCAGATGGAAGTGCACCATCTGGCGCGTGTAGCGCTCCCAGTCCCGCAACCCGTACGTGGCGTCCACGGCCGTGTGCAGCCGGCGCAGCGCGAGCCGGTCGGCGTCCTCCAGGAGCTCGAACCGGGGTGGGCGGCCCTTCTCCATGGCGCGCACCCAGTCCGAGTGCCCGACGGTCACGAGCAGGTCGTCCCCTACCTCTGCGCGAAGGAAGTCCAGGTCGTCCTGCCCCTGCACCTTGTTGCCGACTACCTTCATCACGACACCGAAGTCCTGGGCGTACTCCTTGTACTGGCGGTAGACGGAGACCCCCTTCCGGGTCGGCTCGGCGACGAGGAACGTGATGTCGAAACGGGTGAACATGCCGGAGGCGAAGGAGTCCGAACCCGCTGTCATGTCGACCACGACATACTCATCGGGGCCGTCCACCAGGTGGTTCAGGAACAGCTCCACCGCTCCCGTCTTGGAGTGGTAGCAGGCGACCCCGAGGTCGGAGTCCGTGAATGAGCCGGTGACCATCAAACGGACGGTGCCACCGTCGAGTTCCACCGGCTGCGCGCAGGCGTCGTACACCGGGTTCTGCTCACACACCCGCAGCAGTCGCGAGCCCTCACCGGGCGGTGTGGTCTTGATCATTGCCTGGGCGGAGGCGATCCGCGGGTTGGAGCCGCGCAGGTAATCCTTGATCAACGGCAACCGCTCGCCCATCGCGGGCAGCGCGGCGGCCTCCGCCTCGTCGAGACCGAGCGCGACCCCCAGATGCTGGTTGATGTCGGCGTCCACAGCGATTACCGGGGCGCCGGTCGCGGCGAGGTGGCGGACGAACAGCGAGGACAGCGTCGTCTTGCCGCTGCCGCCCTTCCCGACGAAAGCAATTTTCATGTTCACGAAGCGTAGTGCTCCGATCGCTTTGTGTGGCAGCCGTGCGTGAAGAAGGCCACTCGATCGTGGGGTGGGGGCCCCGGGTGCGTAGTGTCGTACTCATGAGTACGACAGGTGCGACCGCGGATCCGCTCGCTGCCCTCGGTGCACTGCCCGGTGTGCCCGAGTCCGTGGAGTCGGTACGCAAGGCCGTGGACCGGGTCTACGGGCATCGGATCATGCGGCGCCGCAGCAACGAGATCACCTCCGAGGCGGCCCTGCGCGGCGCTCGTGGCACGGCGGCGCTGTCGGGGGCCGACTGGGCGCTCGAAGAGGTCCGTCGGCGTACCGACTTCAGCGTGGACGACGAGTCACGCGTCATGGGAGCGGCCCTGCGGCTGACCGCCGAGGCGGGTCAACTGCTGTCCATCTGGCGGCAGTCGCCGCTGCGGGTGCTGGCCCGGCTGCACCTGGTGGCGGCGGCCGACGCGGACGACAGGGTCGGACGCCCGCGCCAGGAGGGCGAGCCGGTCGACGAACCGCTGGTCGAGTCGGCGCCGCCGGGTGCGGCGGAGGTGCACGGGCGTCTGGAGGGTCTGTCCGAGCTGATCATCGCCGGCAGTTCTGCACCCGCCCTGGTGACGGCCGCCGTCGTACACGGCGAACTGCTCGCGCTGCGTCCCTTCACCTCGCACAACGGCCTGGTCGCGCGTGCGGCCGAGCGCATCGTCCTGGTCGGCAGCGGCCTCGACCCCAAGTCCGTCTGCCCGGCCGAGGTCGGCCACGCCGAACTGGGCCGCGCGGCCTATCTGGCTGCGCTCGACGGCTACGTCTCCGGCACTCCTGAGGGTATGGCCGCCTGGATCGCGCACTGCGGCAAGGCGATCGAACTGGGGGCGCGTGAGTCGACGGCGGTGTGCGAGGCGCTGCAGCGCGGGGCTGCGTGACGCACGCGCGCGCGGGGCGCCGTACGGCGTGGACGCCCCGGGTGCGAAAAGAGCCCTGCGAGGGGCTCACATAAGTTGCGGCGGTACGAGGATTCGTACCGCCGCTGGCATGTTCATCGGGTTACCAAGCGTCCTCGATATATTGCCCATCAGGTCGGGAACTTCGCCCGTCACCTGGTGCGGCTGGCCCGTAATCGACGGGTCGACGTCGCGTGGGTGCCCAATGTCCATGCTCGGTCCGTGGGGCCAAATGCGTATTAAAGGTGATCCTCTCGGATGTCCTTGGTCTCGCGGGCCGTTGAGTCATTTGTACTCCAGGACCCCAACCAAGTGGAAGGCCTGGCTGCACTTCTTTACTTTTGCTCTCAAAGACGCGTCAAACGGTCATCGATGTGTCGAACGAGGCACGCGAGACCGGCGAGTACCGGCCACGGGGCTACGCGGGTACGGGCCACGGGGCCGCGCGAGTACAGGCCGCGGGAGTGCAGGCCGCACGCGACCGGCGAGTGCGGATCAGGCGAGTGCCGCGCGGCGTCGGCTGGCGTACCAGACGAGGCCCGCGGTGGCCGCTGCGGCCCCTATGGCCGCCGCCGCGACCAGGGCGGGGCGCGGCGGCACGGAGAAGGAGGGGATCCGCTGCTTGAGTCGGACCGGGCGGTGGAAGTCGAGAATCGGCCACCCGCGCGCGAGGGCCTCGCGGCGCAGCGGACGGTCGGGGTTCACGGCGTGCGGATGGCCGACGGACTGCAGCATCGGCAAGTCGGTGGCGGAATCGCTGTACGCGTAGCAGCGGTCGAGGTCGTAGCCCTCGGACTGGGCCAGCTCCCTGATCGCCTCGGCCTTGGTCGGACCGTAGGCGTAGTACTCCACCTCCCCCGTGAAGCAGCCGTCGTCGCCCACGACCATGCGCGTGGCCACCACGCGGTCCGCGCCGAGCAGCTCGCCGATCGGCTCGACCACCTCGGCGCCGGAGGTGGACACGATCACGACGTCACGGCCGGCGGCGTGGTGCTCCTCGATGAGGGAGGCGGCCTCGTCGTAGATGATCGGGTCGATCAGGTCGTGCAGCGTCTCGGCGACGAGCTCCTTGACCTGCTGGACGTTCCAGCCGCGGCACAGCGCGGACAGGTACTCGCGCATGCGCTCCATCTGGTCGTGGTCGGCGCCACCGGCCAGGAAGACGAACTGGGCGTATGCGGTACGCAAGACGGCCCTGCGGTTGATCAGGCCGCCTTGGTAGAACGACTTGCTGAAGGTGAGCGTGCTCGACTTCGCAATGACCGTCTTGTCCAGGTCAAAGAAGGCGGCTGTGCGGGGCAAGGAGCGGTTTTCCACGCTGCAGAGCATAGGGGCAGCCCATTCGGCGTAAGGTGGGCGCGTGGGTTTGCCTGAGAGGGCTCTCGGGTACACCATGGAAGTCACGGATCGTTCGCGACCGTGCTAACCCGGTCCGACTCCTCCCCCCCCGAGTCGGCCGTGGAGACGACCCCCGCTCTCCCCCCCGGCGGGGGTCGTCGCATGTCCGGGTGGGTTTTCCTCTTCTGAGCGCGGCCGTGGGGCCGGGTCCGGGCGGCTTCGGCCGCCTCTTCGGCATGCAGCCAATCCGTGACTGTGCGTAGTCGTCGCGCTGCTCTGCGGAAGTCGCACACGGGTGGGTGCGTGGGTCACCGGTATGGGTGACGGCGATATTCACAGCGGTCGAGTTGTCCACAGTTATCGACCAAGATCCACACGATTTCCGGGATCGCTGCACCGTGATTCCAGCGCGCTCCGCTCGGACCGACTTCATGGCCGGTTCTGCTTAGCCGGGCGTGTTTGGCCGGTTCCTATCGGCCGTTCATATGGAGACCGGTTGCCGGTTCTTCACACGTTTGGGAATCGCGGGGCCGCAGCGCCACGCGAGTGATGCAGCGAAGGGGGACGGAAACCGTGACCGCAACCGTCACAGATGATCCGCCGCCCACCGCCTCCGGGCGGCCGGGCAAGCCGTTGATCGTCACGGAAGACGCCGAACTGCTCGACGACCTGCTGCGCCTGTGCGCGGCGGCCGGTGCCACACCCGAGGTCCATCACGGGGTGCCCGAGCCCAGGGGCAGGTGGGAGGCGGCGCCGCTCGTCCTGGTCGGCGACGACGCCGCACGCCGTGTGCGAGGGGCCGGACGCAGAGGCGCGGTGGTGCTGGTCGGCCGGGACCAGGACGACCCGGGGGTCTGGCGCCGCGCCGTCGAGATCGGTGCCGATCACGTCCTGATGCTGCCTGACGGGGAGCAGTGGCTGGTCGACCGCATCGCCGACGTCGCCGAGGGCGTCGGCAGGCCCGCCCTCACGGTCGGGGTGATCGGCGGGCGCGGCGGTGCGGGAGCCTCCACGCTCGCGTGTGCCCTCGCGGTCACCGCCGCGCGTGAAGGGCTGCGCACGCTGCTCGTGGACGCCGATCCGCTGGGTGGCGGGCTCGATGTCCTGCTCGGCGGCGAGGCTGCAGACGGACTGCGCTGGCCTTCGTTCGCCGGCTCACGCGGGCGGCTCGGCAGCGGTGCCCTGGAGGAGTCGCTGCCGGAGCTGCATTCCCTGCGGGTGCTGAGCTGGGATCGCGGGGACTGCCTCGGCGTACCCGCGCAGGCGATGCGGGCGGTGCTCGCCGCTGCCCGGCGCCGGGGTGGCGCGGTCGTCGTAGACCTGCCCCGGCGGATCGACGACGGCGTCGCCGAGGCGCTCGTCCAACTCGACGTCGGGATCCTGGTGGTGCCCGCCGAACTGCGCGCCGTCGCCGCGGCCCGACAGATGGCCTCCGCGGTCCGGATGGTGCTCGGGGATCTGCGAGTGGCGGTACGCGGTCCGTACGCGCCGGGACTGGACGACGACGAAGTGGCCCGGTTGCTGGAACTGCCGCTTGTGGGCGAAGTGCCGGTGGAGTCAGGTCTGTTGCGGCCCCAGGAGGGCAAGGCGCCGCCGGGAGCCGCGGGGCGTGGGCCGCTGGCGCGGTTCTGCCGCGAGTTCTGGGAGCGCGCTCTGCTGGAGGCGAGGACGGCATGAGCGGAGACGGCACGAGCGGAGACGGCACGAGCGGGGACGGCATGGGTACGGCTGTGGGGCTCGACTGGGTGAGCGGGAGCACGGCGGGGTCGGTACGGGCAGCCCCCGCGCGGTGGAGGTCGGGCGGGAAGACGGCAGGCAGGGCGCGTAGGGCCGCGCCGCGATGGGCGGTGGGCGAGGACGTGGGCGGCGTGGCGAGGGAGGGCGCCGCGCGGGCGGTGCGGGCTCGGGGTGTGCCGGCTGCTGCGGGGCGCGTGCCGGAGGACCGGGGCCGTCCGTCCGCTGCTCGGTCGGGCCCGTCGGCATCGAGGTGGGCGTCGGACACGGAGCCGACAAGGCCGCCACGGCCGACAGGGCCGGACGGGCAGGCCGGGGCGGGTATGCCGACCGGGTTGCTCGACGGGGTGCGGCAGTGGCTCGCCGAGAGCGGGGGAGAGCCGACGCCCTCGCGCGTGGCGCAGGCCCTGCGCGAACAGGGCAGGGTGCTCGGCGACGCCGAAATCCTGGGCGCGGCACAGCAGTTGCGCTCCGAGCTGGTCGGGAGCGGCCCGCTGGAGCCGCTGCTCACCGACCCCTCGGTGACCGACGTGCTGGTCTCGGCGCCGGACCGGGTCTGGGTGGACCGAGGCGGCGGCCTGGAGCTGACCTCCGTCTCCTTCCCGGACGAAGCGGCCGTACGTCGTCTCGCGCAACGTCTCGCCGCGGTCGCCGGGAGGCGGTTGGACGACGCGCGGCCCTGGGTGGACGCCCGTTTGCCCGACGGGACTCGCCTGCACGCCGTGCTGCCACCGGTCGCCGTCGGCTGTGCCTGCCTGTCGCTCAGGGTCGTGCGGCCCCGGGCGTTCAAACTCGACGAGTTGGTCGCGGCGGGCACAGTGCCACCTGGCGGGGATCGGGTGCTGCGGGCGCTGGTCGACGCGCGGCTGTCCTTCCTGATCAGCGGCGGCACGGGGAGTGGCAAGACCACGCTGCTCAGCGCCTTGCTGGGACTGGTCGGCCCCGATGAGCGGATCGTGCTCGCCGAGGACTCGGCGGAACTCAGGCCGGACCATCCGCATGTCGTACGGCTGGAGAGCAGACCCGCCAACCAGGAAGGCGCCGGACTGGTCACGCTCCAGGACCTGGTGCGGCAGGCGCTGCGAATGCGGCCGGACCGGCTGGTCGTGGGCGAGGTGCGCGGACCCGAAGTGGTCCATCTGCTGGCGGCGCTGAACACGGGCCACGAGGGAGGCTGCGGGACCGTCCACGCGAACGCGGCGGCCGACGTACCGGCGCGCCTTGAGGCGCTCGGCACGGCGGCCGGACTGGACCGGGCCGCGCTGCACAGCCAGCTGGCGGCCGCGCTGTCGGTCGTACTCCATCTCGTACGTGACCGGGACGGGCGGCGGCGCATCGCCGAGGTGCATGTGCTGGAGCGGGACCCGTCGGGGCTGGTGCGAACCGTGCCGGCGCTGCGGTGGGGCGCGGAGGCCTTCGCGAGCGAGCGGGGGTGGGAGCGGCTGCGGGGACTGCTACGAGGCGCGGGCGATGAGGGGCGCCAGGGCGTGAGGTGAGGGTTCGGCGATCGTGAGGGGGCCGGTGGGCTGTATGGGTGAGATGTCGTTGGGCGCGGCGGTGATGTGTCTCGGGGCGGTCGTCTGCCTGCTGGGCGGGCAGGACTCAGGGGCCCGGCGGGCGCGCTTGCTCCTGGCGGGCGGTGGGACGGTGGGAATCGGGCCGCCCGACTGGCGGCGGATGGTCCGGGAGCTGAGGCAACTGCGCGGGCGGCTTGGGGCCGAGTGGTGGGCGGCGGTCGTCGGGCTGGCGCTGGGCGTGCTGGGGTCCTCGGTGCTGCCGGTCGTCGCGGGGGCGGTCGGAGTGCCGTTGCTGCGGAGAGCACGGCTGGTGAGGGAGGCGAGGCGGGCACGGGAGCGTCGAGGGGGCGCCGTGATCGACCTGTGCGGGGCGCTCGCCGGCGAGGTGCGGGCAGGGAGGCAGCCGGGGGAGGCGTTGCTGCGGGCGGCGCGGGACTGCGATGGGCTCGGGGAAGCACAGGCGGCGGTGTTGGCGGCGGCGCGGTTCGGCGGAGATGTGCCGGGCGCGCTCGCCTGCGCGGCACGGCAACCGGGTGCCGAGGGGCTGTCGGGCCTGGCAGCGTGCTGGCGGGTCGCCGTGGACCAGGGCGCGGGACTCGCTGCCGGCCTCGACCGGCTGGAAGGGGCGTTGCGCGCCGAACGGGACCGACTCGCCGACCTGCGCGCCCAGTTGGCAGGGACGCGATCGACCGTGGCGATGCTCGCGGGGCTGCCCGCCTTGGGGCTGCTTCTCGGTGCCGCCATGGGGGCCGATCCACTGCGGGTGCTGTTCCACACCGGAGCCGGACTCGGCTGCCTCGTGGTCGGCGGGGCGCTGGAAGGGCTGGGGATGTGGTGGGCACTGCGGATCGTGCGAGGGGCGGAGGCGGCGTGAGGAGTGGTGTCGCGCCGGAGTGTCAGGGGGTTCGGTGGCGTGGATGCGGACGTTGTCCACAGGTTGGGGGCGGTGGTGAACGTGGAGTTTGTCCACAGGCTGGGGGTAGCCGTATGCGTTGCCCCGGCCGTCTGGGGGTTGCTGCGGTGGCCCGTGGCCGCCCGTCATGAAAGAAGAGTCCGGCGGCGACTGGCCGCCATGCTGACGGGTGCGGAGGGGACGTCGAAACGCCCACGGTTCGACGTTCGGCGGCGGGTGCGGCAGTGGCTGCCCGTGGGAGCAGTTGTCGGCGCCGGTTGGGTGCTGTTCGGCGGTGCCGCCGGGCCGGCGGTGGGGCTGTTCGTCGCGGGTGGGTTGTGGCTGTGGCGGCGTCGGCAGGAAGCCGCCGAAGGCGCCGAGGAGGCGCTCGACGCCGGCGAGGTGGCCCGACAACTGCCGCTGGCGGCAGATCTGTTGGGAGCCTGCATCGCGGCGGGCGCCGGGCCGGCGATCGCGGCGCAGGCCGTGGGCGATGCCCTGGGCGGCCCTGTCGGGGACCGGTTGGCGAAGGGCGCTGCGGAGGTGCGGCTCGGCGGTGCGCCGGCGGAGGCGTGGCAGCGGCTGGCTTCGCTGCCGGGGGCCGGGGCTTTGGCGCGGTTGCTGGAGCGGGCCGATGTGTCGGGGCTTCCGGCGGCCGGACCGGTCGCGCGGCTCGCCGCGGATGCTCGCGCCGACTGGGCGCGCAGCGCCACGGAACGGGCCAGGCGGGCGGCCGTGATGGTCACGGCACCGGTTGGTCTGTGCTTCCTTCCGGCCTTCATCGCGATCGGTGTGGCGCCGGTGGTGATCGGCCTGGCGGGCGGGGTGTTGGGAGAAGGCGGTGGATGAGAAGGGAGAGGTGGCAACGGCCGCGGATCAGGAGTGGGAGATCGGCGGCGGGCGTACAGCGGACAGGCGTTCGTCGACGGAAGGCGAACGGCAGACGACCAGCAACTGCTTGCAAGACAGCTGCGTTCAAGTGGAACCGGACCTCACGGGGGTTGAGATGTGCAAGGCGGTACGGGCGCGGATGCGCGCCCTGGTGTGCGGGATGCGGGCGGCGCGGAGGGACGAGGGGATGGTCACCTCCGAGTACGCGATGGGAATCGTCGCGGCCGTGGCGTTCGCCGTGGTGCTCTACAAGGTCGTGACGAGCGGGCAGGTCAGCGAGGAGTTGCAGGCCATCGTGAAGCAGGCGCTCGATGCGCGGATGTGAGCGGGACATCGAGGAGCGCAGGTCCAGAGCGGCTCCGGGACGCGGGGCCGACGAAGGGTTCGTGACGGCCGAGTCGGCTGTTGTGCTGCCCGTGCTCGTGATGTTCGCGATGGCACTGGTGTGGGGTCTGCTCGTGGTGGCCGCGCAGATCCAGTGCGTGGACGCGGCACGGACCGGTGCCCGCGCGGCGGCCCGGCAGGATCCGGCCGACGCCGTCGTCGAGGTGGCGCGAGAGGCGGCACCGCGCGGTGCGACGGTCACCGTCGGCCGGGAGGGGGACGAGGTTCGCGTCACCGTCGTCGCGCGGCCGCCGTTGTTGCGCGGGCTTCCCTTCGAGGTTCGGGAGGAGGCCGTGGCGTCGGCGGAGGAGATGGTGGGGGCGGGGACGTGAGGAGAGACGTCGGCGGCGGCCGCCGAGGGGCCCCCGCAGGGCAACGATTCGGGCGGGCGGTGGCACGGGGAGCGCGCCCCGACCACGCCTCTGTCGTCGACCGGGTCGGAGACCGCAGCACGGACGGGAGTGCGGGCCTCCGCACGGACAGCGATGCGGGCATCCGCAGGGACGGGAGGGAGGGCATCCGTACGGACAGGAGTGCCGGCACCAGACCCGGCGCGGCCCCGCACCCCGACCGGGGCTCCGCCACCGTCTGGAGCGTGGGCGCCATCGCCGTCCTCTGCGTCCTCTTCGGCGTCCTGCTCGCCCTGGGGCAAGCCGTCGTGACCCGGCATCAGGCGGCCGGCGGTGCGGATCTCGCGGCCCTCGCGGCGGCCGACCACTGGGCGGAGGGACGTGCGGTGGCCTGCGCCCGGGCGGAGCGGGTGGCTCGGGCACAGGGCGTGCGGCTCGTGCGGTGCGCGGTGGTGGGCGAGGTCGCGGACGTGACTGCGGCGTCGGGCCGGGGGCCCTTCGCGGCGGAGGTCAGGGCGCGGGCGGGGCCTGCGGACCCTGCTCTGCCGACGGAGCACTCCCGGGCGGGGCCAGCTGACCCGGCTCTGCCGACGGAGCACTCCCGGGCGGGACCTGCGGGGACGGATCGGTCGCCTGGGCTTCCGTAGGCCGAGGTTGGGTCTGCGGGGACGGATCGGTCGCCTGAGCCTCCGCAGGTCGAGGCCGGTTCTGCGGGGACCCGCCGTCGGGCGTCGGCGCCACTACCGGATCCTCCTTCGGCGCTCCCCGCAACAGCACCGTGAGCAGGCGCACCGCCCCCCGCTTGTGCAGCGGATCGTTCCCGTTGCCGCACTTGGGGGACTGGATGCAGGACGGGCAGCCGGCGTCGCACTCACAGGAGGCGATGGCCTCGCGGGTGGCGGTGAGCCAGGCACGGGCGGTGTGGAAGGCGCGCTCCGCGAAGCCCGCGCCGCCGGGGTGGCCGTCGTAGACGAAGACCGTGGGCAGCAGTGTGTCGGGATGCAGCGGGATCGAGACACCGCCGATGTCCCAGCGGTCGCAGGTCGCGAAGAGGGGCAGCAGGCCGATCGAGGCGTGCTCGGCGGCGTGCAGGGCACCGCCGAGGATCTCCGGGTTGATCCGGGCCTCGTCCAGCTGGTCCTCGGTGACCGTCCACCACACCGCGCGGGTGCGCAGCGTACGAGGAGGGAGGTCGAGTTTCGTCTCGCCCAGTACTTCACCCGTGATGAGCCGACGACGCAGGAAGGAGACGACCTGGTTGGTGACCTCGACGGAGCCGTAGCACAGGCGGCCGTCACCCCACGGGATCTCGACGTCCGTCTCCAGGACGGAGATCGACGTCGTGTCCCGGGCGACCGTCGAATAGGGCGGGGCGGCCTCCTCGACCAGGGCGACCGAGTCCTCCAGGTCGAGGGACCGGACGAGATAGGTGCGGCCCTGGTGCAGGTGGACGGCGCCCTCGTGCACCGTGCCGTGCGCGGCGCCCGCGTCGACCGTGCCGAGCAGCCGGCCCGTCCCGGTCTCCACCACCTGGACGGGACGGCCGCCCCCACCGCGGATGTCCGTGAGGTCGGCGGCCCGTTCCCGGCGCGTCCAGTGCCAGGCCCTGGTGCGGCGGCGCAGCAGCTTCGCGGCCTCCAGCTGCGGCAGCAGCCCCTCGGTCTCCGGGCCGAACAGCTCCAGATCCTCGTCGGTCAGGGGGATCTCCGCGGCCGCCGCGCACAGGTGGGGGGCGAGGACGTACGGGTTGTCGGGGTCGAGGACCGTCGACTCCACCGGGCGGTCGAACAGGGCCTCGGGGTGGTGGACGAGATAGGTGTCCAGGGGGTCGTCCCGGGCGACCAGGACGGCCAGCGCCCCCTGTCCGGAGCGGCCCGCGCGGCCCGCCTGCTGCCACAGGGACGCGCGGGTGCCCGGGTAGCCGGCGATCAGCACGGCGTCCAGGCCGGAGACGTCGATGCCGAGTTCCAGGGCGGTGGTGGCGGCCAGGCCCAGGAGTTCGCCGGAGTGCAGGGCCTGCTCAAGCGCACGGCGCTCCTCGGGGAGGTAGCCGCCGCGGTAGGCCGCGACACGCCGGGCGAGGGAGCGGTCCACCTCGGCGAGACGTTCCTGGGCGATGACCGAGATCAGCTCGGCGCCGCGCCGGGAGCGTACGAAGGCGACCGTTCGGGTGCCCTGGACGGCGAGGTCGGTCAGCAGGTCGGCCGTCTCGGCGGTGGCGGTACGGCGGACGGGGGCGCCCTTCTCGCCCTGGAGCTCGGTGAGCGGGGGTTCCCAGAGGGCGAAGACCAGTTCGCCGCGTGGCGAGGCGTCGTCGGCCACCTCGACGACCGGCAGGCCCGTGAGACGGCGTGCGGCGACCGCGGGCTCGGCGGCGGTGGCGGAGGCCAGCAGGAAGACGGGGGAGGAGCCGTAGCGGGCGCAGAGGCGGCGCAGGCGGCGCAGGACCTGGGCGACATGGGAGCCGAACACACCGCGGTAGGTGTGGCACTCGTCGATGACGACGAACTTCAGGGCCTTCAGGAAGGAGGACCAGCGCGGGTGCGAGGGGAGTATGCCGCGATGCAGCATGTCGGGGTTGGTGAGGACGTAGTTGGCGTACTGCCGGATCCACTCCCGTTCCTCGAACGGAGTATCGCCGTCGTACACGGCCGGGCGTACGGAATTGCCCAGCGGATGTGAAAGTTCCTTCACCGAGCGGCACTGATCCGCCGCAAGAGCCTTGGTCGGCGCGAGGTACAGCGCGGTCGCGCCGCGGCCGTTCGGGGCCTCGGAGCCGTCCAAAAGGGTGGACAGGACCGGCACGAGGTAGGCCAGGGACTTGCCTGACGCCGTGCCCGTGGCGACCACCACGCAGTCGCCGTCCAGGGCGTGCTCGGCGGCCCGTGCCTGGTGGGCCCAGGGGTGTTCGACTCCCGCGTCCTGTACGGCCGCGATGACCTCCGCGCGGATCCGGTCGGGCCAGACGGCATGGCGGCCCTCCCTCGGGGGCACATGCTCCGTATGAGTGATGCGCGAAGCCCGGCTCGGCCCCGAGGCGAGCCGGCCCAGGACCGTGCCCGGGTCCACCCGGGATACGGGCCCCGTCGGGGATCGATCGGATCGGTGATTCTTGGCCATCGGCACCGAGTGTGTCACTGGCGTGACGGACAATGGGACCAAGGCGTCGTGCACGCCTGCCGGTAAGTGATTGAATGCCATCGCGGCTGGCGAACCGTCCTGGGGGCTGTAAGCCGAGGTGTCCCGAGGGACGACCGCTCGATAGCAAGGTGCTGGAGGATCCGTGGACCTGTCCCTGTCGACCCGTACCGTCGGCGATCGTACGGTCGTCGAGGTCGGTGGCGAAATCGACGTATATACCGCGCCCAAGCTGCGCGAGCAGTTGGTCGAGCTGGTGAACGACGGGAGTTTCCACCTCGTCGTCGACATGGAGGGCGTGGACTTCCTCGACTCCACCGGGCTCGGCGTGCTGGTCGGTGGCCTGAAGCGCGTGCGTGCCCATGAGGGCTCTCTGCGCCTGGTCTGCAACCAGGAGCGCATTCTCAAGATCTTCCGCATCACCGGCCTCACCAAGGTGTTCCCGATCCACACCTCGGTCGAGGAAGCGGTGGCGGCGACCGACTGATCACCGTATCGGGCCCGTCGTAGGGGTCCGGCACGGCAGAAGTGGAAAGTGACGGGGGACCGGGCTTTCGGCGGCCCGGTCCTCCGGACAGCACGCCCGTAGTTCGGAGGGGGATGCATGGCCACCGTTGAACTCCGCTTCAGCGCGCTGCCCGAGCACGTCAGGACCGCCCGACTGGTGGCGGCAGCGGTGGCGCGCAGGGCCGGAGTGGACGAGGCCGTACTCGACGAAGTGCGACTTGCCGTCGGCGAGGCCTGCAGCCGCGCCGTCGGACTGCATCAGAGCGTCGGCATCACGGCGCCGGTGAAGGTGGCGCTGATCGAGGAGGAGAAACAGTTCTCCATCGAGGTCGGCGACGAGGCGCCGCACGCCACTCCCGGCGACCGCGGTTCCGGTGCGGGCGGCGAGGGGGACGTGGAGGCCGAGGAGGACGAGATGGGTCTCGCGGTCATCAGTGGCCTCGTCGACGACGTCGAGGTCTCCGTCGGCGAGCACGGCGGGTTGATCCGCATGACCTGGCCGACCACGCCGCCGGCCGTGGTGCTCGCCTGATCCGACTCATCGCTCGACCCGTTGCTTCACGAAGGGGCCCTGCTCAGCAGGGCCCCTTCGTGTTTGTCCCACCGGCCTGGCAGAATTCGTGAAGGAATTCACGATCAGCAGCCCATAATTTGATCAAGTGCAATACGGGCGTCAATGGTTTTGGGGCATTAGCACTTTCGGGTTCCGTGGCGCGGCGTCGATCATTTGCTGAACGGCATGTGAAGGCCAATTCCGATTACCGCGCTCTGTTTTGATCAGGTTCCGGTACCTAGAATCCGTCCACATCTTGAGCTCAGCCCAAGCGTCAAGGAGGACGAATGGCGGGGCTTTCTACCCCTCATCAGCTTGACCACCCCACAACCCTCGCAGCCGCAGTGCTGACCGACGACAACCGGATCATCATCACGGTCATCGGGGTCGTCGCGTTGGCCGCGCTCGTGGTCGCCGGCGTCCTGGTGCGCCAGGTGCTCACGGCGGGCGAGGGCACCGACAGCATGAAGAAGATCGCGGCAGCGGTCCAGGAAGGCGCCAACGCCTATCTGGCCCGCCAGTTGCGCACGCTCGGTGTATTCGCCGTCGTCGTGTTCTTCCTGCTCATGCTGCTACCCGCGGACGACTGGAATCAGCGCATCGGCCGATCCGTCTTCTTCTTGATCGGCGCCGCGTTCTCGGCGGCCACCGGCTATATCGGCATGTGGCTCGCCGTGCGCAGCAATGTGCGCGTCGCCGCGGCCGCACGGGAAGCGACCCCGGCGGAGGGAGAACCGGAAAAGGATCTCACCGCCGTCTCGCACAAAGCCATGAAGATCGCTTTCCGCACGGGCGGCGTCGTCGGCATGTTCACGGTGGGGCTCGGCCTGCTGGGCGCCTCCTGTGTGGTGCTGGTGTACGCGGCCGACGCGCCGAAGGTGCTGGAGGGCTTCGGCCTCGGCGCCGCGCTGATCGCGATGTTCATGCGTGTCGGCGGCGGCATCTTCACCAAGGCCGCCGACGTCGGCGCCGACCTGGTCGGCAAGGTCGAGCAGGGCATTCCGGAGGACGACCCGCGCAATGCCGCGACCATCGCCGACAACGTGGGCGACAACGTCGGCGACTGCGCGGGCATGGCCGCCGACCTCTTCGAGTCGTACGCCGTGACCCTGGTCGCCGCGCTGATCCTCGGGTCGGCGGCCTTCGGCGACTTGGGGCTCGCGTTCCCGCTGATCGTGCCCGCGATCGGCGTGATCACCGCGATGATCGGCATCTTCGCCGTGGCACCGCGTCGCAGCGACCGCAGCGGCATGACGGCGATCAACCGCGGGTTCTTCATCTCCGCGCTGATCTCGATCGTCCTGGTCGCGATCGCCGTGTTCGCGTACCTGCCGTCGTCGTACGCCGACCTCGACGGCGTCACCGACACCGCGATCGCCGGCAAGGACGGCGACCCGCGCATCCTCGCGCTCGTGGCGGTGGCCATCGGCATCGTGCTGGCCGCCGTCATCCAGCAGCTGACCGGCTACTTCACCGAGACCAACCGCCGACCGGTCCGGGACATCGGCAAGACCTCGCTCACGGGGCCCGCCACCGTCGTCCTCGCCGGTATCTCGGTCGGCCTGGAATCGGCCGTCTACACCGCCCTGCTGATCGGCCTCGGCGTGTACGGGGCGTTCCTGCTCGGCGGCACCTCGATCATGCTGGCGCTGTTCGCGGTGGCGCTGGCCGGCACCGGCCTGCTCACCACGGTCGGCGTGATCGTCGCCATGGACACCTTCGGTCCGGTCTCCGACAACGCCCAGGGCATCGCCGAGATGTCCGGCGACGTCACGGGCGCGGGCGCTCAGGTGCTCACCAACCTGGACGCGGTCGGCAACACCACCAAGGCCATCACCAAGGGCATCGCCATCGCCACGGCCGTCCTCGCGGCAGCGGCGCTCTTCGGGTCGTACCGCGACGCCATCACCACCGGCGCGCGGGACGTCGGCGAGAAGCTCAGCGGTGAGGGCGCGCCGATGAACCTGATGATGGACATCTCGCAGCCCAACAACCTCGTCGGCCTGGTCGCGGGCGCGGCGGTCGTCTTCCTGTTCTCCGGACTCGCCATCAACGCCGTGTCGCGGTCGGCCGGTGCCGTGGTCTACGAGGTGCGGCGGCAGTTCCGCGAGAAGCCCGGGATCATGGACTACAGCGAGAAGCCGGAGTACGGCAAGGTCGTCGACATCTGCACCAAGGATGCACTCCGGGAGCTCGCGACTCCCGGGCTGCTCGCCGTGATGGCGCCGATCTTCATCGGGTTCACGCTCGGCGTCGGCGCCCTCGGCGCCTTCCTCGCGGGCGCGATCGGTGCCGGCACGCTGATGGCGGTGTTCCTGGCCAACTCCGGCGGCGCCTGGGACAACGCCAAGAAGCTCGTCGAGGACGGCCACCACGGCGGCAAGGGCAGCGAGGCCCACTCCGCCACGGTGATCGGCGACACGGTCGGCGACCCCTTCAAGGACACCGCCGGTCCCGCGATCAACCCGCTGCTGAAGGTGATGAACCTGGTGGCGCTGCTCATCGCGCCCGCGGTCATCCAGTTCAGTTACGGCGAGGACAAGAACGTCGGCGTTCGGCTCGTGATCGCCGTACTGTCGCTGGTCGTGATCGTCGGCGCGGTGTACGTCTCCAAGCGGCGCGGTATCGCCATGGGTGACGAAGGCAACGCCGACCGGGTGGCCAAGCCGGTCGACCCGGCGGTGGTCTCGTAGGCGGCCTGACGACGGCCCAGCTCATGGGGCGGGCGGGCGGCGCGCGTTGACGTGCCGCCCGCCCGCCCCGTGCGTGTTCACCCCTTGCCGTGACCCTTCTCTCACATGGTGCAAAAGGTAATAAAAAATGACGTACGGGGTGCTCGGAGCCTGGTTCCTTCCGGCCCGCCGTGTAGATTCCGGTGGCCGAGAGCCATGGAAGGGACCGAACCGGTGAACAAGAAGCTCACGGCCGCACTGTCCGGCGGTGCGGCACTGGCACTGGCCTTGACGGGATGCACGGGCGACGAGGGCAACCCTGAGCTGGACGCCTGGGCCAAGAAGGTCTGCGACACGGCGCCGGCGCAGAACGCGAAGATCGCGGCCGCCGACGCCGCGATCACGAAGGCGGCCAAGGACAGCCCGCCCAAGGAGCTCCAGAAGGTCGACGCCCAGGCATTCCAGGACCTCTCCGACGGCTTCAAGGCACGCGCGACCCTGCTCCAGCAGGCCGGACCGCCTCCGGGCGTCGAGGGCGGCGCGAAGAAGCAGCGGGACGCCATCAAGAAGCTCACCGCCGTCTCCGTGAGCTACGCCGAGCTGAAGAAGCAGACGGACGAGCTGAACACCAAGGACCAGGCGAAGTTCGCGTCCGGGCTGCGCAAGGTCGGTGAAGAGATGAAGAGCATGGTGAGCCAGCGCAAGAGCGCGCTCGACGCGCTGAAGCAGCTGGAGTCGAGCGGCGACACCAAGAAGGCGCTGCTGGAGCAGGAGGGCTGCAAGCAGGTCGTCGCGTCCGAGTCCGCGGCGGCCACCGGCAGCTGAGCTTCCGACAGCTGAACCACCGGCAGCTGAGCCACCGACAGGTGAACCGCCGTGGGCGGGCGGGGCCGGGCCCGGGTCACAATGAGAGCGTGAGTGACTCCAGCCTGTCCGTCCTGCCCGCCTCCGACCGCCCCGAGGCCGCCGCCCGGCTGCGGGATGCCCTGCTCGGGGCCTCCTTCACCCCCGACGGGCTCCTCGAACTGCTCGGTGCGCCCGCGTACGCGGCGCTCGCGCGGAGCGAGGTCGTGCCCGCGCTCCGCGCGACCCGCGGCGACACACCGCTGGAGGCGCTCGTACGGCTCTTCCTGCTGCAGCAACCCGTGCCGCGGGCCCGCGTGGCGGACGTTCTTCCCGTCGACGCCTGCCTGGAGAGCGGTTGGCTGATTCGCGTCGGTGAGGGCTCCGGTGACGACCTCGCCGCGACCGTGGACGTACGGCCGTACGGCGGGCCCGGCGGCGAGGACTGGTTCATCGTGTCCGACCTGGGTTGCGCGGTCGGCGGGGCGGGCGGCATCGGCGGCACCGGCCGTCAGGCGGACGCAGCCGTCGTGCTCGGCGTCGGCGGCGCCTCCACCACCCTCGCCGGCATCACCGTGCGGGCGCCCGTCGCGTCCGCCCTCGACCTCGGCACCGGCTCCGGCATCCAGGCGCTGCACGCGGCACAGCACGCCACGCGCGTGACGGCGACCGACCTCAACCCGCGCGCGCTGCACATCACCGCCCTGACGCTCGCGCTCTCCGGTGCGCCGGTCGCGGATCTTCGGCAGGGCTCGTTGTTCGAGCCGCTCAAGAACGGCGAGACGTACGACCTGATCGTCTCGAACCCGCCTTTCGTGATCTCACCGGGCGCCCGGCTGACGTATCGGGACGGCGGGATGGGCGGGGACGATCTGTGCCGGTCGATCGTTCAAGGGGCGGGGGAGCGACTGAACGAAGGCGGGTTCGCGCAGTTCCTCGCCAACTGGCAGCACGTGGAAGGGGAGGACTGGCAGGACCGGCTGCGGTCCTGGGTGCCGCGCGGGTGCGACGCCTGGATCGTGCAGCGCGAGGTCCAGGACGTCATGCAGTACGCCGAGCTGTGGCTCAGGGACGCCGGTGACCATCGGGGGGACGCGGCCGCGTACCAGGCGCGGTACGACGCATGGCTCGACGAGTTCGAGGCGCGCAAGGTGAAGGGCGTGGGGTTCGGGTGGATCACCCTGCGCAGGACGTCGGCCGCCGTGCCCTCGATCACGGTCGAGGAATGGCCGCATCCGGTCGAGCAGCCGCTCGGAGACACGATCCGCGCGCACTTCGACCGCCTCGACTACCTGCGCTCCCATGACGACGCGGCCCTGCTGGAGGACCACTTCCGGCTCGTCTCCGAGGTCGTGCAGGAGCAGGTCGGGCTGCCCGGCGCCGAGGACCCGGAACACGTGGTGCTGCGCCAGAACCGCGGGATGCGCCGGGCCGCCCAGGTCGACACGGTCGGCGCGGGGTTCGCGGGCGTGTGCGACGGCTCGCTGAGCGCGGGGCGCATTCTCGACGCCATCGCCCAATTGATGGGCGACGACCCCGTGTTGCTGCGGGACCGCACTCCCGCGCAGATCCGGCTGCTGGTGGAGCAGGGGTTCCTCGAACCGTCCGAATGATCTCGAACGGTCTCGTCACCTCGATCCACCGCTACGGCCACCGACGCGATGCCCTGCTTTGCCCTGCCCTGCCCTGCCCTGGCCTGAACCGACGCTATGACTGATACCGACGCGCTGCCTCGGCCCGGCGCGGTGACTGGATGCGGCGCGGTGACTGGATGCGGCGCTCGCGTCAGCGCGAGCGCGAGCATCTTTTTCCCGGGCGGCGCTTGGCGGGGTCACCGACAACCCCGCCAAGCGGTGGGCAACAAATTCGAGTCGATCTCCGGGCGTCCCGGACGGCGTTCCCCGCGGAACCGGATCTGTTGCCGATGAGGTTCACGAGGCCGAAGACTCGAACGAGTTCAATGGCACCAGTGAGGACAACGGGTCTTCTGAGCCTGAGGTGACCACCGGTGCGATGGGCACGCGGCAGTACCACGGCCCGGTCGGCCCTCCGTTCACCTGAGGTTCGCCTGTGCGCCGCACGCGCGTGACAGCCTCGCCGGGCCGAGCACGCGCGGACCGGAGAAAAGGGGCGAGCGGGACTATGGAAAGGGCATCGGCGATCTTCGCCGGGGTGGTTTTCGCCCTGTTCGGAGGGGGGCTGCTGTTGTGGACGGCGGTCCGGGTACGACAGCACAGGCCCGTCGCCGAAGGTGTGAGCCCCGTCGCATCGGCGACGCTCGCCGGCGTTGTCTCGTTGGTCGCGTTGATCTTCGGAACCTGGTGCTTCAGCCGCCTGTGAGAACGCCCTACGAGCTGGGCGGCGGATAATTGGGAGGGCCTCTTCCGGAAAGGCTCGAATAGGACTGCGGGCACTCCGGGCGGCAGGAATGGCGGAAGTCGGGTTACCGTTCGAGTGGCCGTTGCGGGCTTTTACCGTTTGACAACGGGGCGGGATGTACCGTCACACTCCGCAGCGTCACCACGACCCGACCCGGGATCTCAGCCTGGGGAGGCCCCAGCGTCGATCCGGAGAGAAGAGCGAAGTTGTCCCCGACCAGCGAGACCGCACAGGGCGGCCGCCGACTCGTCATCGTCGAGTCGCCTGCCAAGGCGAAGACGATCAAGGGCTACCTGGGCCCCGGCTACGTAGTCGAAGCGAGCGTCGGGCACATCCGCGACCTTCCCAACGGTGCCGCGGAGGTGCCGGAGAAGTACACCGGTGAGGTCCGCCGCCTCGGCGTCGACGTCGAGCACGACTTCGAGCCCATCTATGTCGTCAACGCCGACAAGAAGGCCCAGGTCAAGAAGCTCAAGGATCTGCTGAAGGAATCCGACGAGCTCTTCCTCGCCACCGATGAGGACCGCGAGGGCGAGGCCATCGCGTGGCACCTGCAGGAGGTGCTCAAGCCCAAGGTCCCGGTCAAGCGGATGGTCTTCCACGAGATCACCAAGGCCGCGATCCAGGCCGCCGTCGCCAATCCGCGCGAGCTGAACCAGAAGCTGGTCGACGCCCAGGAGACCCGCCGCATCCTCGACCGCCTCTACGGCTACGAGGTCTCGCCGGTCCTGTGGAAGAAGGTCATGCCGCGCCTGTCGGCGGGCCGTGTCCAGTCCGTCGCCACCCGTCTCGTGGTGGAGCGGGAACGCGAGCGCATCGCGTTTCGTTCCGCTGAGTACTGGGACCTGACGGGCACCTTCGCGACCGGCCGCGCCGGGGATCCGTCGGACCCGTCGTCACTGGTCGCCCGCCTCCAGACCGTCGACGGCAGGCGGGTCGCGCAGGGCCGCGACTTCGACTCCCTGGGACAACTCAAGAGCGCGAACACCCTCCACCTCGACGAGGCGAACGCCCGCGCCCTCGCCGCCGCCCTGGAGCAGACGCGGTTCGCCGTCCGGTCCGTCGAGTCCAAGCCGTACCGCCGCTCGCCGTACGCCCCGTTCCGTACGACGACGCTGCAGCAGGAGGCGAGCCGCAAGCTCGGCTTCGGCGCGAAGGCCACGATGCAGATCGCGCAGAAGCTGTACGAGAACGGCTACATCACGTACATGCGTACGGACTCCACGACGCTGAGCGACACCGCTGTCGCGGCCGCCCGCGCCCAGGTCACGCAGCTGTACGGCGCCGACTACCTGCCGTCCGCCCCGCGGACGTACGCCGGCAAGGTCAAGAACGCCCAGGAGGCGCACGAGGCGATCCGCCCCTCCGGCGACCGCTTCCGCACCCCGGCCGAGACCGGGCTGACCGGCGACCAGTTCAAGCTCTACGAGCTGATCTGGAAGCGGACCGTCGCGTCCCAGATGAAGGACGCGACCGGCAACTCGGTCACCGTCAAGATCGGCGGCACCGCGGCCGACGGACGGGACGTCGAGTTCAGCGCCTCCGGCAAGACGATCACCTTCCACGGCTTCCTCAAGGCCTACGTCGAAGGGGCCGACGACCCGAACGCCGAGCTGGACGACCGCGAGCGCCGGCTCCCCCAGGTCTCCGAGGGCGACGCCCTGAGCGCCGAGGAGATCACGGTCGACGGACACGCCACCAAGCCCCCGGCCCGCTACACCGAGGCGTCGCTGGTCAAGGAGCTGGAGGAGCGGGAGATCGGCCGCCCGTCGACGTACGCGTCGATCATCGGCACGATCCTCGACCGCGGCTATGTGTTCAAGAAGGGCACCGCCCTCGTCCCGTCCTTCCTGTCCTTCGCCGTGGTCAACCTCCTGGAGAAGCACTTCGGGCGGCTCGTCGACTACGACTTCACCGCGAAGATGGAGGACGACCTCGACCGCATCGCGCGCGGCGAGGCCCAGTCCGTGCCGTGGCTGAAGCGTTTCTACTTCGGCGAGGGCACCAGCAACGGCGACGCGGCCGACGCCGGCAACGGCGACGGGGACCACCTCGGCGGCCTCAAGGAGCTGGTGACCGACCTGGGCGCCATCGACGCGCGCGAGGTGTCGTCGTTCCCCGTGGGCAACGGCATCGTGCTGCGGGTCGGGCGCTACGGCCCGTACATCGAGCGCGGGGAGAAGGACACCGAGCAGCACCAGCGCGCCGACATCCCGGACGACCTGGCGCCGGACGAGCTGTCCGTGGAGCTGGCCGAGGAACTGCTGGCCAAGCCCAGCGGCGACTTCGAGCTGGGCACCGACCCGGCCACCGGCCACGCGATCGTCGCCAAGGACGGCCGCTACGGCCCGTACGTCACCGAGGTGCTCCCCGAGGGCACGCCGAAGACCGGCAAGAACGCGGTCAAGCCGCGCACCGCCTCCCTCTTCAAGTCGATGTCGCTCGACACCGTGACGCTGGACGACGCGCTCAAGCTGATGTCGCTGCCGAGGGTCGTCGGAACCGACGCCGAGGGCCAGGAGATCACCGCGCAGAACGGCCGCTACGGCCCGTATCTGAAGAAGGGCACGGACTCGCGCTCCCTGCAGTCCGAGGAGCAGCTCTTCACGATCACCCTCGAAGAGGCGCTGCAGATCTACTCCCAGCCCAAGCAGCGCGGTCGTGCCGCCGCCAAGCCGCCGCTGAAGGAGCTGGGCACCGACCCGGTGAGCGAGAAGCCGGTCGTCGTCAAGGACGGTCGCTTCGGGCCGTACGTCACCGACGGGGAGACCAACGCGACCCTGCGCTCCGGCGACAGCGTCGAGACGATCACCCCGGAGCGCGGCTTCGAGCTGCTCGCCGAGAAGCGGGCGAAGGCGCCCGCGAAGAAGACGGCGAAGAAGGCCGCCGCGAAGAAGACCGCCAAGAAGGCCGCCCCGGCCAAGAAGACGGCCGCCAAGAAGACGGCGGCCAAGAAGACCACCACGACCGCGAAGAAGACGACGGCGAAGAAGACGACCGCGAAGAAGGCGACGGCTTCCAAGACGGCGACGGAGGACTGAGCCGCTCTCACCTCGCGTCCAACCGGGCCCTGACCGGGGCCGGTTGGCGGTGCGGTTCTTCACTTCAGGTTCGCAGAACGAACGCCTCGGCATCAGTTTGGTGTCGGGGCGGGCGTACGTTCGGGCGGGCTCGCCAGGCTGTCAGTGCGTCCCGATAGGCTGAACGCATGACGCGAGCCGAGCAGCCAACGGCCCCCAGCACCGAGCCCGACGACGCCCTCGCGGCGGACTCCCGTGAGCGCGCCGTCCGCGCGCTGCTGCGCCGACCGCAGCTCAAGCGGTTGTGGAGCGCGCAGTTGGTGGGCGGTGTCGGCGACATGCTCGCCCTCCTGGTGCTGGTCCTGCTGACCCTTCAGGCGGCGATCGCCGAGACGGCGTTCGGCGGCGGGTACCGGGGCGTGGCGTTCGCAGTGGCGACCGTCTTCGGAGTGCGCATCCTGGCGACGCTGCTCTTCGGCGCCGTGCTCCTCGGCCCGCTGACGTCCCTCACCTCCCACGACGGCCCGCTCGACCGGCGCTGGACGATGGTCGCCGCGGACGGTCTGCGGGCGGCCCTGCTGATCGTGGCGCCCCTGTGGATCGACTGGACGCCGGACAACGCGCTCGCCATGCTCCTGGTCACCGTCTTCGTGACCGGTGTCGCCGAGCGGTTCTGGACGGTGTGCCGGGAGAGCGCGGCGCCCGCCCTGCTGCCGCCCCCGCCGCCGGAGGGCGCGACCGTACGGCCCCTGCCGGACCACATGGACGCCCTGCGCCGGCTGTCGCTGCGCACCGGCTTCGTGGCGATCCCCCTGGCAGCCGCCGTACTCGTGGTCGCGGCGCTGCTCAACAACCTGCTCGGCGCCGGGATCGACTGGTTCGACCAGCACCAGGCGGCACTCGCCTCGTACGTGGCGGCCGGCCTGTTCGCCGCGTCCCTGTCCGTGCTGACCTTCCTGGAACTGCCCGGCACGCGCACCCCCCGCGCGCGGTCGCCGCTGGAGGGGCTGCGCCGGCCCAAGACCGGCACGGGCGTGGACAAGGGCCGCACCGGAGCGATCCCGCTGCTGGTGACGGCCTGCGCGGCCGTCGCCGGGGCGGTGTCCGCCGCGGTCGCCGTGGCCGTGCTGCACGCCAAGGACCTGGGCGGCGGGCCGGTCCTGTACGGCCTGCTGGTGCTCGCGCTGGCCGGCGGAGTGGTCGTCGGCATCCGTACGGCGCCCTCCGTGCTGCCCGCACTGTCGCGGCGCCGGCTGCTGGCGCTGGCGATCGCCCTCACCGGCATCGCGCTGCTGGCCGCGGGACTCGTCCCGGACGTCACCACCGTGCTGCTGATCCTGGCGCTGGCCGGGACCGGCGCGGGCATGGCCGCGAACACCGGCCACACCCTCCTCGACCAGGAGGCCGAGGAGTTCCGGCGGCCCCGCACGACGGAGCACCTGCACGCGGTCGCACGGGTGTGTGTCGCGCTCGGCGCGGTGATCGCGCCGCTGGTGGCCGCGCTCATCGGGCCGCACCGGCTGGAGAGCGGCAGGTTCACCTTCGCGCACGGCGGGGCGGCGTTCACGTTGATGCTGGTGGGCGCGCTGCTGCTGCCGGTGGCCGCGCTGGTGCTCGCCAAGGTCGACGACCGCTCCGGCGTGCCGCTGCGGCAGGACCTGCGGGACGCGCTGCTCGGCGGAGACGACCCGGAGCAGGTACCCGCGGCGTCCGGTTTCTTCATCGCGCTGGAGGGCGGTGACGGCGCCGGTAAGTCCACCCAGGCCGAGGCGCTCGCCGAGTGGATCCGGGCCAAGGGCCACGAGGTCGTCGTCACCCGCGAACCGGGGGCGACGCCGGTCGGCAAGCGGCTGCGGTCGATCCTGCTCGACGTGTCGAGCGCGGGGCTGTCGCACCGGGCGGAGGCCCTGCTGTACGCCGCGGACCGCGCGGAGCACGTCGACACGGTGGTCCGGCCCGCGCTGGAGCGCGGCGCCGTCGTGATCTCGGACCGCTACGTCGACTCCTCGGTCGCCTACCAGGGAGCCGGCCGGGACCTGTCCCCGACGGAGATCGCCCGGATCAACCGCTGGGCGACCCACGGCCTCGCACCGCATCTGACGGTCCTGCTGGACGTCGCTCCGGAAGTCGCCCGCGAGCGGTTCACCGAGGCGCCGGACCGGCTGGAGTCGGAGCCGGCCGAGTTCCACGCGCGCGTGCGGTCCGGTTTCCTGACGCTGGCCGCGGCCGACCCCGGGCGGTACCTGGTGGTGGACGCGGGGCAGGAGGCCGAGGCGGTCACGACCGTCATCCGGCACCGGCTCGACCAGATGCTTCCGCTGTCCGAGGCCGAGATCCGGGCCCAGGAGGAAGCGCGCCGCAAGGCCGAGGAGGAGGCCCGCCGCAAGGCCGAGGAAGAGGCCGCCCGCAAGGCCGAGGAGGAGCGCCTGGAGCGTGAGCGCCAGGAGCAGCTCGCCCGACTGCGTGCCGAGGAGGAGGAGCGCAAGCGGCGCGAGCTTGAGGAGGCGCAGCGGCGCGAGGCCGAACGTCAGGCGGAGGAGGCCCGGCAGCGGGCCGAGGAGGCGCGCCGCAAGGCCGAGGAGGAGCGGCAGCGGCTCCTCGCGGAGGAGAAGGCGCGCGCCGAGGAGGAAGCGCGTCGCAAGGCGGACGAGGAGCGGCGCCGCAAGCAGGCCGAGGAGGAGGCCCGCATCCACGCCGAGGCCGAGGCGCGGCGCCTGGAGAAGCAGCGCAAGGCCGAGGAGGCCCTGCTGCGGGCCGAGGAGGCGCGCCGGCTGGCCGAGCAGGCGGCGGCGCAGGCCCAGACCGGGCCGCGACCGGCAGGGCCCGGGGCCGGGGTTGCCCAGGGGGATGCGGCGACCGTGCCCACGCCGGTGGTGACGCCGGGTAAGGAACCGGGCAGGGTGTCCGACGAGACGACGGTGCTGCGGCCGGTGCGGGACGAGCGGCGGCGGGAGCCGGACGCCGAGCGGCCCTCCGGTGACCGTGCCGCCGAGGGCTCCGACTCCGAGGTGACGACGCAGCTGCCGCAGCCGCCGGCGCCTTCGGGGGCGGCGGACGAGACGGCGGTGCTGCCTCCGGTGGTGCCTGGCGCCGCGGACGAGACGGCCGTACTTCCGCCCGTGGTGCCGGGCGCGGCGGACGAGACGGCGGTGCTGCCTCCGGTTCCTCCGGGGGCGGCGGACGAGACGGCGGTGCTGCCTCCGGTGTCGGGGCGGGGTCCCGCGGACCGGGTTCCGCCGGGGTACTTCCGCGACGAGCGGGCGGCCCAGCCGGACGGGTCCGAGGGCCGGACGCGGGAGATGCCGCAGGTCGACGAGTCGGGGGCGCCCACGCGCAGGGCCCGGTCCGACTGGGCCGAGGAGACGCCGCTGGACGATCTGCCGACGCTGGCGGACGAGCTGCTCGGGCCGCGTGAGGACGAGCGTGACGACGAGGGCGGCCGCGGGCGGGGTCGGCGGCGCTGAGGCCGGATGGCCTTCGGGGCGGTCCGACGGGTCGGGCGGCGACCTGAGCCGGTGGTTCGGCGGCCCGGCGGCCCGGTGGCCCGGTGGCCCGGGGGCCCGGGGGTCAGGGCTGGGCGGGCTGCCGGGTGGTGCCGTGCCGGTACGGGCGTACCGGCGGGTGTTCGTCGGCAGGTATCGGCGGGTGTTCGTCGGCAGGTACGGCGGGTCGTTCGTCGGCGGTGTCGTCCGGGTGCCGCTCGTTGCGCATCGATGCCACCCAGCGGCATCGTTTCAGCGCTCGTACAGCCCGTCCGCTCGGCCCCGTTGTCAGTCCCGCCCCGCACAATGGATCCGGCGACGCGAAGTGTGACGAAAGGCGGGCGTGACCCATGACCGTGTGGGACGACCTGGTGGGCCAGGAGCGGGTGAGCGAGCAGTTGGGCGCCGCCGCTCGGGACGCCGACGCTTTCGTGACCGCCGCCGCTGCCGGCGCGCCGCCGCCCGAGGCGTCCAAGATGACCCACGCCTGGTTGTTCACGGGCCCCCCCGGGGCGGGCCGGAATCAGGCAGCACGGGCCTTCGCCGCCGCGTTGCAGTGCGTCAGCCCCGACCGGGCGCTCGGCGGATCCCCCGGCTGCGGCTTCTGCGACGGCTGCCATACGGCGCTCGTCGGCACGCACGCCGACGTCACCACCGTCGCCGCCGTCGGCACCCAGATCCTCGCCGACGACATGCGGGACACCGTCCGCAAGTCGTTCACCTCACCGGCGAACGGCCGCTGGCAGATCATCCTCGTCGAGGACGCCGAACGGCTCAACGAGAAATCGGCCAACGCCGTCCTCAAGGCCGTGGAGGAGCCCGCCCCCCGCACGGTCTGGCTGCTCTGCGCCCCCTCCATCGAGGACGTCCTGCCCACCATCCGCTCCCGCTGCCGCCACCTGAACCTGAGCACCCCGTCGGTCGACGCCGTCGCCGACATGCTGGTACGCCGGGAAGGCATCGAGCCCGACGTCGCCGCGGCGGTGGCCCGTGCCACGCAAGGGCACGTCGACCGGGCCCGCCGCCTGGCCACGGATCCGGCCGCCCGGGAACGCAGGGCCGCCGTTCTGAAGCTGCCCCTGCGGCTGGGGGAGATCGGCGGCTGCCTCAAGGCCGCCCAGGAGCTCGTCGACGCCGCCGCCGAGGACGCCAAGCAGCTCGCCGAGGAGATCGACGGCAAGGAGACCGAGGAGCTGAAGGCGGCGCTGGGCGCGGCCCAGGGAGGCCGGATGCCGCGCGGCACGGCGGGCGTGATGAAGGATTTGGAGGACAAGCAGAAGCGACGCCGTACGCGCACACAGCGCGACAGCCTCGACCTCGCCCTGACCGACCTCACCGCCTTCTACCGCGACGTCCTCGCCCTGCAGCTCGGCTCCCGTGTCGCCCTCGCCAACACCGACGCCGAGGACGCCCTGGAGCGCATCGCTCGCGACAGCGCCCCGGAGTCCACGCTTCGCCGTATCGAGGCGATCGCCGCCTGCCGCGACGCCCTCGACCGGAACGTCGCCCCGCTGCTGGCGGTGGAGGCGATGACCATGGCACTCAGAGCGGGCTGACAGGACGTTCATCCCGGCTGCACAGGCCCTGAGCCGGCGGCCCCGGCCGCTCTCTCTCCGCGCTGAGGGTTCGGCACCAGCTCGACCATGTAACTCGTACGAGCCACGTTGCGCACGCAGCGCGTTCAATCCGCTGCACAGAGTTACGCTCGCCTGATGCACACCAGGCGCAGCTCCGCACCCAGTCCCGACCTGATTCCACGCGTTCGGGGCTCACGCCACCGCGGCTCGACCCCTCGCCGAGTCGGCGCTGTCGGCACCTTCCTGGCCGTCGCCGCGCTGCTCGTCTCCGCCTGCTCCTCAGGTGAGCCGACCAGGTCGACGAAGCCGGGGAACCCGGCGGCCGGGGCGGCGTTGGCCGCGCTGCCGCGGGCCACGCCGGCCGCGCTCGCGCCGTACTACGCCCAGAAGCTGAGGTGGCGGGGCTGCGGTGCGCCCGGCTTCCAGTGCGCCACCATGCGGGCGCCCCTGGACTACGCGAAGCCGGAGGCCGGGAGCATCAGGCTCGCCGTGGCCCGCAAGAAGGCCACGGGCCCGGGTGAGCGGCTCGGCTCACTGCTGCTGAACCCGGGCGGTCCCGGAGGCTCGGCGATCGGCTACCTCCAGCAGTACGCGGGTATCGGCTATCCGGCCGACGTACGGGCCCGCTACGACATGGTGGCCGTGGACCCGCGCGGAGTCGCCCGCAGCGAACCCGTCGAATGCCTCGACGGACGCGCGATGGACCGGTACACGCGGACGGACTTCACGCCCGACGACGAGAAGGAGACCGACCGGCTCGTCGCCGCGTTCAAGAGGTTCGCGGAAGGCTGCGGAGCGGACGCGCCCGGGCTGCTCCGCCATGTCTCCACCGCCGAGGCGGCCCGGGACATGGACATCGCGCGGGCGGCGCTCGGCGACGAGAGGCTGACGTACGTGGGGGCGTCGTACGGAACGTTCCTCGGAGCGACGTACGCCGGACTCTTCCCGGACCGGGTGGGCCGGCTGGTCCTGGACGGGGCGATGGACCCCTCCCTGCCCGCCCGCAGGATGAACCTCGACCAGACGGCGGGCTTCGAGACGGCGTTCCGGGCGTTCGCGCGCGACTGCGTGCGACAGCCGGACTGTCCGCTGGGTACGAAGGCCGCGGACGTCGGCAAGAACCTCAAGGCGTTCTTCCGCAAGCTCGACGCCCGGCCCGTCCCGACCGGTGACGCGCACGGCCGCAAGCTCGGCGAGTCCCTCGCCACCACGGGCGTGATCGCCGCGATGTACGACGAGGGGGCCTGGGCGCTGTTGCGCGACGCGCTGTCGGAGGCGATGCGGGAGAACGACGGCGCGGGCCTGCTCGCCCTCTCCGACAGCTACTACGAGCGCGACGCCGACGGCAGCTACACGAATCTGATGTTCGCCAACGCGGCCGTGAACTGCCTCGACCTCCCGGCCGCCTTCGCCACTCCGGACGACGTCCGCGAGGCGCTGCCCGCCTTCGAGAAGGCGTCGCCGGTGTTCGGCGAGGGCCTGGCCTGGGCCACCCTGAACTGCGCGTACTGGCCGGTGGCCCCGACCGGTGAGCCGCGCCGCATCGTGGCGAAGGGCGCGTCCCCGATCGTCGTGGTCGGCACCACCCGCGACCCGGCGACCCCGTACCGCTGGGCTCGCGCCCTGACCCACCAGCTCTCCTCGGCCCGCCTGCTCACCTACGAGGGTGACGGCCACACGGCCTACGGGCGGGGCAGTGCGTGCGTCGACGACACGATCAACGCGTATCTCCTCCGGGGGACCCCGCCGACGGACGGAAAGCGCTGCTCATCGCGTTGATCGCGGCCGGGGAGGGGGTTGGTACGGAGCGCCTTGGAAACTGTGTAGACTTACCGACGTTGCCGATCGCACCATAGTGCGGACGGCGTGCCGCCTTAGCTCAGATGGCCAGAGCAACGCACTCGTAATGCGTAGGTCTCGGGTTCGAATCCCGAAGGCGGCTCTTCTCAAACCCCAGGTCAGGTCTTTGACCTGGGGTTTTCTGTTGTTCGTGTTGCGTCGTCCGGGCTGGACTGTGGCGGTTGACCTGCGCAGGCGCAATGCCTAGGTCGGAGCCTGTGGGGGTGGAGTTCCCCGGGGCGTGCGTGCGGATGCCCCTCTGACCGCGTGGTTTTGAGAGTTCGCCTCTGCCCGATCGGTTCCTGGTTGGCAATGGAGTGCGGGAGGGGAGCGCATCGCTGCAACTGCCATTGCGTCAGCTGGCGTTACTGGCGGGCGGCCGAGCGGGAAGTGCTGACTCCGGCCAGGTTGTGGATGTCGCGTCGGCCTGGTGGTGCCGTCCGGGGTGAGGGCGGGGGTGTGAGTGCCGTACGCGCGAGGTGCGCCGCCGTACTCTCGGGGTTCCGCCGCCCGCAATGGGCCCATCGGCGGTAGTGAATAAGCGCAGCTATAATAACTGCATCTATATGCAGGAGGGTGCCGTGGACAAGCCCGCCGAGATGTTCGACCGTGCCTTCGAATGGTCCGAGCTCACCCGGTTCGCCACCCTGCCGGGCCCGCGGGCCACGCTGGGCGTGGTCTCCGGTCGTCGCCGACAGGGCAAGACCTTCCTGCTCGACGCCGTCGCTCGTGCCAGTGGCGGCTTCATGTTCACCGCTACCGAGACCACCGAGGCCGACGCCCTGCGTCAGTTCGGTGAGGCACTGGCCCGTTATCGAGGGCAGCCCACTCCGTTCCGTTTCGCGCACTGGGACGAGGCGGTCGCGGAACTCATGCGCATCGCCGACGCGGGCGGCCCCACCGTGGCGGTCATCGACGAGTTCCCCTTCCTCGCCAAGGCATCTCCCTCCCTGCCTTCGATCATCCAGCGCGCTCTGGACCCCGCTGCCCAGCACACCAACACCCCCGTGCGTCTGCTGCTGTGCGGTTCCGCGCTGTCGTTCATGGGCCGGTTGCTGTCCGGCAATGCTCCGCTGCGTGGCCGAGCCGGCCTCGAACTCGTGGTCCCGACGCTGGACTTCCGGCTCGCTGCCGAGTTCTGGCAGATCGACGACCCGCGCACGGCGTTGCTGACCAATGCCATCGTCGGGGGTACGCCTGCCTACCGGCGTGAGTTCACTCAGGGGGACACCCCTGCCGGGCCGGGTGACTTCGACGACTGGGTCATCCGCGCCGTGCTCAACCCGGCGAGGCCGCTCTTCCGGGAGGCCCGCTATCTTCTCGCCGAGGAGCCCGAACTCCACGACACCGCGCTGTATCACTCGGTACTGGCGGCCATCGCCGCGGGTAACGCGGCTCGTGGCGGCATCGCCGACTATCTGGGGCGCAAGTCCACCGACCTCGCCCACCCGTTGAGCGTTCTCCAGGACGTCGGCATGATCACACACGAAGCCGATGCCTTTCGCCGCAACCGCTCCGCCTACCGCATCGCCGAACCGCTCGTCACCTTCTACCACGCGGTCATGCGCCCGGCCTGGGGTGATCTGGAACGCCCCGGCCGGGCGCCCGACGTATGGCGCCGAGCCCAGTCCACCTTCCGCAGCAAAGTCGTCGGTCCGCACTTCGAGCAGGTCTGCCGGGAATGGGCCCGCTGGCATGCGGCACCCGACACTCAGGGCGGACACGTCACACGCGTCGCCGGCGGAACCGTCAACGACCCGGCTGCCAGGATCAGCCACGAGGTCGACGTCGCAGTCCACGGCGAGAGCCAAGAGGGGCGCCAGGTGCTGCTCGCCATCGGCGAAGCGAAGTGGAGTGACGTGATGGGAGCCGGCCATCTGGAACGCCTCCGGCACATCCGTTCCCTCCTGACCAGGCGTGGCACGGCTACCGAGGAGACGAGGCTGTACTGCTTCAGCGGCACCGGCTTCACCGATGAGCTGAATCACCTCGCAAAGAACGACTCCACGATTGAACTGATCGACCTGCCCCGCCTCTATCACGGAGAGTGACCCCTGAACTGCAACACATCTCGGGTTCGAATCCCGAAGGCGGCTCCACTCGAACGTCAGGTCGGATGTGCTCCGGCATGGGGACGCGGCGACCTGACGAAGCGGACCGTGACCCGGTGGACCGCATGGACGACGTCATCCACGTGAGTGCGTGGGGCGTCACGCCTCGGGCGTGTGGGAGACGTCTGCAGCAGACGCGTACCGGCCGGCGGAGAGCTTGCGCCGGTCGGAGCTCGTGCTGATCGAGGTGGGCCCCGGCTGCCGCCGCGATCGCCCCGCTGCGATGATGCTCGCCACTGGTGACCGCCGCAGATCGTGCGTAGGAGAGAAGCCTTGCCCCTCACCGAACCCGAGACGTCAGCGTCGCGGGCTGAAGAGCCCGCCGTGGAGACAGTTCGCCAACCGCCTCCGTCGAGACTGTCGGTCGCTGATGTGCTGACGCTCGGCAACGCGGTCTGCGGTTTCTCCTCCGTCTACTTCATCACGACCGCCGTCCTGGTCCCCTATCTCACCGAGGGCCGTGGCGACGGCTCGGTGAGGCAGGGGGCGGCCGCCGCCGTGATGCTGATCCTGGCGGCCTCGCTCTTCGACCTGTGCGACGGGCTGGTGGCACGGAGGTTCCGCAGCTCCGGGATGGGGGCCGAACTCGACAACCTGTCGGACCTCGTGAGCTTCGGTCTCGCGCCCGCGTACTTCGTGCTGGTGTGGGGGCTCGTGAGCCACGACGCCCAGTTGGGGCTCGTCGTCGTGGCCGCCGTCGCCGTACTGCTGGGCGGCGTGCTGCGCCTGGCGCGTTTCTCCGTCACCACGATGCAGGACGGCATGTTCCAGGGGATGCCGATCCCGTTCGCCGCGCTCACCGTCGTCTCTGTCGTCCTGCTCGAACTGCCCTTCGTGGTCACGCTGGGCGCGGTCCTCGGCGTCGCCTGGCTCATGGTGAGCCGGGTGGAGTACCCCAAGCCCACGGGCGTGATGGCGTCTGCCACGGTCGGGTGGGCGGCGGTCAACATCGGCTGTCTGGTCGCCTGGGCCGGCGATGTCCCCGGGTCCGAGACCCTTCTGGTGACCGGCTGCACGCTCCAGGTCACCCTTGCGGCAGTGCTGCCCCTGTTCGCCGCGGTACGCCGCATCAACGCGGCACGCAACGCGCGCTCGGGCGGGGCGCCCTGATCCGGGGGACCGGTTCGAACGAAGACACCCGGCACTACGAGGTCGCGCCTATCTGCGCACCTCTACGTCGGGTGATCATGCGGACGCATCGCGCATCGCGCATCGCGCATCGCGCATCGCGTGGCGAGTGGCGAGTGGCGAGTGGCGAGTGGAGGGGTGGGGGATTCGTGAGTGAGTTCGTGCCGGTCGGAGAGGACTTCACCGAGCTGGGGCCCGAACGTGGCGGTGAGCTCGCTGCCCGCTGGTGGCAGTGGGCGCTGTCCGCGCCCGAGGACCGCAGCCCCGTCAGGGACCGGACCGGAGAGTTCGCGAACTGGCGCCAGCCCGACGACGTGTGGTTCCTGGCCGGCACCTACGGTGGTCGCGTGGTGCGGCGCTGCTCGATGCCCTCGGGGCGGCCGGTCTTCTTCCCGGTGTTCAACACGCAGCGGTCGCAGACGCTGACCTCCCGCGAGCCGATGGTGATGGCGGTCGCGCAGGCCGAGGTGTTCCTCAACGGAGTTCCGCTGCCGATGCGGGAGTTCACGTCGAAGCCCTTCCGGGCGGCTCAGCGGCGGCGTATCGCCTGGGGGCTCTGGTGTGCGCTCGATCCGTTGCCCGCCGGCCACTACGTGATCGAGATCAAGGCGCGCACCACCGGCGGGTTCTGGGTGGACACGACGTACCACCTCGCCGTCGTCGACAGCTGAGCGCGGACACCGCGACCGAGCCGGCCCGCCGCCGGGCGTCGCCGAGTCCGCTCGGTCCGCCGGTGTCCGTACGGTCAGCCCTTGCAGAACCCCAGGCCCCTCAGCGCCTCGTTGATCTGCTTGCCCTGTGCCTCGGTGGTGGTGACGTCCTCGTACGTGAAGCGCTGCGCGGCCGACCGGTCGAGCTCGCGGCCGCCGCTGCTGATGGCCGAGCACTGGTTGCGCGCGGCGTCGACGGCCTTGTCCTCGTGCTCGACGTGTCCTGGTCGGCCGCGGCGAGGGCCCGCGGCAGTCCGGCGCGGGCGGCACCAGTGGGCTCGGGCGGGATGCCGGTGGCGGCAGGGGCGTCGCCGGTGCCCGGTGTGCGGGCACCGGAGTCCGGGGCGCCGGAGGTGCCGGGCGCGTCGGACGTGACCTGTGCTGACGGCTTCCCATCATGCACGGACTGATCCGTGCGCGCCGGTGATCTCCCGGTCGGCGGGCTCTGCGTACGAGCCGCCGGCGCGCTCGTACGACGTTCGTGCCCCCTGGCACTGCCACCGTCTCCCTCCCCCGACCGCGGCCCCACCGCAATGCCCCATCCAGTCGCGACCGTTGACCCGCCCCCGTGCGCCCCAGCACAATGAGCGCGCATTTGAGAGCGCTCTCAAGACCCGCCGAGGGAGACCCATGAACGGCAAGACCCGCAGGACGGACAGACAGAGCGCGGCGCTCAGCCGTCGCACCCTCATCGGTGCCGGCCTCGGCGCCGCCCTGCTCACCGGGGCCGGTACGGGCACCGCACTGGCCGGGACGCGTACGTACTCCGGCGGGCCCTCCGCCCGGCGCCGCGGCCAGGGCTTCCTCGCCGCCGCGATGGACGCCTACCCCGACCACGGCCCCGTCCGCCTCGCCCAGAGCTACGCCGACCAGGCCGGCCTGTTCAGCACCGCCTTCACCTACGACAACGCCCTGGCGATCCTCGCCCTCCTCGCCACCCGCACCACCGACGGACGGTCCCGTGCCGTCGCACTCGGGGACGCCCTGCTGTACGCCCAGCGGCACGACCCGGTCCACGACGACGGCCGGCTGCGGCAGGCGTACAACGTGGGGCCGTACACCTTCTACGACGGCTCCCGGCAGCCCGACGGGTTCGTGCGGGCGGACGGCACAGCCAACGTGGGGACGCAGTTCGGGTTCACGGGCACGGCCGTCGGGGACATGGCCTGGGCCGGGATCGCGCTCAGTGCGCTCGCGCGGCGGACGGGCGAGGGGCGGTTCCTCGCGGGCGCCGTGCGGATCGGGGAGTGGATCGAGCTAAACGGCCGTACCGACGAGCCGCTCGGCGGGTACAAGTTCGGCGTCGACGGGGCCGGCGGGAAGCTGCCCTTCACCTCCACCGAGCACAACACCGACCTCGTCTGCCTCTTCGGGCGGCTGGCCCGGCTCACCGGGGACCGGGTGTGGCTGGAGCGGCGGGCCCGGGCCCGGGCGTTCCTGGCGAAGATGTGGGACGCGGACGGCGGCTTCTTCTACACCGGCACCAACGACGGGGTCACCGTCAACACCTCTCCGATTCCCGAGGACACCCAGACCTGGACGTACCTCGCCCTCGACTCCGGCGCCCACGCCCGGTCGCTGGACTGGACCGCGCGCGAGCTGGCAGTCCTCGACCACGCCGGCCGGCGCAACAGCACGGTGCCGGAGGGACAGTCGTACGAGGGTGTCACCTTCAGCTCCGCCAGTCTCCTGGCGAACGAGGACGCCCCGATCGCCGAGGGCCAGCCCCGGCCCGACCGCAACGGCGTCTGGTTCGAGGGGACCGCTCATCTGGCGCTCTGCCTGCGGGAGCGGAACCGGCCGGGTGACGAGGGGCGGGCACGGCGGCTGATGGACTCCATCGAGCGGGCTCAGGACCTGCTCGGTGCGGGCCAGACCGTCGGCGGACGGGCGCTGCCCGAGCGGTCCGGCGTCGTGTCGGCCAGCAGCCCGCTCGACACCGGATTCGGCTTCGGCTACTACCCGTACCGGCACCTGGGGGCGACCGCCTGGTACGTGATGGCGGCGGTCCGCCACAACCCGTTGCGCGTCTGAACCCGCCGTCGGGGCCGCGGCGTCGGGGGAGGACCGGTCGGGCCGGAGGTTCGCACGGTGCCGGGAGAACCGTGCGAACCGCCGCCCATGACGGCCGACTCGCCCTGCGATTCGGCGTACTGGAGACGTCCTCATCGTGAACGGCTAGCATCCGCCGGTAGTTGCAGCCGGGACGAAGTGAGGGACGGGCATGGCGGAACCGAGGATCGCCGTCGCCGTGGTGACGATGGGCAACCGCCCCGACGACGTCGACGCGCTGCTTCGGTCCGTGGCCGAGCAGGACCTCGCCCCGGCCCGCATCGTCGTCGTCGGCAACGGCTGTCCGCTGCCCGAGTTCGCCGAACGGCTGGGGCTGCCCGGCGAGGTCACCCCGATCGAGCTGGACGAGAACCTGGGCTGCCCGGGTGGCCGCAACGCCGCCCTCGCCCGGCTGCGGGACTTCGGGGACGTCGACGTCGTGGTCGAGCTGGACGACGACGGGCTCCTCGTCGACGCCGACGTACTGCGCCGGGTCCGTGATCTGTACGCCGCCGACGACCGGCTCGGCATCGTCGGCTTCCGCATCGCCGACGAGCACGGCGAGACACAGCAGCGGCACGTGCCGAGGATCGGCGGCTCCGATCCGCTGCGGGGCGGGTACGTCACCGGCTTCCTCGGCGGCGGCCACGCGCTGCGCATGTCGATGCTGGCCGAGACCGGGGACTGGCCCGGCGAGTTCTTCTTCGCCCACGAGGAGACGGACCTCGCCTGGCGGGCCGCCGACGCGGGATGGCGGATCCTCTACGCTCCCGAACTGCTGCTCCAGCACCCGAAGACATCGCCCGCCCGGCACGCCGTCTACTACCGCGTGAACGCCCGCAACCGGGTCTGGCTGACCCGCCGCCGACTGCCGCTCGCGCTGATCCCCGTGCATCTCGGGGTGTGGGTGCTCCTCACCGTCGTACGCAATCGCTCGTCGCCCGCGGGTCTGCGCGCCTGGTTCGGGGGCTTCCTGGAGGGCCTTCGGGAGCCGGCCGGTGAGCGGCGGCCCATGCGCTGGCGCACGGTGTGGCGGCTGTGCCGGCTGGGGCGGCCGCCGGTCATCTGACCGAGGCAGGGGCGCAAGGAGGGACGCGGGCCCCGGTCGTTCACCTCCGCCGACCGGGGCCCACATGCGTCCCCGGACCCGGCCGCGGCGGCGACACTCCCCCGAGCTGCGCGTTCTACGCGCGCACCGTCGGGCCAGATCCGATGCAGTGATCACATCAGGCCACACCAACGGATCGCTAACATGTGGCCAACGGTGTTCCGCTTCAGCTGCGTTCAGTTGGCGTGAAGTCGACGGACGGTACCGGAAGAGTCCCCGGGAGGGAACGTTTTCCGCCCGACGAGCATCAATGAAAGGTGGCGGGAAACCGTCGGGCAGGGGCGGATCTCCGCCACGTACGGTGGTTCTCGTCCGCCGGTCGTGGGGGGGTGTACGAGGTCGTACGAGCATTCCGCCGGAGCGAAGGCGCGGGCGTGGGCCCGCCGCGTGGGAAGGCAGTGGGCGGCGTGAAGCGGTGCGGGCTGCGGTTCGGACTGCTGGGGCCGCCGGTTCTCTACGAGGACCGTTTCGAAGCGGGCGGCCGGACGGACCCGGCGACGCGGACCGCTGAGCCGGTCCGGGCCGCCGCGAACGGCTCCCACGACGGCCGAAATCCCCGCCCCGACTCCGCCGACGTGTCCGACTGCACCGTCCGGACCATCAGCAGCCCCAAGGTGCGGGCCCTGCTCGCCGCGCTGCTGCTCGAAGGCGGCCGGGTCGTCTCCGTGGAGTCGCTCACGGACGTGCTGTGGGGCGGGGCGCCGCCCGCGTCCGCGCGTGCCTCGCTGCACAACCACGTGGCCCGGCTGCGCCGGTTGCTCGACGACCCCGAGCGGCTGCGGGCGGTGCCGCCCGGCTATGTGCTGCGCGTCGACGAAGGCGAGCTGGACGTCGACGTCTTCGTGAGCCGTGTCGTCGCCGCCCGTGCCGCGCACGCGGCCCGGGACTGGGAGCGCACGGCGGGCGAGTGCACGGCGGCGCTCGCGCTGTGGCGGGGTACGCCCCTGTCCGGCCTGCCCGCCGAGGTGGGCGGTTACGCGCTCGTCCAGCGGCTGGCGGAGGCACGGCTGCAGCTCCTGGAGTGGCTGCATGACGCCGGGCTCGGCGTGGGGGGACCGCGCCTCGACGCCCTCGTGCCGGAACTGGCGGAGCTGGCCGCCGAGCACCCCTTGCGTGAGTCCTTCCACCGCCAGCTGATGCTCGCCCTGCACCGGACCGGCCGCCGCGCGGAGGCCCTGGCCGTCCACCGTGATCTGCGCACCCGCCTGATCGAGGAACTCGGCGTGGAGCCGGGGGCGGGGGTGCGGGAGGCGCACGTGGAGGTGTTGCGAGGGGCGTCGGAGAGTACGGCCGGCGGGGAGGGCGGCGGGGTCCGTGACGCCGTCCCCGTCACCGCCGAACGCGAAGGCGCCTTGATCCGCGGCGCCGGGGACGGCGACGCCACGCGCGATGAGAAGGCCGTCCGCGAGGAGGAAGCCGGCCAGGAGGGGGACGCTCCGGCCGGACCCGCTGACCTTGGGACGGCCGTGTCGGCGGTGCCGACCCCGAGGGAACCGGGCGCGCCCGCCACCCCGCCCCTCGCCGAGCCCGCCGCCCCACCCCAGGACCCCTTCCCTCGGCCACCCCTTCCGGCCCAGCTGCCTCCGCCGCCCGCCCACTTCACCGGCCGTGCCGCCGTACTTCAGGACCTGCGCCGCCGGCTTGCCCCCGCCTCCGCGCGGCGGCCCACCGTCGCCGTGATCAGCGGTATGGCCGGTGTCGGCAAGAGCGCGCTCGCGCTGCAGGTCGCACACGGGCTGGCGGATCGTTTCTCTGACGGCCAGCTCTACGTCAACCTGCACGGGGCCACCCCCGGCATGCCCCCGCTCACCCCGGGCCAGGCCCTGACCGCACTGCTCCGTGACCTCGGCGCCGACCCCCGCTCCATCCCCGAACACCCGGACGCGGCGGCCGCGTTGCTGCGTTCGTTGCTCGCGCCGACCCGCACGCTCATGGTCCTGGACGACGCCGCGAGCGCCGCCCAGGTACGGCCGCTGCTCCCGGCCGGCCCCGGCTGCGCGGTGATCGTCACCAGCCGCTCCCCGCTCACGGCCCTGGACGGCGTCCACCGCTTCCTGCTCACGCCCCTGACCGCCGAGGAGAGCGCGGCCCTGCTGTGCGCGGCTTCCGGGCGGGGCGGCGGTGACCGTGCCGTCGGAGGCGGCGACCCCGTGGCCGCCCCCGCCGGTGACTGCTTCGACGCCGTCCACCCTCTCGTCGGACTCACCGGCGGCCTCCCGCTCGCCCTCCGCGTCGTCGCCGCCCGCCTGGCCGCCCGCAGTGCCCTCACCCCGGAGGTGCTCGCCCGGCAACTGGCCGACGCAGAGAGCCGGTTGCACCACCTGGAGTACGACGACCTGAGCGTCCGCCGCTCCCTCGCCGTCGCCCACGACGCCCTCGCCGCATCCGAGCGCGAGGCCGACCGGGACGCGGCGCTCGCCCTGCGCCGCATCGGCGCCGTCGACCTGCCCGCGTACGGGGCACCCCTGCTGGCCCGCCTCACCGGCACCGACGAACGCCGCGCCGAGGCCGCCCTCGACCGCCTCGTCGACGTGGCCCTCCTCGAAGAGACGGCGTACGGCCGCTACACCCCCCACGGCCTCGTCCGTGACTTCGCCCGCGAACTGGCCGCGTCGGAGGGCGACTTCACCGACACCGCCCTGCGCTGGTACGCGGCCGTGGCCGAGCGTGCCCTCACCGCCATCGTCGAGCCCGGCCTCGACCAGGACGACCGCCGCCGCCCGACCGCCGGCCAACCGCCGGACCACGCCGCGGCCGTCGACACGGTGCCCCCCTTCCCCGACGCGGAACACGCCTTCGCCTGGGGCGATACGGAGCTGGAGAACATCCTCGCCCTGGCGGAGCGGTACGGCGATGCCGGCGGCGGCGAGGACGACGGCAGCGAGGACGACGGCAGCGAGGACGACGGCAGCGAGGACGGCGGCGACAGCAGGGACGGCGACGGCGACGGCGGCGACGTCGCAGGCTTCCCCGACGACAGCGAAGGCACCCGAAGAGCCGCTCTCCTCACCACTCTCATCCGCCTGTTCTTCCCCTACCTCCAACGCAGCGGCCGTGTCGCCGAGATGGAGGTGCTCGGCCGGACCGCGCTCCGACTCGCGCGGCGGCTCGGGGACGCGGCGGCCGAGGCGTACGCGCTGGGCGACCTCGCCGGCCTGCACTTCCTGACCGGCCGGCAGGCCGAGGCCCTCCACCTCAACGACCGGGCACTGACGATCTGGCGGCGGCTCGGCGTGGTCTCCTGGATGCGCCGCTGCCTCAACAACAGGGGCCTGCTGCTCGAAGGGCTCGGCCGCTACGCCGAGTCGGGCCGGGCGCTGCGCCGGAGCCTGGAGTACTCACGGCAGTTGAGCGACCCGCACGGCGAGGCCGTGACCTACAGCCATCTCGGCAACCTCTACGAGCACACCGACCCCCGGGCCGCCATCGAGCAGCACCGCCGCTCCCTCGCCATCGGCGACGAGATCGGCAACGTCATCGTGCAGCACTCCGCCCACTGCAACATCGGCTACGCCCACCTCAGCCTCGGCGAACCGGCGGCGGCGGCCACGCACTTCGAGGAGAGCCTGCGCATCCTCGGCGGCCACGGCGACTGGCACGGCGAGTCCCAGACCCGCCTCGGCCTGGTCCGCGCGCTGCGCCTGCTGGGGGAGACCGAGCGCGCCACCCGGGAGTGCGCCGAACTCCTGGCCCGCGCCGATGCCCGTGCCGACCGCTTCATGGGCGGGCTGGCCCGTCACCAGCACGGTCTGCTGTTGCGGGAAACGGGCCGGGCGCGGGACGCCGAAGCCGAATGGCGCACCGCTCTCGACGCGCTGGACGGTACGGACGAGCGGGCGGTCGTCGAGGAGCTAAGGCGGCTGCTGGACGCGACCGGACCGGTCTGATCACTTCGCGTCGGCGTAGCACTCCACCACCGCCGTGGTGAACGGGAACCGCACCGGCGTCTCCCCGAACGTGAGCCGTCCGGCCAGGTCGGCGGCCTCGCGGATCGCGGTCACGACCGCCTCGGCCTCCTCCTTCGGGCAGTGCACGATCACCTCGTCGTGCTGGAAGAAGACCAGTTCCGCCGCCATGTCCGCGCAGGCGCGCCGCAACGCGGCGAGCACCAGCAGGGCCCAGTCGGCGGCGCTGCCCTGGACGACGAAGTTGCGGGCGAAGCGGCCTCGGGCGCGGGCGTTGGTGGAGGCGTAGCCGGGCACCCACTCCTGTGGTCCGCCGCCCTCGGCGGGCTCGCTCGGGGTGTCCGCCATGGGGATCCCCGCTTCCTCGGCGGCGTCTTCCGTCGCCCCCGCCGCCGGCGGGCACGTCCGCCCCAGCCACGTCCGCACGAGCCGGCCCTCCTCCCCGGCCCGCGCCGCCTCGTCGACGTACGCCACCGCCCTGGGGAAGCGGCGTCTGAGCGCGGCGAGGTTCTTCAGGCCGTCGCCGGAGGTCTGTCCGTAGACGGCACCGAGCACGGCGATCTTGGCCTGGTCGCGGTCGCCGGAGAAGGCGCGGTCGGAGACGGACTGGTAGAGGTCGGTCTCCCGGCCGGCCACCTCCATCAGCCCCGGGTCGCGGGAGATCGCTGCGAGCACCCGCGGCTCCATCTGGTCGGCGTCGGCCACGACGAGCCGCCAGCCGGGGTCGGCGACCACGGCACGCCGGATGACCTTCGGGATCTGCAGCGCGCCCCCGCCGTTGGTCACCCACCGGCCGGTGACCGTGCCACCCGCTAGGAACTCCGGCCGGAACCGTCCGTCGCGCACCCAGTCCTGCAGCCAGGACCAGCCGTGCGCCACCCAGATCCGGTACAGCTTCTTGTACTCGACCAGTGGCTTCACGGCCGGATGGTCGAGGGACTCGATCTCCCAGCGGCGGGTGGATCTGATCCTGATCCCGGCCTGCGCGAAGGCCTTGATCACATCGGCCGGCAGATCGGGCCGTACCCGGCGCCCGAACGCGGCGGACACCTCGTCCGCCAGCTCGGCCAGCCGGCGCGGCTCCCCGCCGCCCGCATACCGTTCGCCGAGCAGTTCGTGCAGCACCCGGCGGTGCACCTCGGCGCTCCACGGCAGCCCGGCCCGGTTCATCTCGGCGGCGACCAGCATGCCCGCCGACTCGGCCGCCGTCAGCAGCCGCATGCGCTCCGGATGCGCGGTCGTGTCGTGCCGCCGCTGCTGGTCGGCGTAGACCTCGAGGAGGTCGGCGAGCGGCACATGGACCGCCTGCGGCTCGAAGAGCGAGGACTGCGAGCCGGGCTCGGCCGAACGCTGGGGCGGATCGGGCGGCACGGGGCCGCCGTGCAGCCGGGCGAGGGCAGCGGCGGCGGATCTGGGTTCGCCGTACCGCCCCTCGTGCCCAAGCAGGAGGGTCTCGGCGGCCTCGATGTCGTAGCACCGCTCCACTCGCACCCCCGCGGCGAGCAGGCGCGGACCCACCTCGGCGGTGGACCGCCACACCCACCGCGCCACCTGCGGCCGCCCCCGCACGGCCTCCGCCAGGTCCGGCTCCCGCCGCACCGGTCCGGCGAGCAGCCCGTCGGGGCCGAGGGGGGCGGTCTCGACGCCGCCTTCCTCGGCCGGAGCGAGTGCCCACCGGTCGGTCATGCCGCGAGTGTGGCACCCGGGTCTGACAACGCCCTCAGTCCTGCGCCTCGCCCTGCTCGCCGGCCGCCTCCTGCCCGGCGTGCTCACGGCCCGTGAGGAACGGGGCGAGTGCCTCGACGACGTACGCCTCCACCGCTTCCTTGGTGAGGCCGAGGCCGGACAGGACACCCTGGCCGTTCTCGAACTCCAGCAGGGCCAGCAGGATGTGCTCGGTGCCGATGTAGTTGTGGCCGAGGCGCAGGGCCTCGCGGAAGGTGAGTTCCAGGGCCTTCTTGGCGTCGGAGCCGTAGGGGATGAGTTCGGGGACCTCGTCGGAGGCGGGCGGGAGTGCCGCGGTGGCCGCCTGGCGTACGGCGTCCAGGGGGAGGCCCCGGGCCGTGATCGCCTTGGCGGCGAAGCCGTCCGGCTCGGCGAGCAGGCCGAGGACCAGGTGCTCGGGGCGGCCCTCGGGGTTGCGGGCCGCGATGGCCTCGTTGTGGGCGGCCATCACGACGCTGCGGGCACGCGGCGTGAAGCGGCCGAAGCCCTCCTGCGGGTCGAGGTCGACCGACTCCTTCGGCACGAAGCGCTTCTGCGCGGCCTGCCGGGTGACCCCCATGCTCCTGCCGATGTCGGTCCAGGAGGCGCCCGAGCGCCGGGCCTGGTCCACGAAGTGGCCGATCAGGTGGTCGGCCACCTCACCGAGGTGATCGGCGGCGATCACCGCGTCCTGCAGCTGGTCGAGGGGCTCGTCGTGGACCTTCTTGATGGCGGCGATGAGTTCGTCGAGACGTACGGATGACGTGATGCTCGGGTTCGTCGACATGTGTCAACCCTAGGTTGACGCTGAAGAGGTGTCAACTCATGGTTGACAGTGGTTCGGGGGCTCCCGGTGGAGCAGCGGCCGTCGAGAGAGTCGCGGCCCGAGCCGAAGTCGGCCGACGGCTCGTACCGCGGCAAGCGCCCGGAGCGCCGCGGCAACGCGGGGTGCGCCCGTCTCCGGCACCAGCCGGAGCCGTCCGGCCCGTCCGTGCGCCGTCCTCCCGCGCCCGCAGCACGCGGCGCGGCGGGCGAGCCCACCCTCTGGCCTCGGCCGACCATGTGAGCTCCGCCCCGCTTCGAGCACCGCGGCGCCGCGCTCCACGACCGCGGATGCCGGGTGCGCTCCTGCGTCTCCCGCGACGGATCTACCATCCCTTGGTGAGCACGCCCAGCACCGTCGACCGCGCCTTCGAGGCCGCCCTCTACGACACCGAGCACACCACGCTCGACACCGGCGCCTCCCTCCTGGCCGCCGATGCCGGGGCGGACGCCGAACTCGCCCGGCGCGGCGAGGAGTTCCTCGCGGCGGCCTGGCGGCGCGGCTGGCAGCCGGCCGACGTCGTACGGCTCGCGCGCCGGGACCTGGACGACGTGCACGTGCGACTGCTCGCGGCCCTGATCCGCGCACAGCGGCCGCACGACCGCCCCCGTGGCCGCCGCTGGAACGCCCAGCTGGAAGACCTGCCGACCGGAGCACCGCCCCGCGCCGACCGCTTCTCCCACGCGACCGCCGTCCTGGAGCTGTACCGCCTCCTGCTGCGCCTGCCCGCGCTGGAGCCCTTGGACGACCCCGCGACACCGCCGACCGGGCACGCCGGACCCGAGTCCCGCATGCTCACCCGCATCCGCGCGCTGCTGGCGAAGGCGGAGGCGACCGGATTCCCCGAGGAGGCGGAGGCGCTCAGCGCCAAGGCGCAGGAGCTGATGGCCCGGCACAGCGTCGACGAGGCCCTGCTCGCGGCCCGCGACCACCTGCGCAGGGACGCCCCCGGCGCCTGCCGGATCGGTGTGGAGCCGCCGTACGAGCAGGCGAAGGCCGTCCTGCTGGACGCGGTGGCCACCGCCAACCACTGCCGTGCCGTGTGGAACGAACCCTTCGGGTTCTCCACCGTCGTCGGCTTCGAGGGCGACCTGGACGCGGTCGAGCTCCTCTACACCTCGATACTCGTGCAGGCCCAGACCGCGATGACCAAGGCGGAGGCCGCCCAGCGCGCGGGCGGCCGCAAGCGGACCAAGACCTTCCGGCAGTCGTTCCTGGCGGCGTACGCCCACCGCGTCGGCACCCGTCTGGCCACGGCGGCACGCACGCCGGTGACGCAGGACCTGCTCCCGGTCCTCGTCTCGCGCGAGGTGGCGGTGACCGACCGCATGGAGCGCATGTTCCCCGAGACGACCACGACCCGCCTGCGCGGCGTCAGCGACGAGGCGGGCTGGGTCGAGGGCTCCGAGGCGGCCGACCGGGCCCAGGTGGATCCTCGTCGCCCGCTGGGCAGCTGAGCCGCGTCAGTCGCCGCTGCGCTGGAACCCGCTCACCGAGGCGTCCGGGGTCTTCCCGTCGCTCTTCAGGGCGACGGCGCCGTACGACCACCTGAAGTCGTGCGTCTCGGCGGACCCGGGCAGGCGGATCACCGCCGTCTCGGCGGCGAGGCTCTTGCCGCCGGCCTCCTCACCGCGGACGTAGGTGAGGGTGAAGGAGGTGGTGGCCCCCTTGGCGAGGGTCGTCTTCCTCGGCACGGCGCCCTCGTCGGGCTTGAGGGCGGTCGAGCTGCCGCCCGCCCGGAGGTCGACGCCGGGCAGCCCGTCCAGGGTGCAGGCGGAGTCACCGCGGTTGGTGAGGGTGACGGGCACGTTGCCGGTGTCCCCGGCGGCGGGGGCGGCGTTGGCCGGGCCCACCTGCAGGGCCACCTCGCCCACCTGGCAGGCGGAACCGGCCCTGCCGTCCTGGCTGCCGCCGCCGTCCCCACCGCCCCCGCCGCTGTCGCAGGCGGTCAGCAGGAGGGCCGCGGCGAGGGCGGGGACGGCGAGGGACGTGGCGCGCATGGGGACCTCGGAAGTGGTGTCAGCGTAGGGGCGGTGGGCACCGGTGACCGGGCGGGGTGCACCGGTCCGGCATCACGATCCCAGACCGGCCGTCGGGAGTCCCGTCGGGAGCTTGCCGCCCTCCGACCGGGTGAACGTCTCCTGGCCGAGGCCGTTCTCCCAGGTGACCTTCAGCCGCGTCTTCCCCACGGAGTCGACCGTGCCGACCGTGCGGTCCTTGCCGCCGCCGGAGCACTTCAAGCGGATCGTCCGCGTCCCGTCCTCCTCACCGGCGCTCCCGCTGCACACGGTCCCGCCGGTCGCGAACAGCCCGGCCTCCTTGCCGTTGACCATGAGCACCACGGCCTTGCCGTCGGTGGTGGCGAGCCAGCTGCCCGCCAGACCGCCGGCCGACGGCGCCGAACCCCCGCTGCCGCCGCCGGTGCCGGCACCGCCGGTCGCGGAGGCACCGGGCGTGGAGGCGCTGGGCGCGGGCTCGTCGCCGGAGCTGGAGTCGCCGCTGCACGCGGTCAGCACGAGTGTCCCCGCGAGGGACGCGGTGACGGCCGCGACCCGCAGCCGACGGCCCGGCAGCGTTCGCGAGGACGAGGAATTCGCCGAGGTCACTGGAGGCTCCCAACGCTGTAGCGGTCGGCATGCGGCCGAGCCGGCCCACCGGGCCGGAGCGACCGCAGCAAGTTACCAGGCAGTCGGAGCCGGGAGCCGGGCCCGTCCACCCTGTGCCGGACCTACCAGGAGGCCTTGCGGACCCCCGGCAGATGTCCGGCGTGCGCCTGCTCCCGCAGGTTCACCCGGGACAGCCCGAAGGTACGGAGGTAGCCGCGCGGGCGCCCGTCCACCTGGTCGCGGTTGCGTACGCGCGTGGCGCTCGCGTCGCGCGGCTGCCGCCGCAGTTCCCGCTGGGCGGCCAGTCGCTCGGCCTCGGTCGTGGCGGGTCGCCGGATGATCTCCTTCAGCTCGGCCCGCCGCTCGGCGTACCGGGCGACGACCTCCCGTCGCTGCCGGTCCTTGGCGATCTTGCTCTTCTTGGCCATCAGACCTTCACCCCCCGGGCGCGGATACGGGCGACGGCGGCCTCGACGCCGATGACGTCGACCGTCTTGATCCCCTTGGCGCTCAGCCGCAACCGGACGTACCGGCCCTCGCCGGGCAGCCAGTAGCGCTTGGTCTGGATGTTGGGGTCGAAGCGGCGGGAGGTCCGCCGATGGGAGTGGGAAATCGTGTTGCCGAAGCCGGGCCGGGCGCCGGTCAGCATGCAGTGGGCGGACACGGGTGACGTACCTCTCCTCCGTCGTGACTGTAAATGGAATTCATTTTCAGTAAGATAGCAGCATGGCACGCAACGAACTCCGTCCGGTCATCAAGCTCCGGTCCACCGCCGGCACCGGCTACACCTATGTGACCCGGAAGAACCGCCGCAACGACCCGGACCGCATGACCCTGCGCAAGTACGACCCGGTCGTCGGCCGCCACGTCGACTTCCGAGAGGAGCGCTGAAGCACCGATGCGCAAGGACATCCACCCGGCCTACGGTCCCGTGGTCTTCCGCGACCGGGCCGCGGGCCACGCGTTCCTCACCCGCTCGACGCTCGCCGCCGTACCCACGGACAAGACGATCGAGTGGGAGGACGGCAACACCTACCCGGTCGTCGACGTCGAGATCTCCGACGTCAGCCACCCCTTCTACACCGGCACCGCCCGCGTCCTGGACACCGCCGGCCGCGTCGAGCGCTTCGAGCGCCGGTACGGGAAGCAGGGCTGACGCCATGGCCGTGAAGTCAGGGCTCAGCGTCGTGATCGTCGGCGGCCTGCACACCGAGGCCCGCAGGGCGACGGTCGACCAGCTGCTCGCGGACGTCCCCGGCAGCGTCGTACTCCACCACGACCTGGCGACGGCCACCGCCGGCACGGTCGTGCGCACGATCCGCGACGCCACCGGCCTCGTGAGCGCCGACGAGACGCCCCTCGTCAACGACTGCGCCTGCTGCGCCCTGCGCGAGGACCTGGTGCCGGAACTGATCCGCATCCGGGACACCGGCGGCGTGCGGATGGCGGTCGTCGAGCTGTGGGACTCGGTCGAGCCGAAGGCCATGGCCGAGGTGGTCACGGCGGGCGGGCTCACGGTCACCGGCGTGATCACCGCGGTCGACCCGGCGCTGGTCCTGCCGTACCTGGGCAACGGCGACGACCTGGCCGACCGGGGCCTCGCCGCCGCGGCGACGGACCAGCGCACGGTCGCGGACACGTTCGCACGCCAGCTGGAGTACGCCCCCGTCCTGGCCGTGACCGACTCCCCGGAGGCCGACGAGGAGGACCGAGAGCTGCTCGCCCAGCTCCACCCGACGGCCCGTCAGGTCCCGCTCGGCCACGGCGACCTGGCGGGCGCACAGCCCTCCGCTCCGCCCGCCCCGGACGACCTGACGGTGCCGCCCGCGCGCCACCGCCCCCTGACCCCCCTCGCGCAGGCGGCCCTGGCCGGCTTCGACGTCGAGGCGGCGGACGCGGCCCAGCACCCGGCCTGCGCCCTGCTCCCCGCCGAGGCGGACGCGCACGGCGTCTCCACCCTGGTCTGGCACCGCCGCCGCCCCTTCCACCCCGAGCGGCTCTACGCGGCCCTGGAGGACCTGACCTGCGCGGCGGCCCGCAGCCGGGGCCGCTTCTGGCTGGCCGACAAGCCGGACGTCCTCCTGCACTGGGACGCGGCAGGCGGCGCCCTGTGCGTGGAGAGCGCGGGCCCCTGGCTCGCCTCCCTCCCCGATGCCGCCTGGGACATGGTCCCGCCGGTCCGCCGGGCCGCCGCCGCCCTGGACTGGCACCCCGAGCACGGCGACCGCTGCCAGCACCTGGTCTTCACGTCGCCCGCCCTCGACCGCGACGGCCTTGCGCAGCTCCTCGAGTCCTGCCTGCTCACCGATGCCGAGTACGCCGCCGGCCGCGACGCCTGGAAGCAGCTCCCGCCCGCCTTCGACACCCTCCTGGAGGTCTGACCCCGTGCCCCGCAAGCCCGACCGCAATCCCGCCAAGAACCGCCCCAACCCCCTGGACCAGGCGGGCATCACCTACATCGACTACAAGGACGTCGACCTGCTCCGCAAGTTCATCTCCGACCGCGGCAAGATCCGCAGCCGCCGGGTCACCCGGGTGACGGTCCAGCAGCAGCGCCGGCTGGCCGCGGCCATCAAGAACGCCCGCGAGATGGCACTGCTCCCGTACGGGAGCCGCTGACCCGGGATCGCGCACGCCGGTCGGGTGGGAGTGCCCGGCCGGCGTCCGTGTGCAAGTCTCCTCGTGCCGCCGTGCGCCGGTGGAACAAGAAGGCCGCGGAACGCGTCTCTTGCAGTGCGCGAGGGATTCGGCAGCATGCGACGCGATGCCCCGGGGCAAGCGGTGGAACGCATGCAGGGCCGCGTACGTCACACGAGTAACCGCAGGACCACCCCGCGTGCACGTGCATCTGCTCACGCAGATGCACGTGAATCAGAGCTATGATCCGGGACAGTTGACCGGTGCACCACCACTGCACCATCTCTGGCATCAATGGCCTCGAAGCCACCGCACCACCGGGGAGCGACCTGTGGACCACGACGTGTACAACGGCATGGCAGCCACGGATCTGAACGGGGTGGCATGGCAGAAGAGCAGGCACAGCAACTCCCAGGGCTCATGCGTGGAGTTCGCCCGGCTGCCCGGTGGGGACGTGGCGGTACGCAACTCCCGCTTCCCCGACGGCCCGGCCCTCGTCTACACCCGCGCCGAGATCGAGGCGATGCTCCTCGGCATCAAGGACGGCGAGTTCGACCATCTGATCGCGAGCTGACCGGACCACCTGCTCGTCGGCCGCCGCAACGGCACCTTTCGTACCGCACAGGACCGTACGCTCCGGATGACGCGCGTAGAGTCACGGCGTCAGGGAACGCCGCGGCTCATCACTCCGTCGACGCCGTCGCCGCAGCGGCCGCCGGTGGGGGCTGCAACCGGAACAGCGCCCACACCACCTTGCCGCTCAGCGTCCCCGCCATCGGATGCCAGCCCCAGCCGTCACTGAAGGAGTCCACCAGGAACAGGCCGCGTCCGGACTCGGCCGAGAAGTCCTCGGAATCGCGCGCGACCGGGCTGTCATGGCTGGGATCACGCACCACGCACACCAGCCGCTCGGTCCAGCGCATCAGATGCAAGCGCACCGGCGGCGTCTGCTCCGGCGTCCGCTGCGCACCCGCCGGCAGCGCGTGCCGCAGCGCGTTGGTCACCAACTCCGAGACGACTAGGCACACGTCGTCGAAGCGATCGCCCAGCTCCCACTGGTCCAGGGTGCGCCGCGTGAACTTCCGTGCCTCGCGCACCGCCTCGTAGCGTGCGGGCAGCGCGCAGGAGGCGGCGCTGGAGACGTCTGCGGGATCCAGCGGCGGAAGGCCCTGCCGTAACGGCTTGAGCATGGTCGATCCATTCGTCCCCATGCGAGGCACTCCCGGGAGTTCGCGGTCGTTGCGATGCAGCGGTTGCGCGGGACCATGGTTTCGGATGCGCACAGCAGATGCAAGGGCAGATGCACGTGCACGTGACCGAATTGGACGTTCCCGTACCGCTTGTTGGCCATTTTTTCCGCCAACTTCACGCCCTCTCCGTGCCCTACGTTGCCTCCTTCCTGAGTGGAATCCTTGGCTTCTTTCCGTCTCTGTAATCGGACGAGTACTGCTCGAAGTGATTTAGTGGCAGACTGCGGGCCCTGAAGACGGTTGGGGAGGCTGGCGAAAGTGAGCGCGGGAGAGCCCGGATCGGTGGTGCGGCGCATGCTGCTCGGCTCGCAACTGAGGCGACTGCGGGAGGCGCGCGGGATCACGCGCGAGGCGGCGGGTTACTCGATCCGCGCCTCCGAGTCGAAGATCAGCCGGATGGAGCTGGGCCGGGTGAGCTTCAAGACGCGTGACGTCGAGGACCTGTTGACCCTGTACGGCATCACCGACGAGGTGGAGCGCAACTCCCTGCTCTCCCTCGCGCGCGAGGCCAACGTCGCAGGCTGGTGGCACAGTTACTCCGACGTGCTGCCGAGCTGGTTCCCCACCTACGTCGGCCTGGAGGGCGCCGCCAGTCTCATCCGCGCCTATGAGGTGCAGTTCGTGCACGGGCTGCTGCAGACGGAGCAGTACGCCCGCGCGGTCGTGCGGCGCGGCATGAAGGGCGCGAGCGAGGCGGACGTGGAGCGGCGTGTGGCCCTGCGCCTGGAGCGCCAGAAGTACCTCGTCTCCGAGAACGCCCCCGAGTTCCACATCGTCCTCGACGAGGCCGCCCTGCGCCGCCCCTACGGCGACCGCGAGGTCATGCGCGGGCAGCTCCAGCACCTGATCGAGATCTCCGAGCGCCCGAACGTCCGCCTCCAGGTGATGCCGTTCAGCTTCGGCGGCCACTCCGGGGAGTCCGGCGCCTTCACCATCCTCAGCTTCCCCGAGTCCGACCTGTCGGACGTGGTCTACCTGGAGCAGCTCACCAGCGCCCTGTACCTGGACAAGCGCGAGGACGTCACCCAGTACGAGTCGGCTTTGAAGGAACTCCAGCACGACAGTCCGGGCCCGGACGAGAGCCGGGATGTTCTCCGGGGTCTCCTCCAACTCTCCTGAAACACAAGTACGATGACGTGTGATCAGACCGCGAGGACGATCAAGGGTGATCGAGCCGATCGAGGCTTCCGCGATCAGTCGACCGGGTCTCCGCTAGGGATTGAGGGATCACATGTCGTCGTACTTCACCGACCTGGCTCAGCAGTACATCGACGGTGAGTGGCGCCCGGGCACCGGCTCCTGGGACATCATCGACTTCAACCCGTACGACGGTGAGAAGCTGGCGTCGATCACGATAGCCACGGTCGACGAGGTGGACCAGGCGTACCGGGCGGCGGCCCGCGCCCAGAAGCAGTGGGGCGCCACCAACCCCTACGCCCGCCGCGCGGTCTTCGAGAAGGCGCTGCGGCTGATCGAGGACCGTGAGCAGGAGATCGCCGAGGTGATCATCGCCGAGCTCGGCGGCACCCGGCTGAAGGCCGGCTTCGAACTGCACCTCGCCAAGGAGTTCCTGCGCGAGGCGATCCATCTGGCGCTGCGCCCCGAGGGCAAGATCATCCCGTCGCCGACGGACGGCAAGGAGAACCGCGTCTACCGTGTGCCGGTCGGCGTGGTGGGCGTCATCAGCCCCTTCAACTTCCCCTTCCTCCTCTCCCTCAAGTCGGTCGCCCCGGCCCTCGCGCTCGGCAACGGCGTGGTCCTCAAGCCCCACCAGAACACCCCGATCTGCGGCGGCTCCCTGGTCGCGAAGATCTTCGAGGACGCGGGCCTGCCCGCCGGGCTCCTCAACGTCGTCATCACCGACATCGCGGAGATAGGCGACGCCTTCATCGAGCACCCCGTCCCGAAGGTCATCTCCTTCACCGGCTCCGACAAGGTCGGCCGGCACGTCGCCACCGTCTGCGCCTCGCAGTTCAAACGCTCGGTCCTCGAACTCGGCGGCAACAGCGCGCTGGTGGTCCTCGACGACGCCGATGTCGACTACGCGGTCGACGCCGCGGTCTTCAGCCGGTACGTCCACCAGGGCCAGGTCTGCATGGCCGCGAACCGGGTGCTCGTGGACCGCTCGGTGGTGGAGGAGTTCACCGAGAAGTTCGTCGCCAAGGTGAAGTCGCTGAAGGCCGGTGACCCGCGCGACCCGGAGACGGTCATCGGCCCGGTCATCAACTCCTCGCAGGCGGACGCGCTCGCGGCCGTGGTCGAGCAGGCGATCGCCGAGGGCGCGACGGCGCTGGTGCGGGGCACGACGACGGACAACCTGGTCGAGCCGTCGGTCCTCACCGACGTTCCCGCCGACTCCGCCCTGCTCCGGCAGGAGGTCTTCGGCCCGGTCGCCTTCCTCATCCCGTTCGACGGCGAGGAGGAGGCCGTACGCCTGGTCAACGACACCCCGTACGGCCTCAGTGGCGCCGTCCACACGGGCGACGTCGAGCGGGGCGTCGCCTTCGCCAAGCGGATCGACACGGGCATGTTCCATGTGAACGACGGCACCGTCCACGACGAGCCGATCGTCCCCTTCGGCGGCGAGAAGCACTCCGGCCTCGGCCGCCTCAACGGCGAGACGATGCTGGACGCCTTCACGACGGTCAAGTGGATCTCGGTCCAGCACGGCAGGAGCGGGTTCCCGTTCTGACCGGGGCTGCGGGGCGGGGCTGCCCGGCGCGCGCCGGCGGCCCGGCCCTACTCTGGGCACCATGTCAGCGATCCGTCTCCTGGTGCTCGGCGCGGTCCGTCAGCACGGGCGGGCCCATGGGTACCAGGTGCGCAACGACCTGGAGTACTGGGGCGCGCACGAGTGGTCCAACGCCAAGCCCGGCTCGATCTACCACGCCCTGAAGCAGATGGCGAAGCAGGGGCTGCTGCTCGCGCACGAGGTCGCCCCGTCCACGGTCGGCGGGCCGCCCCGCACGGAGTACGAGATCACCGAGCAGGGTGTCACCGAGTACCTCGGGCTGGTGCGTGAGTACCTCACGGCATACGACCAGCGCCCCGACATGCTCACGGCGGCGCTCGGCTTCATGGTGGACCTGGACCGTGAGGAGGTCCTCGCCCTCCTGGAGGAGCGGGTGCGCCGCATCGAGGAGTGGCGCAAGGGTGTCACCGAGTACTACACGCCCGAGGACGGTCCGGGCCAGCTCGGTCACATCGGCGAGATCATGAACTTCTGGGTGCACTCCGCCGACACCGGCGCCGAGTGGACCCGCGGCCTCATCGACCGTATCCGGGGCGGCGCCTACACCTTCGCCGGCGAGGGCGAACCGTTCGTCGGCATTCTCGCCGAGGATCAGGACAACCCGTACGCGACGGGGGAGCGGCATCCCGAGGACTCTCATTAATCAAGTTTGACTAATGCAGTCCAGGGGTATTAGCCTCAAGCTGTAGTCAAATTTGACTAGCGAAGGAGTGTCAGTGGCCGACCCCGCGATCATCGTCGAAGGGGCACGCAAGAAGTACGGCGGCAAGAACGGCAGGCACGCACTGGACGGGCTCGACCTCAGGGTCACCCGCGGCACGGTGCACGCAGTGCTCGGCTCGAACGGCGCGGGCAAGACGACGCTGGTCCGCGTCCTGTCCACGCTGCTGCGGCCGGACAGCGGCCGCGTCGAGGTGGCCGGGCACGACGTGCTCCGCCAGGCGTACGAGGTCCGCCTGCGCATCGGCCTCCTCGGTCAGCACGCGGCGCTGGACGAGGGGCTGGACGGTCACCAGAACCTGGAGATGTTCGGCCGCCTCTCCCATCTGGGCGCCCGCCGCGCGCGCGTGCGGGCAGGCGAGCTCCTGGAGCGCTTCGGCCTCGCCGACACCGGGCGCAAGCCGGTCGAGCGGTACAGCGGCGGCATGCGCCGGCGTCTGGACCTCGCGGCCTCGCTCATCACCGAACCGCAGGTGCTCTTCCTCGACGAACCCACCACCGGCCTCGACCCGCGCGGTCGCGCCGAGGTCTGGTCCGCCGTCCGCTCGCTGGTCGGCGGCGGCACCACGGTCCTGCTCACCACCCAGTACCTGGAGGAGGCCGACCAACTCGCCGACCGCATCTGTGTCGTCGACGCCGGCCGCGTCATCGCCGACGGCACCGCGGACCAGCTCAAGGCGCTGACCGGCGGTGACCGCATCGATGTCGTCCTGCGCGACGCCGGTCAGCTGGGCGCGGCCGTCGCCCTGCTGCCCGTACCGAAGGACGACGTGAGCGTCGACGCCGACCGCCGCCTGCTCAGCGCCGCGGTCAGCGACCGGATGGCGGCGCTCTCCGGTGTCGTACGGGCCCTGGAGCGGGCCGGAATCGAGGCGGAGGACATCGCACTGCGCCGGCCGACGCTGGACGAGGTGTTCCTGCACCTCACGGGAGACGACCGCCGAGTGAAGGAGCCCGCATGAGCATGAGCGCCCACGCCCTGACCGACTCCTGGACCATGACCCGCCGTGAACTCGCCCACTGGGCGCGGCAGCCCGTGCAGGTCGTGGTCAACCTGGTGTTCCCCGTGATGCTGCTGCTGATGTTCGGCTACCTCATCGGCGGTGGCCGGGGCGTCCAGGGCTCCTACATCGACTACCTCCTGCCCGGCATGCTCGCGCTCACCATGGCCTTCGGCCTCGAAGGCACGATGATCGCGGTCACCCAGGACCTCAACAAGGGCGTCGTCGACCGCTTCCGGTCGATGCCGATGGCCAACGGGGCCGTGCTGGTGGGCCGTTCGGCGGCCGACATGCTCCAGTCGGCGCTCGCCGTGTTCGTCCTGATGGGCATCGGCCATGCGCTCGGCTGGCGCCCGGACGGCGGTCCGGGCGCCTTCCTGGGCGCGGTCGGACTGCTCCTGCTGTTCCGATTCGCCATGCTGTGGATCGGTATCCACCTCGCCCTGGTCGCCGGGAAGCCGGAGATGGTGCAGGCGGTGCAGATCCTGGTCTGGCCGATCGGCTTCCTGTCCAATGCCCTCGCCCTGCCCCGGACCATGCCCGACTGGCTGGGCACCGTCGTCGAGTGGAACCCGATGTCCCACACGGCGACGGCCGTACGCGACCTGTTCCGCGGTGCGGGCACCGACCACGTCGCAGCGGCGATCGTGTGGCCGCTGCTGCTCCTGGCGGTGTTCTTCCCGCTCGCGGTACGGCGGTACGCGCGCCTGAGCCGTTAGGGCCGTCGTCGCAGCAGGCCCTAGTGATGGAAGCCGGTGGCCGCGCCCTTGTCCCGGGTCAGGGGCCGCGGCTGCCGGCGGAGTTCCGGCAGCAGCCGGCCCAAATCCTCCACGAACAGCTCGGCGAGGTCCTCGGAGAACCCGTTGCGGCAGACCACCCGCAGGACGGACAGGTCCTCCCGGTTCGGCGGGAAGGTGTACGCGGGGACCAGCCAGCCCTTCTCCCGCAGCCGCCGGGAGACGTCGAAGACGTCGTACGCCCGCACCTGAGGCGCCGTCGTGAAGGCGAAGACCGGCAACTCGTCGCCCCTGGTCAGCAGCCGGAAGTCCTCGAACCGGTCCACCGCCCGGGCGACCTTCCGGGCCACGTCCCTGGCCGCCTGCTGCACGGCCCGGTACCCCTCCCGGCCCAGCCGCAGGAACGAGTAGTACTGCGCGACGACCTGCGCCCCCGGACGGGAGAAGTTCAGCGCGAAGGTCGGCATGTCACCGCCCAGGTAGTTGACGCGGAACACCAGCTCCTCGGGCAGGGCTTCCTGGTCCCGCCACAGCGCCCAGCCGACACCGGGGTAGACCAGCCCGTACTTGTGGCCCGAGGTGTTGACGGAGGCGACCCTCGGCAACCGGAAGTCCCACACCAGCTCTTCGTCGAGGAAGGGCGCGACCATGGCGCCCGACGCCCCGTCGACATGCACCGGGACGTCGAGCCCGGTCCGCTCCTGCAGGGCGTCGAGGGCCGCGCACAGCTCCTCGACGGGCTCGTAGGACCCGTCGAAGGTGGAGCCGAGGATCCCGACCACCCCGATGGTGTTCTCGTCGCACAGCTCGGCCGCCGCCTGCGGATCGAGATGGAACCGCTCGCCCTCCATGGGCACCTGCCGCGCCTCCACCTCCCAGAAGGTGCAGAACTTCTCCCAGCAGACCTGGACGTTGACGCCCATCACGAGGTTGGGGCGGGCACCCGGGTACCGGTCGGCGTTGCGCCGCGCCCAGCGCCGCTTGAGCGCCATCCCGGCGAGCATGCACGCCTCGCTGGAACCGGTGGTGGAGCAGCCCACGGCGGCCGAGGGGTCGGGCGCGTGCCACAGGTCGGCGAGCATCGCCACACAGCGCCGCTCCAGCTCGGCGGTGCGCGGGTACTCGTCCTTGTCGATCATGTTCTTGTCCCGGCACTCCGCCATCAGCACCCCCGCCTGCGGCTCCATCCAGGTCGTGACGAAGGTGGCCAGGTTGAGCCGGGAGTTGCCGTCCAGCATCAGCTCGTCGTGGACCAGCTGGTACGCCGTCGACGGCGGCAGGGGTGCGCGCGGCAGGCGGTGCCTGGGCGGGGCCTCGGTCATGGCGACGACCGGGTTCGCCTCACCGTAGAAGGGATTGACGGCGAGCCTGCCCCCGCCGCCCTCCGCGTCCGGTTCCTCGCCGTCCCCACGATGCAGTGGCATGCCTACGACGGTAGGCCCGTACCGTCGGGCTTGCACCTCACGCCACGTGAGGGCCCACCGTGGAGTGCGTACCGAGAAGGGAGCGGAAGTGAGCTACTCCGTGGGACAGGTGGCGGGCTTCGCCGGAGTGACGGTGCGCACACTGCACCACTACGACGCCATCGGCCTGCTCGCGCCCAGCGAGCGCAGCCACGCGGGACACCGGCGCTACAGCGACGGCGACCTCGACCGGCTGCAGCAGATCCTGTTCTACCGCGAGCTCGGCTTCCCGCTCGAAGAGGTCGCCGCCCTGCTCGACGACCCGGACGCGGACCCGCGCGAACACCTGCGCCGGCAGCACGAGCTGCTGACCGACCGGATCGAGAAGCTGCAGAAGATGGCGGAGGCCGTGGAGCACGCCATGGAGGCACGCACGATGGGGATCAACCTCACACCGGAGGAGAAGTTCGAGGTGTTCGGGGACTTCGACCCCGACCAGTACGAGGAGGAGGTGCAGCAGCGCTGGGGCGACACAGATGCCTACCGGCAGTCCCAGCAGCGCGCCGCCTCCTACACCAAGGAGGACTGGCTGCGCATCCAGCGCGAGGCCGAGGAGCTCACCCGGCGTTTCGTCGCGCTGATGGAGGCCGGTGAGCCGGCGGACTCCGAGGCGGCCATGGACGCCGCCGAGGAGCACCGCCGGGGCATCTCCCGCAACCACTACGACTGCGGGTACGAGATACACACCTGCCTCGGTGAGATGTACGTGGCGGACGAGCGGTTCACGCACAACATCGACAAGGCCAAGCCGGGCCTCGCGGCCTACATGAAGGACGCCATCCTGGCCAACGCGGCCCGCCACACCTCCTGATCCCTGGCCCGGGAGCCCGTACGCGTCACTCCCGGGCCAGGACCACCGCGGTCCCGTAGGCACACACCTCGGTGCCCACGTCGGCGGCCTCGGTCACGTCGAAGCGGAACGCCAGGACGCCGTTCGCGCCACGCGCGCGTGCCTGCTCCACGAGCCGCTCCATGGCCTGGTTGCGGGTCTCCACGAGCGTCTTGGTGAGCCCTTTGAGTTCACCGCCGACCAGCGACTTCAACCCGGCGCCGATCTGGCTGCCGACGTGCCGGGAGCGCACGGTCAGTCCGAAGACCTCGCCGAGCACCTCGGTGACGCGATGGCCGGGGACGTCGTTCGTGGTCACTACAAGGACGTCGGGCCGGGGTCCCTGCCCGCCGCCGTACTCTTCGATGCCCATACAGCACAGCTTTGCCCCAGCGGGGGCACAGTGCATCCTGAGGGGGTCCATGGAACCTGGGCGACCGCCGCGGCGTTGATAATTGAGCAGTCAGCTGCACCCCGCCCGCCCCCACTCAGCAGGAGCCACATCCCGTGACCACGCTTGCGCTCGGCCCCGAGTGGCTCGACCCGCACTATCTGATCGAGACCTTCAGCCTCCCGGGCATCCTGCTGATCGTCTTCGCCGAGTCGGGCCTCTTCGCGTTCCTGCCCGGCGACTCGCTGCTGTTCACGGCGGGCCTCTTCGTGGCGCAGGGTGAGTACATCAGCCAGCCCCTGTGGCTGGTCTGCACGCTCATCGTGCTGGCCGCCGTCATCGGTGACCAGGTCGGTTACATGATCGGCAAGTTCCTCGGACCGAAGCTCTTCAACCGCCCGAACTCCAGGCTCTTCAAACAGGAGAATCTGGACAAGGCCCACGAGTTCATGGAGAAGTACGGCCCCAAGGCGATCGTCCTGGCCCGCTTCGTGCCGATCGTGCGCACCTTCGCCCCCATCGTGGCGGGCGCCGGCCGTATGCAGTACCGCACGTTCCTGACGTACAACGTCATCGGCGGCGTCGCCTGGGGCGTCGGCGTCACCGTCGCGGGCTACTGGCTCGGGCAGATCGACTTCATCAACAAGAACGTCGAGGCGATCCTCGTCCTGATCGTCTTCGTCTCCGTGGTCCCGATCATCATCGAGTACCTGCGGGAGCGCGCGAAGAAGAAGCGCGCGGCGGCCGAGGCCCCGGCCGTACAGCCCCAGCAGGCCCCCCGGATGGACGACGCGACGACCCAGCTCCGCCGCATCCCGTCCGACGACCAGCCCCAGCAGCACTACGGCGACCAGGGCGGCCCGCAGTACGGCTACGACGAGCAGTACTACGACCAGCAGCCCCAGCAGCAGCCGTACGCCCAGCAGTACCCGCAGGGCTACGGCAACCAGCAGCCGTACGGCAACCAGCAGCCGTACGGCAACCAGCACAACCAGCAGTACCCGCCCGGCCAGGGGTACTGAGACGCCGGTGAGGGGTGCGGGGCCGAGGCGCTACGGCGTCAGAAGCCCCGCGTCCGCTTGGCTGCCTTGCGCCCGGAATCCGCTCCACCCGGAATCCGCAGGAACATCCGAGAGATCTCCGACCCGAGGTTCACCCCGATCGCAATGGCCATGGCCAGGGAAGCCGCCGTGGCCAGCGACACCAGCCCGGCGTCGACCTTGTTCTGCGCGATCGACAACAGCCCGAAGTACGTGGCGGATCCGGGCAGCAGCGGACCGATCGCGGCAGTCGTGTACGGCAGCGCCGAAGCGAACCGGTAGCGAGCCATCAGCTGCCCGAACAAACCCACCACACCGGCCGCCACGGCCGTGGACGCGACCGGCGACAGCTCACCGGCATAGTGCATCGCGCCGTACACCACCCACGCGACACCCCCGTTGAGCGTCACGGCGAGCACAGTGGACCGTTCCTGCTGCAGCAGCACCGCGAACGTCAGCGACAGCAGCATCGACGCGCCGATCTGCCAGTACGGCCGCTCGGAGATGTGCAGCGCCGCGTCCGGGTTGAGCTTGGCGCCCAGGTTCACGCCGAAGTACAGGATCACCAGCACGCCGACGACGATGCCGACGAAGAAGTACATGACCTCCAGCAGACGCGCCGACGCGGTGATGTAGAACCCGGTCAGCCCGTCCTGCACCCCCGCCACCAGCGCCCGCCCCGGCAGCAGCGCGAACAGCCCACCGGTGATCACCGCGGACGCCTTCACGTCGACATGCGCGAGCGTCAGCGCGACCCCTATCGCGGCCGGCGGCATCGCGGCCACGGTGAACTGGTAGAACTCCGGCAGGCCGCGCCCCGCGCACAGCCACGCCAGCCGGTCCCCGAGCATCGCGCCCACCATGGCGGCGACGAAGACGACCAGATCACCGCCGACCAGCACGGACGCCGCCCCCGCCAGCAGCCCGCTCGCCCCGGTCAGCACCCATGTGGGATACGGGTGCCGGTTGCGCCGGATCTCCGCGAGCCGCCGGTAGGCCTCCTCCAGGGAGAAGTGGGTCTCGGGGTCGCTGAGCTCGTCCACGAGCCGGTACACGGCCGCCAGCCGGGTGTAGTCGGTCCCGCGGCGGCGTACCGTACGCGACGCCGACACCGGGTCGTCCACCAGCGACGGCTGGTACGAGATCGACAGCAGGGTGAAGGTGACGTTCGGCTCGCAGCGGTCCAGGCCGTAGGACCGGCAGACCGCGAACATCGCCGCCTCCACGTCCTCCGCGCCCTCGCCGCCCGCCAGCAGCAGCTCGCCGATACGCAGCGTCAGGTCGAGCACGCGCGGGACGGCCGGGCCCTCGTCCTCCTCCGCCTTCGGCATCCGCTCCGGCGCCGGCCGCTCGGCCACCGGCATGCGCAGCATCGTGCGCATCCGGTCCTGCCAGGGCAGGTCCTTGGTCAGGCTGACCCGCGGGATGCCGGCGGCGGGGGTGAACGCCGGCGGTGCGTCCTCGACGCTGTAGACGCTCGGTGTGCTGAACGCCGACCTCTCCGGCTCCTGGACCGGCGTCTGCGGTACGCCGAGCCCCTTGGGAAGGGCGAACTCGGAGGTCGTCTCCGACTCGCTGTCCCCCACCTCGACGCCGGCCGGTGGCCTGAAGGCCATCCTCGCCTCGTCCGACTGCGGTTTGCGGTCCTCCACGTCCGTCACGTGTGTAGCGCTCCTCGTACGACACCTCCTGCCGCACTCAGTATGCGCACAGACACACGAACGGGCCGCACGCGCATGCGCGTGCGGCCCGTTCGGTATGCCCGAAAGCCGGGGGTGCCTCAGTGGCCGCCCTGCTCCTTGAACCGCTTGTACGAGCGCTCGATCTCGATCTCGGCGTCGACACGGCCCACCCAGTTGGCGCCCTCGACGGACTTGCCGGGCTCCAGGTCCTTGTAGACCTCGAAGAAGTGCTGGATCTCCAGGCGGTCGAACTCGGACACGTGGTGGATGTCACGCAGGTGCTCCACACGCGGGTCCGTCGCCGGCACGCACAGCAGCTTGTCGTCGCCGCCCGCCTCGTCCGTCATACGGAACATGCCGATCGCGCGGCACTTGATGAGGCAGCCCGGGAACGTCGGCTCGTCCAGGATGACCAGCGCGTCCAGCGGGTCGCCGTCCTCGCCGAGGGTGTTCTCGACGAAGCCGTAGTCGGTCGGGTAGGCGGTCGAGGTGAAGAGTCGACGGTCCAGGCGGATCCGACCGGTCTCGTGGTCCACCTCGTACTTGTTCCGCGAACCCTTCGGAATCTCGATCGTGACGTCGAACTCCACCGGTGGCTCCTCCATGATCAACACATAGTTCTGGTGGTTAAGTGTCCCTCACGCAGGTGTGTGATCGCGAAAGGGGCTGGTGGTCGTGCCCAAGCTGAGGCCTTGGCGGGCCGCGGGACCGCGGGTGACGCGGGTCGCGAGCGCCGTACGACCGCGTCTGGCACAAGCCGCGGACGCCGTACGCCCCCGCCTCGCACGCGCCGCGACGGCCGCGAAACCGCGGTTCGCACGGATCACGCGAGCCGTCACCCCGCAGGTCACGCGGTCACGTGGGCCGAAGACCTGGCAGTACACCGCGGGCGCCGCCACCGCCGGACTGGCCCTGGCCGCCGGAGTGGTGACCACCGTCGGCCCCTGGGACTCCACCGGTCAGCGTACGGCCGAGCGGGACCGGGCGGCCGCCCGGGAGCGCACGGGTGGCGCAGATCACGGTCGTCCCGAGACGTCCGGCACGACCGCCGAGGGGCCCCGCCCCGCCCCCAGCGCGCCCGCCGTCCTCACCGGCCTGGGCGGCGGCGTCGACACCGTGAAGTCGGCGCCGGACGGCCGCGCCCTCGCCGACGTCCTCGACCCGCTCCTGGACGTGCCCGAACTCGGCACCCGCGGCGCCGCCGCGATCGTGGACGTGGCCACCGGCAAGCGCCTCTACGGCTCGGGAGCCGCCGCCTCCCTCACCCCCGCCTCGACGACGAAGATCGCCACCGCCGCGGCGGCGCTGGCCGCGCTGGGCCCCGACCACCGCCTCACCACCCGCACCGCCCTGGAACCCGACACCGGGGAACTGGTCATCGTCGGCGGCGGCGACCCCACCCTGACGGCCCGCAAGCAGACCAAGGGCTGGGCGAGCCTGCGCGACCTGGCCGACGAGACGGCACGCGCGCTGAAGAAGCGCGACCTGCGCGAGGTCACCCTCTCGTACGACACCACGCTGTACGAGGGCCCCGCACTGCACCCCATCGGAGTGAACGACAACCTCGCCCCGATCACCGCCCTCATGGCCGACGAGGCCCGAACCGACGGCTCCACGAGGGGCCCGGCACCACGGGTGGCCGACCCGGCGAAGGACGCGGCGGACAGGTTCGCGTCCTTCCTCGCCGACCACGGCATCAAGACGACGTCCCCCGGCCCGTCCAAGGCGACCGACCGCGCCGAGGCGCTCGCCGAGGTGTCCTCGCCCCCGCTCTCCGCCCTGGTCGAGCGCATGCTCACCAACAGCGACAACGACATCGGCGAGGCCCTGGCCCGCCAGACGGCCGTGGCCGGCGGCGAACGCGCCGACTACGCGGGCGCCGGAGCGGCGATCGAGGCCGAGCTGAAGAAGCTGGGCCTGCCGATGTCCGGCGTCGACGTCAGGGACGGCAGTGGCCTGGACCGCGCCGACAAGCTCACCCCGGGCCTTCTCGCGACCCTCCTGGCCAAGGCCGCCGACCCGACCCACCCGGAACTGCGTCCCACCCTCACGGGCCTGCCCGTCGCCGGCTTCACCGGCACCCTGACCAGCCGCTACACGGACGGCCCGGCAGGCGTCGTACGAGCCAAGACCGGCACCCTGACAGGCGTGAACGCCCTGGCCGGCACGGTGGTCGACCAGGACGGCAGGCTGCTGTCCTTCGCCCTCCTGGCCACGAACACGACCGACCCGGCGGCAGCGCAGTCGGCCCTGGACAAGGCCGTGACGGCACTGGCGTCCTGCGGCTGCCGCTGACCTAGGCGCCCCGCCACCGCCCACCCGCGACGGCGCGCGCCCTCGCAAGGCACCATGGCCCCGCCGCCCCGCGTGGCCTGCCCCTAGCGGGAACGCTCACGTACGGTTGACACATGACGAGCATCGGTGGTGCCGAGATGGTCGACTGGAATCTCGCGGTGGCGACCGCGACCCGGCTCGTACGGCCGGGCCCCGAGGTGAGCCGCGACGAGGCCCGGGCCGTCGTCGCCGAGCTGCGCCGACATGCCAAAGCCTCGGAGGAGCACGTCCGGGGCTTCACTCGTCTGGGCACGGAGGACGTTCACGACACCCCCGTCCTGGTCGTCGACCGCCCCGGCTGGGTGCGGGCGAACGTCGCCGGGTTCCGCGAGATCCTCAAGCCCCTGCTGGAGAAGATGCAGGAGCGGCGCGGCGGCAGCACCGGCGGCGCCGTCCTCGGCGCCGTCGGCGGCAAGGTCACCGGCGTCGAACTCGGCATGCTGCTGTCCTTCCTCGCCTCCCGCGTCCTCGGCCAGTACGAGACCTTCGCCCCCGCCACCCGCGAACTCCCCGCGGGCGAGAACGGCGGCGGCCGACTCCTCCTCGTCGCCCCGAACATCGTGCACGTGGAGCGCGAACTCGACGTGCACCCCCACGACTTCCGCCTGTGGGTCTGCCTGCACGAGGAGACCCACCGCACGCAGTTCAGCGCGGTGCCGTGGCTGCGCGACCACCTGGAGGGCGAAATCCAGTCTTTCTTGGGGGAGACCGACGTCGACCCCATGACCGTCCTCGAACGCATTCGCGAGGCAGCCCAGTCCCTCGCGGGCAGCCGGCCGGAGGCCGAGGAGGACGACGGCGGACGGTCCTTCGTCGAACTGGTGCAGACCCCGGCACAGCGCGAGATCCTCGGCCGCCTCACCGCCGTGATGTCGCTGCTCGAAGGCCACGCCGACTTCGTGATGGACGGCGTCGGCCCCCAGGTCGTGCCGTCCGTCGCGGAGATCCGCGAGAAATTCCAGCAGCGGCGCGCCAAGGGCGCCTCCCGTCTGGACCTCGCCCTGCGCAAACTGCTCGGACTGGACGCCAAACTCCGGCAGTACCGCGACGGCGAACGCTTCGTGCGGGCCGTCGTGGACCAGGTCGGCATGGACGGCTTCAACCGCGTGTGGACCTCCCCGAACACCCTCCCGACCAAGGCGGAGATCTCCAAACCGGCGGACTGGATCGCGCGGGTGCACCGCAAGGCCGAGTCGTGAAACCCGCAGGGAGTTGTGCATCTCATACGACGGTCGTGAACCGGATCCGGCCGACGGCAGGCGAACGCCCCTTCAATCACCCGTCCGAGGGACCGTGAGCCATGGGTAGGCGTGCAATGCTCGGGGAACGGCCCGGTTCTGTCACCATCTACACACTCTGAGTGACCGAACTCGGGCTCACCCCCCGAAAACTTCATGAAGGGAACCGGACATGGGTCCCCATCCTGCGGTCGCGGCGATACGCCTGGCGGTCCGCCGCGTCCTCCACGACATCCTCGACGAACACAGCCGCATCACCGACACGACCCCGCCCGGCAGTCCGCGCGCGGCGGTCTCGTACGCCACGCCGGCCGGCACCCCGACCGCCCCGGCCGCGTCCGACCCCACACGCGCCGCGGCCACGGACGACACCGCAGCGCGCGAGCCGTCGCACGAGCTCCCCCGCGCCACCGCGCCGCGCCCCCCGAGCACCGCACCGCACGAGCGAACCCCCTCCCCGCTCGTGCTCGTCGCGTGCTCCGGCGGCGCCGACTCCATGGCCCTCGCCTCCGCGCTCGCCTTCGAAGCCCCCAAGCTCGGCATCCGCGCCGGCGGCGTCACCATCGACCACGGACTGCAGCCCGGCTCCGACCTGCGCGCCGAGGAAGTCGTCCTGCGCCTGCGTGAACTCGGCCTCGACCCGGTCGAGTCCATCGCCGTCACCGTCGGCCGCGCGGGCGGACCCGAGGCCGCCGCCCGCGATGCCCGCTACGCCGCCCTCGACGAGGCGGCCGTACGCCATGGCGCCCGCGCCGTTCTCCTCGGCCACACCCGCGACGACCAGGCCGAGACCGTCCTGCTCGGCCTCGCCCGCGGCTCCGGCATCCGCTCCCTGTCCGGAATGGCCGCGGTCTCGGGGGCCGGCGGCCGTTACCGCCGCCCCTTCCTCGGACTCGACCGGCAGACCGCCCGCAAGGCGTGCATGGTCCAGTCCCTGCCCGTCTGGGACGACCCCCACAACGCGGACCCCGCCTATACCCGCTCCCGCCTGCGTCACGAGGGCCTGCCCGCCTTGGAGAAGGCGCTCGGCAAGGGCGTCGTCGAGGCCCTCGCGCGCACCGCCCAGCTCTCCCGCGACGACGCCGACGCCCTCGACGCCTGGGCCGGCCAGGCCGAGGCCGCCGTACGCGACGCGGCCGGCCTCCTGGAGTGCGCCAAGCTGTACGCGCTGCCGCCCGCCGTCCGCCGCCGCGTCCTGCGCCGCGCCGCCATCGAGGCCGGTGCGCCCGCCGGTGCGCTGTTCGCCCGTCACATCGAGGAAGTGGACCGCCTCATCACCGGCTGGCGCGGTCAGGGGGCCATCAATCTCCCCGGCAAAGTCGTCGCCCAGCGCCAGGGTGGCAGACTGGTGATTCGGCAAGGCTGAATCCCGACCCCTCCGCACACCGGACGGAGGGGCGGACAAGCCGGTGGGACGACCGACCGAAAGTGATGCGGGTGGACGCGAAAGACATGGGTGCCGACCTCAAGCAGGTACTCATCACCAAGGAAGAGATCGACGCGAAGCTGGCCGAGCTGGCCGCGAAGATCGACGCGGAGTACGAGGGCAAGGACCTGCTCATCGTCGGTGTCCTCAAGGGCGCGGTGATGGTCATGGCCGACCTCGCCCGGGCGCTGTCCACCCCCGTCACCATGGACTGGATGGCCGTGTCGTCGTACGGCGCGGGCACCCAGTCCTCCGGTGTCGTGCGGATCCTCAAGGACCTCGACACCGACATCAAGGGCAAGCACGTCCTGATCGTCGAGGACATCATCGACTCCGGCCTGACGCTCTCGTGGCTGCTGTCCAACCTCGGCTCCCGCGAGCCCGAGTCGCTCAAGGTGTGCACCCTGCTGCGCAAGCCGGACGCCGCCAAGGTCGCCATCGACGTCGAGTGGGTCGGCTTCGACATCCCCAACGAGTTCGTCGTCGGCTACGGCCTCGACTACGCCGAGAAGTACCGCAACCTCCCGTTCGTCGGTACGCTCGCGCCCCACGTGTACGGCGGCTGAGTCCGGCGGTCCGGGGAAACCGGACCCGAAGGGCCCAAGCGCCCACGAAGATCGGGAACCCCGGCGGGCCGCGCCGCGTTGGAGCATGCAGACGGGCTTGCCAGCCGTCCGTGCGGCTATGGGCGCCGAAGCTGGGGTACCGTCAGAAGAACTGTCTTATCAAACTCACTATGGCAGGAGGGACGGGGCGACACCGCTCCGTATGGATGGACGTGAAGCGATACTTCCGTGGGCCGGTCATGTGGATCGTGCTGGCCGTCCTTGCCGTGGTCGTGTTGATGCAGGTCGTCGGCTCGTCCGGCGGCTACAAGACGGTGGACACCGGCCAGGTCGTCCAGGCGATCAATGAGAACAAGGTCGAGTCGGCCAAGCTGACCACTGGCGACGAGAACACCATCAAGGTCCAGCTCAAGGACGGCGTCAAGATCGAGGACGCCACCAAGATCCAGGCCAGCTACATCGGCGACCAGGGCGTGACCATCGCCAGTTCGCTGCAGAACAAGTACCAGGAGAAGCAGATCCCGGACGGCTACACGGTCTCGCCGTCCAAGCAGAACCCGTTCGTCGGCATCCTGCTCTCGCTGCTTCCCTTCGTCCTCATCGTGGTCGTCTTCCTGTTCCTGATGAATCAGATGCAGGGCGGCGGCTCCCGGGTCATGAACTTCGGCAAGTCCAAGGCCAAGCTCATCACCAAGGACACCCCCAAGACGACGTTCGCCGACGTCGCCGGCTCGGACGAGGCCGTCGAGGAACTCCACGAGATCAAGGAGTTCCTCCAGGAGCCGGCCAAGTTCCAGGCCGTCGGGGCGAAGATCCCCAAGGGCGTACTGCTGTACGGCCCGCCCGGAACCGGTAAGACCCTGCTCGCGCGCGCCGTCGCCGGCGAGGCGGGCGTCCCCTTCTACTCGATCTCCGGTTCCGACTTCGTCGAGATGTTCGTCGGTGTCGGTGCCTCCCGGGTCCGTGACCTGTTCGAGCAGGCCAAGGCGAACGCCCCGGCGATCGTCTTCGTCGACGAGATCGACGCGGTCGGCCGCCACCGCGGCGCCGGCCTCGGCGGTGGTCACGACGAGCGCGAGCAGACCCTGAACCAGCTGCTCGTCGAGATGGACGGCTTCGACGTCAAGGGCGGCGTGATCCTCATCGCCGCGACGAACCGGCCCGACATCCTCGACCCGGCCCTTCTGCGCCCCGGCCGCTTCGACCGCCAGATCGCGGTCGACCGCCCGGACATGCAGGGCCGTCTGGAGATCCTCAAGGTCCACCAGAAGGGCAAGCCGGTCGCCCCCGACGTCGACCTGTCGGCGGTCGCCCGCCGCACCCCCGGTTTCACCGGCGCGGACCTGAGCAACGTCCTCAACGAGGCGGCCCTGCTCACGGCCCGCTCGGACAAGAAGCTGATCGACAACCAGATGCTGGACGAGGCCATCGACCGCGTCGTGGCGGGCCCGCAGAAGCGGACCCGGATCATGTCGGACAAGGAGAAGAAGATCACCGCGTACCACGAGGGCGGACACGCCCTGGTCGCGGCGGCCTCACCGAACTCCGACCCGGTCCACAAGATCACGATCCTGTCGAGAGGCCGGGCCCTCGGCTACACGATGGTCCTGCCGGACGAGGACAAGTACTCAACCACGCGCAACGAGATGCTGGACCAGCTGGCCTACATGCTGGGCGGGCGCGCGGCCGAGGAGCTCGTCTTCCACGACCCGACCACGGGCGCGGCGAACGACATCGAGAAGGCCACGGCCACGGCTCGCGCGATGGTCACCCAGTACGGCATGACCGAGCGTCTGGGCGCGATCAAGTTCGGTGGCGACAACACCGAGCCGTTCCTCGGACGTGAGATGGCTCACCAGCGCGACTACTCGGAAGAGGTCGCCGCGCTGGTGGACGAGGAAGTCAAGAAGCTCATCGAGAACGCGCACAACGAAGCCTGGGAGATCCTGGTCGAGAACCGCGACGTGCTCGACAACCTCGTCCTGGCCCTCCTGGAGAAGGAGACCCTGGGCAAGGAGGAGATCGCCGAGATCTTCGCGCCGATCGTCAAGCGCCCGCCGCGGCCCGCCTGGACCGGTTCCTCGCGCCGCACGCCGTCCACCCGTCCGCCGGTGCTCTCCCCCAAGGAGCTCGCACTGACGAACGGGGCGAACGGCGCGACGCCGGCGATCTCCACCGCCAAGTCGACGGTGACGGAGCCCGCCCCGGCGGCCGAGCCGACTCCTGAGGAGCGCCCGGAGAGCTGACGTCCCGGAACCGGTGACCCCACCGCCCGGAATGGATGCCGCGCCCCCCTGGTTCTAGCCTGGGGGGCGCGGCATTTTCCGTATGCCCGCAGTTCAGACGCGTGACCCACACGCGCCACCCGCAGAGGAACGAGGCACCACATGACCGACCCCGTGACGCTGGACGGCGAGGGCCGCATCGGTGAGTTCGACGAGAAGCGCGCCGAGAACGCCGTACGCGAACTGCTGATCGCGGTCGGCGAGGATCCTGACCGCGAGGGGCTGAAGGAGACGCCGTCCCGGGTGGCGAGGGCCTACAAGGAGATCTTCGCGGGGTTGTGGCAGAAGCCCGAGGACGTGCTGACGACGACGTTCGACATCGGGCACGACGAGATGGTCCTCGTGAAGGACATCGAGGTGTACAGCACCTGTGAGCACCATCTGGTCCCGTTCCGGGGCGTCGCTCACGTCGGGTACATCCCGGCCACGTCGGGCAAGATCACCGGGTTGTCCAAGCTGGCTCGTCTGGTGGACGTGTACGCTCGCCGGCCGCAGGTGCAGGAACGTCTCACCACTCAGATCGCGGACTCCCTGATGGAGATTCTCGAGCCACGCGGCGTGATCGTCGTCATCGAGTGCGAGCACATGTGCATGTCGATGCGCGGTATCCGCAAGCCGGGCGCGCAGACCATAACGTCGGCGGTGCGCGGTCAGCTCCGGGACGCGGCGACGCGCAACGAGGCGATGAGCCTCATCATGGCCCGCTGAGACACCGCGCACCGAGCCCGAGCCGTCGCTCGCCTCGGCTCGTGGACGCAGCCCGCGCTACACCGTGGGCGCCGTCCCCGCCCCGTTGTGTTCGTCGTCCTCCGGGAGTTTGCAGACGCGCTCCAGGAAGATGGCCGCCGCTATGACGGCGATGCCCGCCAGGACCGAGAAACCGGCGTAGATGGCCTGGTCGCGGCGGGCGGGGACCTCCAGGGACTCCAGCAGGAAGACACCCGTGCCGCCGTACATGCCCGAGACCAGGGCGGCCACCAGGGCGCTGGCGTGGCCGAAGACCACCGCCCGGGCGGCCATCAGGGGGTCGACGCCCTTGGCCTCGGGGCGGCGCTCGCGCTGGGCCTTGAGGCGGGCGCGGATCGAGATCGCCGTGGCGAGCAGGACCACGGCGATCAGGGCGAGCACGATGGGGGCGGCCAGGGGGACGCTGGGCAGGGTCCCGACGGAGTTCCACAGGCGGGCGCCCGCCCAGGACAGGACTCCGGCGACGACGAACACGCCTACCAGCATCCTGATGCGCAGCTCTCTCACGGTGTCCCTTCAGCTCCCCAGGTCCTGACGGACGGTGTCGTCTTGACCTTAACGACTATTCGGGCAGCCGGAGTTCCAGGTCCCCGCGCGGCACGACACCCTCGCGGGTCACGGTGCCGAGCAGGTCGGCGACCGCGCCGCGGCCCGGCAGCCGGGCCTCGGGGTCCAGGTCGTGCCAGGGGGCGAGGACGAAGGCGCGCTCGTGGGCGCGCGGGTGGGGGAGGGTGAGCTGCGGGTCGTCGGAGACGAGGTCGGCGTAGGAAACGATGTCGACGTCGAGGGTGCGCGCGCCCCAGCGCTCGTCCCGTACGCGGTGGAAGGCCTCCTCGACCGCGTGTGCCCGCTCCAGCAGGGAGGACGGGGGGAGTGTGGTCTTCAGCACCACGACCGCGTTGAAGTAGGAGGGCTGGCTGCCCGGCTCGACTCCCCACGGCTGCGTCTCGTAGACGGGGGAGACCCCCTTGATGCGCAGGCCCGGGGTGTCCGCCAGGGCGTCGACGGCGCCCTGGAGGGTCTCCAGGCGGTTGCCCAGGTTCGAGCCGAGGGAGAGCACGGCCCGTTTGGGGTTGTGGAGGGTGGTGTCGGCGGCGTCGACCTTCTCGACGACGGAGGCGGGTACCGGCTGTACGGTCGGGTCGCTGGGGCCCTTGATGAACGGTGCGGTCATACTCGGCTCCGGGTGATGGTGACGGTCACGTCGTCGAAGGGGACCGTGATCGGCGCGTTCGGTTTGTGGACGGTGACCTCGACCTCCTGGACCTCTTCGTGCTTCAGACAGGCCTGGGCGATGCGCGCGGCGAGCGTTTCGATGAGGTCGACCGGCTCGCCTTGCACGACGGCCACGACTTCCTCCGCCACGATGCCGTAGTGCACGGTCTTCGCCAGGTCGTCGTCGGCGGCGGCCGGTCGGGTGTCCAGGCCCAGGACGAGGTCGACGACGAAGGTCTGGCCCTCCTCGCGTTCCTTGGGGAACACCCCGTGGTGCCCGCGGGCCTTGAGGCCGCGCAGCGCGACACGATCCACGCGAATCACTCCTGCAATCGTCGGTGACGGCCGGTCCGTGCCACGTGCGGGCGGCACACCGGCCTCGAACGAATCTACCTGCGGGCACTGACGGGGCCGGGCGACGGGGTGGTGCCCGCACTGTGCCGGGACAGGGTTTGCCGGACGTTTCCCCGCGATGGGCTCGGCATACACCCGCCGTCGACCGAGGTACCCCGCGCCGGCGTCCCGGGCGCGGGGGAGCCGAGCGCGCCGCGGTTCGACCTGTGCGCCGCTCGTACCCGCTCGGGCGGCTGCCCGCCGTTGCGCCGCCCCGCAGGTCCTGGCGGGTGCGGTCGCGCCGGTCGGGGCGGCGGAGGAGGCAGCGCGCCCGCTCAGGCGGGTGTGTCGCCCTCTTCCTCGTCGTTCTCGGCCAGGACCGGGGAGGCGTGGTGGGACCACATCTTCCAGCCGTCGGGTGTGCGCCGGAACACATTCGTGGCGACCACCAGCTGGCCCACGAGGGGGCCCAGCTCGTCGTCGCCCTCGGGGGCGGGACCGCCGCTGAGGATGTTCTCGGTGCAGGTCACCACCGCGGTGTCGCCGGTCACGGAGACATGCACGTCGGTGAGGAAGAACTGGATGTAGTCGGTGTTCGCCATGATCAGGGCGTACGACCTGAGCACCTCGCCGCGTCCGGTGAGCACCGGCCAGCCGGGGTGCACGCAGGAGATCACGCCGGCGTCGGCCGGGTCGTGGTAGGTCTCGTCGATGCCCAGGTCGGACGGGGTGAGCCAGAACGAGGAGAGCTCTTCGAAGTCGCCGCGTTCCATCGCCTCGTAGAAGGCCGTGTTGGCGGCTTCCACTTGCTCGACGTCGGTGTGGGGGGCGCTCACCGGGCTCCCTCAGAGCCGTTCACGCCGCCGCGCCCCGGGCCCGCGCCGGGAGCGTGTCCGGCGTCGCGCGCCTGCTCGACGGCGCGTGCGACGCGTACGGCGTCCGCGGTCGCGCGCACCTCATGTACGCGTACCGCCCACGCCCCAGCGTGTGCCGCGAGCGCCGAGACGGCGGCCGTGGCGGCGTCGCGCTCCCGGGCGGGCGGCGGCGCCGCCTGCGGCCCGGCGAGGACACGGCCCAGGAACCGCTTGCGGGAGGCGGCGACGAGCAGGGGCCGGCCGAGGGCGAGCAGGCGGTCGAGGTGGGCGAGCAGGACGAGGTCGTGCTCGGCGTCCTTGGAGAAGCCGAGGCCCGGGTCGACGACGACGCGGTCGGGGGCGATGCCGCCCTCCAGAACGGCCTCCACGCGCGCGTGGAGCTCCTCGACGACTTCGGCGACGACATCGGCGTACACGCCCTTGACGTTGCCGCCCTGCAGGAAGCCGCGCCAGTGCATGACGACGAAGGGGGCGCCGGCGTCCGCGACCACCGGGATCATCGCGGGGTCCGCGAGGCCGCCGCTGACGTCGTTGACGAGGGCGGCCCCGGCGGCGAGGGCCTGTTCGGCCACGGAGGCGCGCATGGTGTCGACGGAGACCGTGACGCCCTCGGCGGCCAGGCCGCGGACGACGGGGATGACACGGCGCAGTTCCTCGTCCTCGTCGACCCGGGTGGCGCCGGGCCGGGTGGACTCGCCGCCCACGTCCACGAGGTCGGCACCCTCCTCCACCAGGGCCAGCCCGTGTTTCACGGCGGACGTGGTGTCGAACCAGCGGCCGCCGTCGGAGAAGGAGTCGGGGGTCACGTTGACGACTCCCATGACCGCGCACCGGTCCCACTCCGGAAGGCCCGCGACGCGCCCGCGTCCGCTCTGCTTGCTCATACGTTCAGCCTAGGGCCTGTCGTTTGGATCAGGTCGGCCGAGACGAACGGTTCCCCTCGGCCGACCCGAGCGGGGCCGGCGTCGGGTGCCGGGGCCCGCGACGCCGGCGTGATCCCAACGACAGGCGCACGGCGGTGCCGTGGCGTGCCGTGGCCCGAGCGGGAGCCTTGGGGCAGGGGGGCGGTGGGGCTCCCGCTCGGGCCGGTACGGGGGCCGCGGTCAGGCGGCACGCACGTCGCGCTCGGCCACCGTGTGCGGGCAGGGGCGCGGGGCGGTCGAACGGCGGCGCAGGAAGCGCGGCAGCGGCAGGGCCAGGTTCACGAAGCCCTCCGCCTGCATGGCGGCGAAGCCGAGGCGGGGCAGGTCGGCGGAGGCCCGGTAGACGACGAAGCGGGGCTCCCAGCGGGGCTGGAACTTGGCGTTGAACTTGTACAGCGACTCGATCTGGAACCAGCGGGAGAGGAACACCAGCAGGCCGCGCCAGGCGCGCAGCACCGGGCCCGCGCCGATCTTCTCGCCCCGGGCCAGCGCCGAGCGGAACATGGCGAAGTTGAGCGACACGCGCGCGATGCCGAACTTCGGGGCGGCCTGGAGGGCGGCCACGATGAGCAGCTCGTTCATGCCGGGGTCCGCCGAGCGGTCGCGGCGCATCAGGTCCAGGGAGACACCGTCCGTGCCCCACGGCACGAAGTGGAGGATGGCCTTGAGATCGCCGTACGGCCCCGGCTCCTCGTCGGCCCTGTGGGCGGTGGCGATGAGGCAGTCACCGTCGGCCGGGTCGCCGACGCGGCCGAGCGCCATGGAGAAGCCGCGCTCGGTGTCGGTGCCGCGCCAGTCGTCGGCGGCGCGACGGATGCGCTCCAGCTCGGCCTCGCCGAGGTCACGGACACGACGTACCCGGGTCTCGTAACCGGCGCGCTCGATGCGCTTGACCATCTGGCGCACGTTGCGCATCGCGCGGCCGGCGAGCGAGAAATCCGGGACGTCCACCACCGCCTCGTCGCCCAGTTCGAGGGCGTCGAGCCCGGTCTCACGGGTCCACACCTCGGCGCCGGTCTCGGAGCAGCCCATGACGGCCGGGGTCCAGGAGTGGGCCTTGGCCTCGTCCATGAAGCGCTCGATGGCACCCGGCCAGGCCTCGACGTCGCCGATCGGGTCGCCGCTGGCGAGCATCACGCCGGAGACGACGCGGTAGGTCACCGCGGCCTTGCCGCTGGGGGAGAAGACGACGGCCTTGTCGCGGCGCAGCGCGAAGTGGCCGAGGGAGTCGCGGCCGCCGTGCTTGTCGAGCAGGGCGCGCAGACGGGCCTCGTCGTCCTCGGTCAGGCGGGCGGCGGGGTGCTCGGGGCGGAACGCGAGGTAGATCGTGGTGACCGCGGTGATCCAGCCGAGGGCACCCAGCGAGAAGGCGACCGTCCAGGAGGTGTTGCCCTGGTAGTCGACCGGGCCCTCGAAGCCGAACAGGCCGTAGATGACGTGCGCGATGCGGTCGGCCAGGCTCGGGTCGCCGACCAGGGTGCCCGGGTGGGCGCTGACGATGACCAGCCCGAGGACGAGCGAACCGGCGCCCATGAGGACGAAGTTGGCCAGCGCGCGCCACCTGCTGCGCGGGTCGGGCAGCGCGGCGAACTGGTCGCGGTGGCTCACCAGGGCCCAGAGCAGCGCGAGCGAGATGAGCACGCCCACGACGGAGTGGCGGTACGTGAACTGCGCCACCGCTCCGGCCGGCAGCAGGACGACGGCGGCGCGCCACGCCCGCCGCTTGCCACGCTTGAGCCCATGGGCGAGCAGCAGCAACAACACGCCGGCGCTGAGTGACAGCGCGGCCGCGAACGGGCCGAACGCCCCGGGCAGCACCTCGGCGATGGCGTGCATACGGCTGTGCCGGAAGCGCGGGAAGACACCCGCGGCGATGTTCAGCAGGCCGACCAGGGCGCAGGCGCGGCCGACGAGGACGGGGACGGCCTCGGGGCGCGGGCCCCGGAGCAGGTGCCGCACCCGGCCCGACAGATGCCCTGTCCGGCTCACTCGTTGCGGAACCCCGCCCGACATTTCCACATCTGTCCTGACAGACATCGCATCCCATTAGTTCTGCGAGAGACCTTGGATCCGGTGCCGATTCGGGCATCCGGCGACATTGCGCCCTCTAGGACGGTGTCTTGCGGGAAGAGGTTCACTCGGCTTCCCAAAACCGTTTCAAAGGCCAAGGAAAGTCCGGGGCAAGCCCTTGCGAAGCAGCGGGGGAGGCAGCGCGGGGGCGACGTGTCCGCGTGGCCCGGACGGAGAGCGTGGACAGGTAACCATCGATGGGTCTCACGAGCGACAAGTTGCTGGTGGCGGCGGTTGTGACCGCCACCGGGCTGTTCGTCGGCACGGTGTGGCTGTGGCCGCGGCTGGCGCGGCCCGGCTGGCGAGCGGTGAGCGGACGCGTCGGCCTGCTGCTCTCCACGCAGTTGATGCTGTTCGCGGCGGTCGGCCTCGCCGCCAACCAGGCCTTCGGGTTCTACGCAGGCTGGGCCGACCTGTTCGGGCAGGAGAAGGACCAGGGCGTCGTCGTCGACCACACGCCGAAGGGCGGCCCGCTGCGGGTGGTGGACACCCGGCGGGTGCCGGGGGCGGCGAGCGGCAGCCCTCAGGTGGGCGGTCAGATCCAGAAGGTCGACATCGTGGGCCGTACATCGCGTATCGCGACACCCGCGTTCGTCTACCTGCCGCCCGAATACTTTCAGCCGGAACACCGCACGCGCACATTCCCGACATCCGTCGTCCTGACCGGCTATCCGGGTACGGCTCAGGCGCTGGTCGACAAGCTGAAGTATCCCCGGACCGCCGCTCGACTCGCCGCCGAAGGCCGCATGGAGCCGATGATCCTGGTGATGATGCGGCCGACCGTGGCGCCGCCGCGGGACACCGAGTGCGTGGACGTCCCCGACGGCCCGCAGACCGAGACGTTCTTCGCCAAGGACCTGCCCGACGCCGTGAGCGGTCACTACAGGGTGGCGGCGAATCCGGGCGGTTGGGGAATCATCGGCAATTCGACGGGCGGCTACTGCGCGCTGAAGCTCGCCATGCACCACCCGGAGGTGTACGCCGCGGGGGCCGGGCTCTCCGCGTACTACGACGCGCCCATCGACGCCACGACGGGCGATCTCTTCCAGGGCGACGAGGAACTGCGCAATGCCGCGAACCTGGGGTGGTACCTCGACCACAAGCCGGCGCCGGACACCTCACTGCTCGTCAGCAGCAGCAAAGTTGGAGAATCCAACTACAAGGCCACGTTGAAGTTCATCGAGCGCGTGAAGGCCACGAAGCTGACGCGGATCTCGTCGATCATCCTCGAAAGCGGAGGGCACAACTTCAACACCTGGCGGCGGGAGATTCCGGGGACGCTGGAGTGGATGAGCGGGCGCCTGACCGGCAGATGAGACGACCGGCCGATGTTTGTGATCTTGGTTCTTGGTCAATTCGGTGCGTGTGTGATTCCTGATGCCGTGTGAACGACTCGGGATGGCCGTGTTTTTACGGGGCGGGGCAACAAGATTCGCCTACGCGCGGTAAGTTTCTGGCCATGCCACGTGGACGTCACCGTCATTCCCCGCCCTTGCACAGGCTGCTGCCCCCGTCGGCGATCGCAGGCGTCTCCGTCGTCTGTGCCCTTGCGCCTTGGGTGTTCACCGAGCCCATGGTGCTGCGCGGCCTCGCGGCGGTCGCCGCCGCGACGGCGGTGGTCGGCGCGGTCGTCCTGCGCCGCTGGGACACACAGGCGGGCAAGCGGGTCGCCGACCTCACGCGCGCGCGTGCGAGCGACGAGTGGCGGTACGAGGAGCGGGTCGCCGAACTGGAGACCGACCTGGAGGAGTCGCGCGAGCTGCGCGTCAAGCTGGAGCAGCGGCTGCGGGCCAAGCGCGCGGAACTCGCGGGACTGCGCAACGAGCACGCGGCGCTGCTGCGCCGGTACGCCACGGCGGAGGCCGACCGGGCCACCGTCCTGGAGGAACGCCGGGTGCTGGAGATAGAGGCGACCACGCCCACGCGTGCGCTGCCGCCGGCCGCTGTCGCGAAGGATGCGGGGGCTGTGGCTGCCCCTGTCGACGCCGAGGGCGCGAAGTCCGGCGTCGAGTCCGAAGGTGCCGAGGCCGAGTCGGTCGAGGAGGCGCCGGTCGATGAGGCGTCGGTCGATGAGGCGCCGGTCGCTCCGACGGTGTTCTCGCCCGAGGGGTCCCGGCTGTTCCTGCGGGCCCAGGCGGCGTTGGCGCGGTTCGACGGTGAGGCGGGCTCCGGGGCGTCGGAGACGGACGGGTCGGTGGAGGCCGAGGCCGGTTCGGCGGAGGTCGAGGCAGAGGCCGAGGCCGAAGTCGAGACGGGGGACGTGGACGGCGCGACGGAGGACGGCGGGTCCCCGAAAGGCGACTTGGGCAAGAACGTCTCTGCTGAGCACGGCTCCCGGACGCACGACCCCCTGACGAGTGGCCCCCTGAACGACGACACCGCGAAAGCTGGCACCACGAAAGCCGGCACCGCGAAGACCGGCACCGCGAAGACCGACATCGCGAAGACCGACTCCCCCACGGACGAGCCCCCGAAGAACCTGCCCCCCAGGGGTGACGGCCCCGCCAAGGGCGAGGCCGTGAAGGCGGGTTCGGCCGGCGCCGACGTCAAGGCCGGTGAGACGAAGGCCGGCGAGTCGCGGGTCGCCGAGGCGTCTGTCACGGGGACGGACACCGCCGGCGCCGCCAGGACGGAACCCGCGCAGGAGGACGAGGCGCAGGGGCAGCCCGAGGCGGCCGACGGGCACGAGCACGCGGCCGCCACCACCGCGGCGGGCGCGCTCGCCGAGGCGCCGCAGGCGCTGCCCGCGGCCCAGCAGCCCGCGGGGCACTTCATCGCGCCGACCGCCGTGGCCGTCGTACCGGCGACTCCCGTACGGCGCCCGGCGGTCCAGGGCGGCTTCGACTTCTTCGGCACGAAGAACGGCGCGGAGCCCTCCTCGATCGAGTCCGTGCAGAACGAGGACCTCGCCGACGTCGTCGGCCAGGAGGCCCTCGCGCTCCACAAGGCCGAGTCCGAGGCCGAGTTCAAGCCGGCGGACGAGGAGTCCCGGGGGATCGGTCAGGTCATCGACCTGACGGCGCACGACGAGACCGAGCAGATCGACGTGCAGGGGCTGCGCAGCGCGGTCTCCTGACGGAGCTCTGGGGGCCTGCGCGGTCGCCGCGGGCCCTCGGCGTACGGCCTCAGGCCATCCACCGGTCGGGCCGCGCGTCCCTGCGCCCCGTACGTGACCTCTCCGCCTGCGCACGCAGCAGCTCCGCCGCCTCGCCGGCGTCCCGCAGGCGGGCCGTCACCGTCTTGTCGGCCCCGGTGTCCACGTGCACGTCGGCGACGCCCCACAGCCGCTCCCACGGTCCCTGGGCCAGCCGTACGCTCTGCACCTTCGCATGAGGTACGAGCGCGAGGCTGCGCCGGAACAGGCCGGTGCGGGCGGCGAACACCGCGTCCGTGACGGCCAGCCCGTAGCCACGCCACCACAGCGGCACGCATCGGCCCGCCCGCCGCGGGGGACGGGACAGGGCGGTACGCGCGGGCACGGTCACACCGGGCAGCACGCGCGCGACGACCGATTCGGCGACCTCGCGCGGAGCGACCGGCAGCAGAACCGAGTTGGAGGAGCCGGCCACGTCCAGCTCCACCCGGACCCAGCCGCGGCGCCGCCACAGCAGCGGCTCCACGATCCGCACGGTCTGCACCCGACCCGGCGGCACCGTCTCGTGCGCGCGGTCGAGCAGCCCGTGGTCGAGGCGCAGCCCGTCCGGGGACTCGCCCACCGTCCAGTCGTACTCGGCGACGAACCGCCCCACGCTGCTCGCCCCCGCGGCGCCGAACAGCGGTACCGCCGTGGCGAGGACCGTCCACGCGCTCTCCGTGACCAGCCACAGGACCGTCGGGACCACGACAGCGGCGGCGAGCGTGCCCCAGGTGGCGCCGGTCAGGACGAGGGAGACGGCCAGGACGCCCGGTGGCACGCGCAGCAGCTGCCGCGAGGGCGCCTCACCCACCTCGTGCGCCGTCTCGGGCGCGAATCCGGCGGCGCGCGCGAGGAGTTCCGCGCGGAGCGTGCGCGCCTCGTCCGCGCCCAGGAAGGCGAGCTCGTCCTTCTTGTCCGCGCCTATGACGTCGAGTTTCAGCTTCGCCACGCCCGCCACGCGCGCGAGCAGCGGCTGGGTCACGTCGATGGCCTGGATGCGCTCCAGCCGGATGTGCGCGGTGCGCCGGAACAGCAGGCCGGTACGGATGCGCAGTTCGCTGTCGGTCACCGCGAAGTGGGTGAACCACCAGGTGAGGAAGCCGTACAGGGCGGCTGCGGGGATGATCACGGCGAGCGCGAGCAGCAGGGTCATGGTGGTCAGCCGCGTCAGCTGGCGCTGCGCCTGGTCCGGGTCGTGCACCGCCCACCCTATGAGCACGGCGACCGGAGCCCACGCGCGCCTGAGCGGCGTCACCGGGTGCAGCCGCCGCTCGGACACGGGTCGCCGCTCGGGTACGGCGTCCTCGACGCCGGGCGCCGTCACAGTCCCGCCGATCGGGCCTCGCCCAGCTCGGTGAGCCGGTCGCGCAGCCGTTCCGCCTCGGCCGGGTCGAGGCCGGGGATCGTTGCGTCGGTCGCGGCGGCGGCGGTGTGCAGTTGCACGCTGGCCAGGCCGAAGTGCCGTTCGACCGGCCCCGAGGTGACCTCGACGAGCTGCATCCGGCCGTACGGCACCACCGTCTCCTCACGCCACAGCACCCCCCGGCTGATCAGCAGGTCGTCGGCGCGCTCGGCGTAGCGCCAGGAACGCCAGTTGCGGCCGAGCATCACCCAGCCCCAGGCCGTCAGCGCCAGCGGCAGCAGCGCGAAGGCGGCCCAGACGGGCCCGGCCAGCAGGCCGAGCAGCAGGCCGAGGCCGACCGCCAGCAGTCCCAGCCACACCACCAGCAGCAGCCGGCGCATGCGCAGCAGCCCGGGAGGAAGACCCGTCCACGCCGGTTCGGTCCCCGCCGGTTCGGTCCCTGGCGGCTCGCTCCCCGCCCGCTCGGGCTCCCCGGCCGCCGCCTCGGCCCCCGTCCGCTCGTCTCCCGCAGTCCCCGTGTTCTCCGGGCTCCCCGTCTCCATGGGGCCAGCGTACGTAGGAGAGACTGTGTCCATGACTCCTACGACGGAGACCATGGTCGGTATCGGCGGCGCCGCGGAGAGCACCGACATGGTGCTCAACATCGGACCGCAGCACCCGTCCACGCACGGGGTGCTGCGGCTCAAGCTGGTCCTCGACGGCGAGCGCATCACGAGCGCGGAGCCGGTGATCGGCTATATGCACCGCGGCGCGGAGAAGCTGTTCGAGGCCCGCGACTACCGCCAGATCATCATGCTCGCCAACCGCCACGACTGGCTGTCGGCCTTCTCCAACGAGCTGGGCGTCGTCCTCGCCGTGGAGCGCATGCTCGGCATGGAGGTGCCCGAGCGGGCGGTGTGGACCCGGACGCTCCTCGCCGAGCTCAACCGGGTGCTGAACCATCTGATGTTCCTGGGGTCCTACCCCCTGGAGCTGGGCGGGATCACGCCGATCTTCTACGCCTTCACCGAGCGTGAGGAACTCCAGCACGTCATGGAGGAGGTCTCCGGTGGGCGTATGCACTACATGTTCAACCGGGTGGGAGGTCTGAAGGAGGACCTGCCGGCCGGCTGGGCCACCCGCGCGCGTACCGCCGTCGCCGACGTGCGCTCGCGCATGGACCGCTTCGACGACCTGGTGCTCGGCAACGAGATCTTCCGGGGGCGTACGCGGGGCGTGGGCGTTCTGGCGCCGGGAACCGTGCACGCGTACGGCGTGAGCGGGCCGATCGCCCGTGGCTCGGGCGTCGACTTCGATCTGCGCCGGGACGAGCCCTATCTCGCGTACGGCGAGCTGGGGGACGTCCTGAAGGTGGTGACCCGCGAGGAGGGCGACTGCCTCGCCCGGTTCGAGTGCCTGCTGGAGCAGACCCACAACTCCCTGGACCTCGCCGACGCCTGCCTCGACCGTCTCGCGGAGCTGCCGCCCGGGCCGATCAACCAACGGCTGCCGAAGGTCCTGAAGGCCCCCGAGGGCCACACGTACGCGTGGACCGAGAACCCCCTCGGCATCAACGGCTACTACCTCGTCAGCAAGGGCGAGAAGACCCCGTACCGGCTGAAGCTGCGGTCCGCCTCGTACAACAACATCCAGGCGCTGGTCGAGCTGCTGCCGGGCACGCTGGTCGCGGACATGGTGGCGATCCTCGGGTCGATGTTCTTCGTGGTGGGGGACATCGACAAGTAGGGCGGGGGGACGAGGGGCCCTGCTGCTCAGCGCAGCTCAGCTCAGTTCGGTTCGGTTCGGTTCGGCGAGCGGGTTGGGAATTCCAACCGGCTGGGTCAGCCATCCGAAGTCCCCGAGTCCGCCCGTCGCCGTCAGCTCGGCGGCTTCGCCCGCGCTCGCGAGGGCTCGCACGTAGGCGGCCGGCTGGGTGGAGGCCAGAGCGAGCGGGGGGCGTGCGCCGGTGAGGCCCAGGGCGTGCAGCGCGTCGCGTTGCGACAGCAGCCGCGTGCCGGGCAGCGGGCACGCCGCCGCGCACGCGTCCAGCGCGACATGCGCGGTGATGTCGCACGTACCGTCCGGCACGGGCGCGGTCTCGCGGCCTTCGCGAAAGCCGGTGAGCGTCCCGAACGGCGGCCGGGCCCCCGCGGTGTGCGCGTAGTCCACGGCGACCGCGAGCCCCCGCTCCAGCCTCGCGACGGCAGCGGCCCAGGCCTCGTCCCGGGGCAGCCCGATCTCGGCCCGCAGCCCCGCCGCCCGCGCGCCCCCGGACGGCCACCACCGCGCCAGCCACCGCGCCTGCGCGCCGGTGACCCGCTCCCCGAGTCGCTCGCTCCCGTCACGTCGTACGAGGACCAGGCGCGGTACACCCGCGGAGTCCACCTCGGCGACCTCCACGGGCACGTTGTCCAGCCACTCGTTGGCGAACAGCAGGCCCGTGATCCGCCGTGGCGGCTCGGGCAGCCACTCGATCAGGTGACTCAGGGTCGCCGGCCGGTCGGCCTTCTCCACGGCGCACGCGCGCGTGCGTGCCGCCACCTCGGCCGGGAGCGCGGCCAGGACACCGGTGACCAACTCACCCCGTCCCGCGGCCATGTCGACGAAGTCGAGCGTCCTCGGCCGGCCCAGGGCCTCGTCGACCCGGCACAGCAGCCGGGCCACCGCGTCGGCGAAGAGCGGGGACGCGTGGACGGACGTGCGGAAGTGGCCGACCGGCCCCTCGGGCCGGTGGTAGAAGCCGTCCGGCCCGTAGAGGGCGGCCTCCGCCGCCGCCCGCCACCCGCGCCACTCGCCCGTCGCCTCCGCTGTCACCGGCCCAGGCTAAACGCACAGGGGAACGCAGCATCCACCTTGGGGAGTACGCGCGCTTGGCGGGGATCGGCCCTCCGGTTGACCCCTGCACGCATCCGGCTTCCCTACGCTGGGTTATGTGCAGCGCCTCTATGACTTCCTCCGCAGGCACCCGACATGGGTCGACGGCTTCTGGGCCGTCCTCCTGTTCGGGATCTCGGCGGTGGGCACGGCCGTCCGCGAGGAGGCCGGTAAGGATCTCCCCGGTACCGAGTCGGTGGCGCTGGTCATCCCGATCGTCCTGCTGCTGTGCCTGGTGATCGCGCTGCGCCGGCGCATGCCGGAGAAGATGCTGCTGCTGGCCATCGGCCTGGGCGTGGCGCAGCTGGTGCTGGACGTCTCGACGACGCCCGCCAACTTCGCCTTCCTGGTGATCACCTACACCGTCGCCGCGACCGGCGCCCGCTGGGCCTCCCGGCTCGCGCTGGCCATGGGGCTGGGCGCGGCCCCACTGGCGCAGCTGCGCTGGCCCGAGCAGGACTCGAGCGTGCTGGGCACCCTGGCCCTGATGGTCTTCATGACGGTGCCCTTCGCGCTCGCCTGGGTGCTCGGCGACTCCATCCGCACCCGGCGCGCCTACTACGAGCAGTTGGAGGAGCGCGCGACCCGGCTGGAGAAGGAGCGCGAGGCGCAGGCCAAGGTCGCGGTCGCCGCCGAGCGCGCCCGGATCGCGCGCGAGCTGCACGACGTCGTCGCGCACAACGTCTCCGTGATGGTGGTGCAGGCCGACGGCGCGGCCTACGTCCTCGACGCCGCGCCCGACCAGGCCAAGAAGGCCCTGGAGACCATTTCCTCCACCGGCCGCCAGGCGCTCGCCGAGATGCGCCGGCTGCTCGGGGTGCTGCGCACCGGAGAGCACCAGGAGGGCGGCGAGTACGTCCCGCAGCCCGACGTTGAGCAGATCGAGGACCTGGTCGAGCAGTGCCGTGGCTCCGGGCTGCCCGTCGACTTCAAGATCGAGGGCACCCCGCGTCCGCTGCCCAGCGGTGTCGAGCTGACCGCCTACCGCATCGTGCAGGAGGCGCTCACCAACACCCGCAAGCACGGGGGCCCCAACGCGGGAGCGAGCGTGCGCCTGGTCTACTTCGACGACGGGCTCGGCCTGCTCGTCGAGGACGACGGCAAGGGCGCGCCGCACGAGCTGTACGAGGAGGGCGGTGCCGACGGCCGGGGGCACGGTCTGATCGGCATGCGCGAACGGGTCGGCATGGTCGGCGGCACCCTGGACGCGGGGCCGCGCCCGGGCGGAGGATTCCGGATCAGTGCGCTGCTGCCGCTCAAACCCGCACACTGAGGCCGGCCCGGCCCATGGTTGACCCGGTCACAGCCCTGTAGACGGATACGAAGACACGGAAGAGGACCTCGATGACGATCCGCGTGATGCTCGTCGACGACCAGGTGCTGCTGCGCACCGGGTTCCGGATGGTGCTCGCCGCCCAGCCGGACATGGAGGTCGTCGCGGAGGCGGGCGACGGCGTCGAGGCCCTCCAGGTGCTGCGCTCGACCCCCGTCGACGTGGTGCTGATGGATGTGCGCATGCCGAAGCTGGACGGTGTGGAGACCACGCGCCGCATCTGCTCGGAGCCCGAGCCGCCCAAGGTGCTGATCCTGACCACCTTCGACCTCGACGAGTACGCCTTCTCCGGCCTGAAGGCGGGCGCCTCCGGCTTCATGCTGAAGGACGTGCCGCCCGGCGAACTCCTCGCCGCCATCCGCGCCGTGCACAGCGGCGACGCGGTCGTGGCCCCGTCGACGACCCGGCGCCTACTGGACCGGTTCGCGCCCATGCTGCCCTCCTCCGGCAAGGAGCCCCAGCACAAGGAGCTGGAACGGCTCACCGACCGCGAGCGCGAGGTCATGGTGCTGGTCGCGCAGGGCCTGTCCAACGGCGAGATCGCGGCCCGGCTGGTGCTGTCCGAGGCCACGGTGAAGACCCACGTCGGCCGCATCCTTACCAAGCTCGGGCTGCGCGACCGGGTGCAGGTGGTGGTCCTGGCCTACGAGACCGGCCTGGTACGGGCGGGCGGGCAGGGCTGAGGCCCCGCGGAACCGGCGCTCACCGCAGGAGCGCTTCGAGGAAGTCGCTGCCGAGCCGCGCCACCGCGGTGACGTCCAGCTGATGCAGCACGTACCGCCCCCTGCGACGGGTGGTGATCAGGCCCGCCTTCTTCAGGACGCCCAGGTGCCGGGATATCTCCGGCGCGGTCATGCGGTGGATCTGCACCAGCTCGCTCGTGGTGTACGTGCTGCGGGCGAGGTTGCGGCACAGCTGCATCCGCACCGGGTGGGACAACGCGGTCATCCGCAGCGTCAGTTGGTCGACCGAGGGCGGCGCGACCGGCCCGGACGAGCCGACCGGGTAGTGCAGCACCGGCTGCCAGCCGTGCCGGTGCAACACCATCAGATGCGGCGAGCCCAGGCTCGTCGGCACGAGCAGCAGGCTGCTGTCCTTGATGACGGTGTGGCCCTGGCGCAGCTTGTCGACGGTGATCCTTCCTGCGGTGACGTCGACGCTCACCGCCGGGGACACCGCGGCCATCGCCTCGGTCAGCCCCTTGTGCCGCAGCAGGTCGGTCTTGTGGCGGGCGTCCGCCGCGAGCTGGTGACTGAGCCGGGACCAGACGTCCGCGAAGAACGTCTCCTCGCAGTCCTCGAGGAACTGCCGCAGCCAGGCCCGGATGCGCGGCGGCTCCTCCAGCAGCCGTCGGCTGAACCGCAGTTGCTGCGGCCCGCGCGCGGCGGCCAGCTCCAGCGCGCGGCGGCGCAGCCCCTCGTCGGCCAGGACGTCGGGTGCCTGGGTGGTGTACGGCAGCGCACAGGTGAATTCCAGCGCCGCGTTCACGAACTGCTCGTCCGAGAGCTTGTCCAGCAGGTCCAGTTCCTCGGCGAGCGTCGCGCCGGGCAGGGCGCCGCCCGGGATGCCCGCGTACGGCAGGAACAGGTCCGAGAACGTCGTCCGCCACAGGAAGTCGGCCTCGCACATCCGGTCGGCCAGGTGCGGGTCCAGACGGGCCGTCACACCCGTCACCCAGCCCTGTACGCCCGGGTGGTGCCCCGGCTCCGACAGCGCGTGCAGCGCCATGCCGAGCTCGGCCAGGGGGGAGGGCACGACGGCCAGCCTCTCCGGCCGAAGCCCCGCGATGTCGATGCTGACGCTCATGGCCTCATGGTGCACCCCGCCACTGACAACGCGGTCGTCGATTGACAGCGGCCGTCAATCGATGCGACGCGACCGCCGCCCCCGACGCAGCCTGGGGCCACCGGGGCAGCCGCGCGGCCCCGCGTCCGTCGCTCCACGTCCCGAGAAGGCCGTACGTCATGAGCATCACGCAGCACCACCTCCTCGACGCCTACCGCGCCCGTCTGCTCGGCGAGCCCGCCCCACCGGTCCCGGGCGTCCACGAGCTGCGGCTCGTGCGCGCCCGGCGCGACCGGCGGCGGTTCGCGGCCGCCGTCGCCGGACGGCCCGCCCGCGGGTGGCTGCGGCGGGCCCTGCGGCGGTGGCCGTGCGCGAGGGCTAGGTCGTGTCCGCAGAGTCCCGTCGTCCGCCCGGAGGGCAGGCGGGACTTTGCGGACACGACCTAGCCGCTGACCTGCCGGGGCAGCCGGGCCGCGAACTCCGCGGCAGCCGTCCTCACGTCGTGCGCCGTCCAGTGCAGAGCGGGGGCCCGTACCGGGACTTCCGTGAAGGACAGGCCCGGGCCCTTGGGCTCCCAGCCGTAGGCGAAGAGCATGGTCTGCGTCTCCTCGGCCGTCCTTACCGCCGCTTCCGTGGCCGCCTCGGCGTCGTACGGCAACCAGACCTGGAAGTCGTGGGTGTGCGGCACCTCGGGGTACACGCGCGCCCAGGGCACGCCCGCCGACGCGAAGCCCTCGCGCAGTGCCGCGGCCACCATGCGCGCGTGGGCCACGTACTCCGGCAGCCGGGGCAGCTCCTGCTCAAGCCCGATGAGGGCCGACAGCGCCGTGGGGAACTGCTGGTACACCTGACCGCCGTACCGGTGCCGCCAGACCGCCGCCTCCTCGACCAGGGTCTTCGGGCCCACCAGGGCCGCACCCCCGAAGCCGTCGAGCGATTTGTAGAACGACACGTACACGCTGTCCGCCAGGGCCGCGATCTCCGTCAGCGGGCGGCCGAAGTGCACGGTGGACTCCCACAGGCGCGCGCCGTCGAAGTGCACCACCGCGTCGCGCTCCCGCGCCGCCTCCACCACCTCGTTGAGCTCCTCCCAGGTGGGCAGCAGGAAACCGGCGTCCCTGAGGGGGAGTTCGAGCATCAGAGTCCCGAAGGGTTCCTCGAAGTCGCGTACCTCGGCGGCGGTCGGCAGCCTGGGTTCGCTGGTCACCCGCACCGGGCGCAGCCCGCTGACCTGGCTGAGCGCGTGTCGCTCGTGCACCTCGGGGTGGGCCAGCCCGTGCAGGGCGACGGTCGGGTCGCCGGTGCGGCCCGCCCAGCAGCGCAGGGCCACCTGCTGGGCCATCGTGCCCGTCGGGAAGAACGCGGCGGCCTCCAGGCCGAGCAGCGCGGCGACCTTCTCCTCCAGGGCCTCGACGACGCCGTTGCCGTAGAGGTCCGACGGTTCGTCCAGGTCGTACACGTCTTTCGCCGCGTCAAGCAGAGCCAGGCGCTCCCGGAGGGTTTTCTGGAAACCGGAGCGCGCGAGCACCCGCCGCGCGCTCCGCTGGGCGGCGATGCGCCGCTCGCGCAGCTGCTTGCGCCGTTCCTCGTCGGATGTCCGGTCCTGCGGCTGTCCGCCCGTGCGCGTCGTATCGCTCATCGCCGGATCATGCCCCCGCCGACCCGCGCGGGGCCCGCGATTTTTCCGTGCGCCGGCCCACGCCCGCACGCGTTGGACAACCCACAGCCTGTGGACAACCGAACGCCCGTCGAACCGATCGCGTTAACATGACGAGAAATCGTCCGGTACCCAGAGCGGACTGGAACGGGAAGGCCACCGTCGAGTGAGTACAAGCCAACAGCCAGATCCGAAGGACCGCCCCGCGCGGCTCGCCGTCGGCGTCGTCGGCGCCGGCCGGGTGGGCCCCGCGCTCGCCGCGTCGCTCCAGCTCGCCGGACACCGCCCGGTGGCCGTCTCCGCGGTCTCCGACACCTCCCGGCGCCGGGCCGCGCAGCTCCTTCCCGAGGTGCCGGTCGTGCCGCCCGCGGAGGTCCTCCGGCGTGCCGAGCTGGTGCTGCTGACCGTCCCGGACGACGCGCTGCCCGGACTGGTCGAGGGTCTCGCCGACACGGGGGCGGTACGACCGGGGCAGCTGCTGGTCCACACCTCGGGGCGGTACGGCACGAAGGTCCTGGATCCCGCCCTGCGCGCGGGCGCGCTGCCGCTGGCCCTGCACCCGGCGATGACCTTCACCGGCACCTCCGTGGACGTCCAGCGCCTGGCCGGCTGCTCCTTCGGCGTCACCGCGCCCGAGGAGCTGCGGCTGGCCGCCGAGGCCCTGGTCATCGAGATGGGCGGCGAACCCGAGTGGATCGCCGAGGAGATGCGCCCGCTCTACCACGCGGCGCTCGCGCTGGGCGCCAACCATCTGGTGACGCTGGTCGCCCAGTCCATGGAGCTGCTGCGCGAGGCAGGCGTGGCCGCCCCCGACCGCATGCTGGGCCCGCTGCTCGGCGCCGCGCTCGACAACGCCCTGCGCTCCGGTGACGCGGCCCTGACCGGCCCCGTCGCGCGCGGGGACGCCGGCACCGTGGCCGCGCATGTCACGGAGCTGCGCCGGCACGCCCCGCAGACCGTCGCCGGCTATCTGGCGATGGCCCGCGCGACCGCCGACCGGGCGCTCGCCCACGGACTGCTCAAGCCGGAGCTCGCCGAGGACCTCCTCGGGGTACTCGCCAACGGGACCAACGGCGCCGAGGGAGACGCTCGATGACCACCACCCTGCTGCGCACCGCCGACGAGCTGCACGCGCGCGTGCGCCGAGGCCGCCGCGCCGTCGTGATGACCATGGGCGCCCTGCACGAGGGCCACGCCACCCTCGTCCGCACCGCCCGCGGGATCGCCGGACCGGACGGCGAGGTCGTCGTCACCGTCTTCGTGAACCCCCTCCAGTTCGGCAAGGGCGAGGACCTCGACCGCTATCCGCGCACCCTGGAGGCCGACCTCAAGCTCGCCGAACAGGCGGGCGCGGACGTCGTGTTCGCCCCCGCCGTGGACGAGGTCTACCCGGGCGGCGAGCCCCAGGTCCGCATCAGCGCCGGTCCCATGGGCGAACGCCTGGAGGGCGCCTCCCGCCCCGGCCACTTCGACGGCATGCTCACCGTCGTCGCCAAGCTGCTGCACCTCACCCGCCCCGACATCGCCCTGTACGGCCAGAAGGACGCACAGCAGCTCGCCCTGATCCGCCGCATGGTGCGCGACCTGAACTTCGGCGTCGAGATCGTCGGCGTCCCGACCGTGCGCGAGGAGGACGGCCTGGCGCTGTCCAGCCGCAACCGCTACCTCTCACCCAAGGAACGGCGCACCGCGCTCGCGCTCTCCCAGGCCCTGTTCGCCGGCCGCGACCGGCACGCGGCGCAGGAGGCCCTGCGCGCGCGGGCGCGTGAAGTGCCCGCCACGCGTGCGCGTGCCGAGGCGCTCAGCGCCATAGGCGAGTCGCGCGCGGCGGCCGACGCGCACGCCGTCGCCAAGGCCGTCCCCGGCGCCGTGGCGGCCGTCCGCGCCGCCGCCCGCCTGGTCCTCGACGAGGCCGCCCGCCTCGACCCGCCGCTCGAACTGGACTACCTGGCGCTCGTCGATCCCTCGGACTTCACGGAGATCACCGAACCAGGGGACGACTTCACCGGCGAGGCCGTCCTCGCCGTCGCCGCCCGGGTCGGGACCACCCGGCTGATCGACAACCTCCCCCTCACCTTCGGAGCCGCCTCGTGACCAGCACAGGCATACGACTGCACGCGCCCGCGCCCGGGTGGTCCATCGCCGCGGACGTCGTGGTCGTCGGCTCCGGTGTCGCCGGCCTGACCGCCGCCCTGCGCTGCGACGCCGCCGGCCTGAGGACGGTCGTGGTCACCAAGGCCCGCCTCGACGACGGCTCCACCCGCTGGGCCCAGGGCGGCATCGCCGCGGCCCTCGGCGAGGGCGACACCCCGGAACAGCACCTCGACGACACCCTGGTCGCGGGCGCGGACCTGTGCGACGAGCAGGCGGTCCGCATCCTCGTCACCGAGGGCCCCGACGCGGTACGGCGGCTCATCGCGACCGGCGCGCACTTCGACGAGTCCGAGGAAGGCGGCCTGGAACTCACCCGCGAGGGCGGCCACCACCGCCGCCGCATCGCCCACGCCGGCGGCGACGCGACCGGCGCGGAGATCTCCCGTGCCCTCGTCGAAGCGGTACGCGCGCGTGGCCTGCGCACGATCGAGAACGCGCTCGTGCTGGACCTGCTGACGGACGCCGAGCACCGTACGGCCGGCGTCACCCTGCACGTCATGGGCGAGGGCCAGCACGACGGCGTGGGAGCCGTCCACGCCCCCGCGGTGGTCCTCGCGACCGGCGGCATGGGGCAGGTCTACTCGGCGACGACGAACCCCTCGGTGTCGACGGGCGACGGTGTCGCTCTCGCCCTGCGCGCGGGCGCCGAGGTGAGCGACCTGGAGTTCGTCCAGTTCCACCCGACCGTCCTCTTCCGCGGCCCGGACGCGGAGGGCCAGCAGCCCCTGGTCTCCGAGGCCGTACGCGGCGAGGGCGCCCACCTGGTCGACGCCGACGGCGTGCGCTTCATGGTCGGCCGGCACGAGCTCGCCGAACTGGCGCCCCGGGACATCGTCGCCAAGGGGATCATGCGGCGCATGCAGGAACAGGACGCCGAGCACATGTTCCTCGACGCCCGTCACTTCGGCGCCGAGATGTGGCAGCACCGCTTCCCGACGATCCTGGCCGCCTGTCGCGCCAACGGCATCGACCCGGTCACCACCCCCATCCCCATCGCCCCTGCCGCCCACTACGCCTCCGGTGGCGTACGCACCGACTCCCACGGCCGTACGACCGTCCCCGGCCTGTACGCGTGCGGCGAGGTGGCCTGCACGGGCGTGCACGGCGCCAACCGCCTGGCCTCCAACTCCCTCCTGGAGGGCCTGGTCTACGCCGAGCGCATCGCGGCCGACATCGCGGCGGCCCGGACGGCGAACGGCCTGCACGCGCGCGTGCCGCACCCGGTGCCGTACCCCGAGACACCCGAGCACCCCCTGCTCGAACCCGGGGCCCGTTTCGCCATCCAGCGGGTGATGACGGACGGCGCCGGCGTCCTGCGCTCCGCCGACTCCCTCGCCAAGGCCGCCGAGCAGCTCCAGCGGCTGCACACCGACGCCCGCGACGCCCTCGCCGAGAACGGCAAGACGGCCGAGCCCGGCGTCGACACCTGGGAGGCCACCAACCTCCTGTGCGTGGCCCGCGTCCTCGTGGCCGCCGCGGAGATCCGCAACGAGACGCGCGGCTGCCACTGGCGCGAGGACCGCCCCGACCGCGACGACACGACCTGGCGCCGCCACATCGTCGTACGCCTGAACCCCGACCGCACACTGGCCGTGCACACCACCGACACCACGGACTTCCCCCCGACCCGGCCCCAGGAGCAGTGACAGAAGTGACCACCCCCGACCTTCCCCTCGCCCCGACCGGAGGCTGCGGCGACGGCTGCGGCTGCGGCGCGGACCCCGACGGCGAGGCGTACCTGGAGTGCGGGCTGGACCCCGCGCTCGCACAGCTCCTGGCCGACGCGGGACTCGACCCCGTCGAGGTCGAGGACATCGCCAACGTCGCCATCCAGGAGGACCTTGCACACGGAGTGGACGTGACGACGGTCGCGACCATCCCCGAAGAAGCAGTGGCCACCGCCGACTTCGTCGCCCGCGAGGCCGGCGTCGTGTCGGGCCTCCGGATCGCCGAAGCGGTCGTCTCTCTCGTCTGCGAGGACGAGTTCGAGGTCGAGCGCCACGTGGAGGACGGCGACCGCGTGTCGGAGGGCCAGAAGCTGCTCTCCATCACCACCCGCACCCGGGACCTCCTCACGGCCGAGCGCAGCGCGCTGAACATCCTGTGCCGCCTGTCGGGCATCGCGACGGCCACGCGTGCGTGGGCGGACGTACTGGACGGCACGAAGGCGAAGGTCCGCGACACCCGCAAGACGACGCCGGGCCTGCGCGCGTTGGAGAAGTACGCGGTGCGCTGCGGCGGCGGGGTGAACCACCGCATGTCCCTCTCGGACGCGGCCCTGGTCAAGGACAACCACGTGGTCGCCGCGGGCGGCGTCGCGCAGGCCTTCGAGGCGGTCCGGGAGACCTTCCCCGACGTCCCGATCGAGGTCGAGGTGGACACCCTCCACCAGCTGCGCGAAGTGGTGGACGCGGGCGCGGACCTGATCCTCCTGGACAACTTCACGCCCGGCGAGTGCGAGGAGGCCGTGGCGCTCGTGGCCGGCCGAGCGACCCTCGAAGCCTCCGGCCGACTGACCCTGGCCAACGCCAAGGCCTACGCCGACACGGGCGTCGACTACCTGGCGGTCGGGGCCCTCACCCACTCCTCGCCGATCCTGGACATCGGCCTGGACCTGCGAGCGGCGGAGTAGGAACGGGCATGCTCCTCACGATCGACGTAGGCAACACGCACACCGTCCTCGGCCTGTTCGACGGCGAGGACATCGTCGAGCACTGGCGCATCTCGACGGACGCCCGCCGCACCGCCGACGAACTCGCGGTCCTCCTCCAGGGCCTGATGGGCATGCACCCGCTCCTCGGCGACGAACTGGGCGACGGCATCGACGGCATCGCCATCTGCGCGACGGTCCCCTCGGTCCTGCACGAACTGCGCGAGGTGACCCGCCGCTACTACGGCGACGTCCCCGCGGTCCTGGTCGAACCGGGCGTGAAGACGGGCGTCCCGATCCTCACGGACAACCCCAAGGAGGTCGGCGCCGACCGCATCATCAACGCGGTGGCGGCGGTCGACCTCTACGGCGGCCCGGCCGTCGTCGTCGACTTCGGCACGGCGACGACGTTCGACGCGGTGAGCGCGCGCGGCGAGTACGTCGGAGGTGTCATCGCCCCCGGCATCGAGATCTCGGTCGAGGCCCTGGGCGTACGCGGCGCCCAGCTCCGCAAGATCGAGGTGGCCCGCCCCCGAAGCGTGATCGGCAAGAACACCGTCGAGGCCATGCAGTCCGGCATCATCTACGGCTTCGCCGGACAGGTCGACGGCGTGGTCAACCGGATGGCCCGCGAGCTCGCGGACGACCCCGAGGACGTCACCGTCATCGCGACGGGCGGCCTGGCCCCCATGGTCCTGGGCGAGTCCTCGGTCATAGACGAACACGAACCGTGGCTCACACTGATCGGCCTCCGCCTGGTGTACGAACGCAACGTCTCCCGCATGTGACGACAGCCGCCGGGCCGACACGGCACCGCCCACGCACCCGCGGCCGCCGACGGCGGCAAGGGGCCGTGCCGGGGGTGCCCGCCCGCGGTGGCCGGCGTCAAGAAACAGCACGTGTCAGACACCCCCAACCGCCGGGCCGACACGGCACCGCCCACGCACCCGCGGCCGCCGACGGCGGCAAGGGGCCGTGCCGGGGGGTGCCCGCCCGCAGTGGCCGGCGTCAAGAAACAGCACGTGTCAGACACCCCCAACCGCCGGCCCGAGGACGGACACCCCCCGGGCACGGCCCCGCCCCACCCACCCCCCGCAGGCGCGACACGCACCCTCACCGACCCCGCACAGGCGCCGCAGGCATCAACACGCACCCCCACCGACCGCACTGCCGCCCCCACCCGAGTGGCTCCCCACGCCACACCAGCCACCCTATGCCGCGTTTGTCTGATTAGCGCGTATCGTCGGCGCATGCCCACGCCACACGGATCCCGCGGCGGCATGGCGTTCGGCACGGAGGAGCTGCGTGTGCTCCGCCGCGCTCTCGCCCTTGCCCTTCACTCCAGCCCCGCCTCACCCGAGGACGTCCAGGACTGTCGCCGCCTCGCCGATTCGCTCGACGAGGCCATGCGCGAGGGAGCCCGGCTGCGCGCATTCCTGGTGGCCGACCTCGCCCGCTACCGCGCCGCCCTCCCCGGCACCGCGGCCGGCTACCTCACCCTCCTCGAGGAGGCCCTCTCCGCCGGGTACACCCCGAACCACGACGACCTGGCCGCCCTCCGGGCCCTGCGTGGCCACCCCACCGCCGCCACCCTCCTCGGCCGCTGCCGGACACAGGCCGAACAGGACGTACGAGCCCGTCTCGCGCACGACGCCGCTCGCCCGGCCCTCCGCGCCACGCCGGCCGTCCCCGCGTCCCGTACCCACCTCCACGCCCTCCCTGGGGGCCGCTCCGACGGCTCGCACGGCACCCCGGTGACCCTCCCCGCCCAGGATGCCGGTCAGGACCCCGCGAGGCCGCCCCGCAAGAAGCCGGCGGAGAAACCGGCCGCCCCCGAGCCCGCACCCGGCCCCGAGCCCACTCCCGCCGCCCCGAAGCCGGCGCGCCCCATCCCCACCCCCGGCGAGGTCTTCCCGCGCCGTAAACCGACCCCGCCGCCCGCGAACCCTCCCCAGCATCTCGCGGCAGGCTGAGTCGACAGAGGGGCCGCGCGGCGCGCCAAGCGCTCGGTGCGCCGCCGCCCGAGCCCCCGCCCCACCGCCTCCCACCCCCTGGCTACCCTGGACGCATGGACTACGTCTCCGCACTCCTCCCGCCGGCCGTCATGGCCGTGTTCTTCATCGGCGTGATCAGGGTGATCGTGAAGACTCAGGGCGGAGCGAACAAGGCCAAGGAGGACGCGGCCGTCGACGCCGCCCTCGCGCGCGTGGAGGGCAGTCGCCGGACTCCCGCGACCCCGGACGCCTGAGCCACCCACCAGGCATCCGCCAGGCGCCCATCAGGCACCCGCCCGCACGCACAGGGCGACGACCCCTCTCCGGGCCGGCACTTTCCCCGCCTCGCGCCCCATTTGCCCGCGTTCGCCAAGGAAAGCGCCCGTCTGGCACGCCAATACCGGGATCTCCCACTATTGTGCTGAACTGTGCCTCGCCCATTGGGAGAACTCGAAGACGCGGTCATGACGCGGGTGTGGAAGTGGAACCGCCCGGTGACCGTTCGAGAAGTCCTGGAAGATCTCCAGCAGGAACGGTCCATCGCCTACACGACGGTGATGACCGTTTTGGACAATCTTCATCAGAAGGGCTGGGTGCGCCGCGAGGCGGAAGGCCGGGCCTATCGATATGAGGCGGTCTCCACCCGAGCCGCCTACGCCGCCGCCCTGATGAACGACGCCTGGTCGCAGAGCGACAACCCCGCCGCCGCGCTCGTCGCCTTCTTCGGCATGATGAGCGAGGAACAGCGCCACGCCCTGCGGGACGCCGTACGCATCGTGCAGGGCCCGGAAACCCCCGAGCCCGCAGAAGCCCCTGATAGCCGCCGCGTAACGGACGCGGATACCGCAGGCACCGATGCGGCCGCCGATACCCGGGCAGTCGATACGCCGACCGATACACGTGGGGATACCGGGAGCGATACCCGCCCCGAGAACCCCGGCTCCGCGCAGCAGCCCGGCGGGCGATAGCGTCCGCTCATGTCAGCAGAGAGCCACTCCGCCGAGAGCTCCTCGGCGGAGAGCCCACAAGTCACCTCGAAAGCCATCACCGTCCGGCGGGCCCGCACCAGCGATGTGCCGGCGGTACGCCGTCTCCTCGATGAGTACGTCCGCGGTCGCATCCTGCTCGACAAAGCCACGGTGACGCTTTACGAGGACATCCAGGAGTTCTGGGTCGCGGAACGCGACGACAACGGCGAGGTCGTGGGCTGCGGCGCCCTGCACGTGATGTGGGAAGACCTCGCGGAAGTCCGCACTCTCGCCGTGAAGCCCGGTCTGAAGGGCGCCGGCGTCGGTCATCAGGTGCTGGAGAAGTTGCTGCACACCGCACGCTGGCTCGGTGTTCGCCGTGTTTTCTGTCTGACCTTCGAAGTGGACTTCTTCAGCAAGCACGGCTTCGTCGAGATCGGCGAGACGCCGGTTGACACCGATGTCTACGCGGAGCTCCTGCGTTCCTATGACGAGGGCGTGGCGGAGTTCCTCGGTCTCGAACGAGTGAAACCGAACACCTTGGGCAACAGCCGGATGCTTCTGCATCTGTGATCAACAGCGCCCGTATTCCGTCGGGCGACCCTGTCCGGGTGCCCTATGTCCGAAACGCGCATGTTTCCGGGCCAGGGCCGGGCTGTAGGTCTCTCCCGAGGGTTTGTGTTTTTCCGGCAAAAGCGGTTTGCTTTCCGACGTACTGCAGTACTGCATATAACAGGGGACGGCGAAACGGCGGACGCCGCAGACCCCCGGCCCTCAAGTTATCGATGAAAGGAAATCCGGTGGCACAGAAGGTTCAGGTCCTTCTTGTCGACGACCTCGACGGCGGCGAGGCGGACGAGACCGTGACGTTCGCGCTGGACGGCAAGACGTACGAGATCGATCTCACGACTGCCAATGCGGACAAGCTCCGCGGCCTTCTCGAGCCTTACGTGAAGGGCGGCCGTCGTACCGGAGGCCGCGCTTCGGGCGGCCGCGGAAAGGCGCGCGCCGCTTCCGGTGGCAGCCAGGACACCGCGCAGATCCGTGCGTGGGCCAAGGAGAACGGATACGAGGTCAACGACCGCGGCCGCGTCCCGGCGTCCATTCGCGAGGCATACGAGAAGGCCAACGCCTGATCAAGGACAGGACAGATCCCGTCCATCCGATCCGTACAAGAGCAAGGCCTTGGTCCGAGGTCGACGCCGGTTCCACCAAAGGCCAAAGCCGACCCAAGGCCAAAGCCTTGATCCGGGGCTAAAGCCTGGCTCGGGCCAGGCCGAAGCCGGATTAAGGCAAAGTCCGCTCTGCGGGCCGGCGCTCAGGCCGACGGCTGGAGGCGCGAGCGTCGTAGCCACAGGCGGTGGCAGTGCGTCGCCACCGTGCCCAGCACCCGTACGAGATCGGGGGCGCCCCCACCGCCCCCCAGAGCCGACAGCGTCGGCAGCGAGGCCTCGACCTCGCCCCCAGGCTCGGGGGGCCGCAGCCACAGGGCGGCCCCCTGTACGGCGGCGGTGCGGCCCAGGGGAAGCGGCCGCACCACGCTCTGCCCGGCCGGCAGGCCCTGGCCGTGCGGTGCGGCGCCCTTCGGCAGCCGTACGGCCATGAGGGTCCCCTGCCCGGGCGGCAGCGGCGCCCCCATGAGGTCGCCCTCGCCGAGCACCGTCAGATCCAGGGGCAGCGTCCCCCACTCCAGCCAGTCCAGCACCGAGGGCACCTCCCGCGCGCTGCCGGGGGCCATGAGCAGCCGCATCCGGTCGCCGTCGAGGGCCACCGGGGAGTCCGGCGCCAGATGGCGCAGTGCCGCACGGCCCGCGGCGGCAGGGACGTCCAGGACGTCGAAGAGCATCCCTACGCGAAGGCGCACCGGGGACCCCGGTGCCCCGGGAGCCACCGGCCAGCCCAGTGCGCGCTCGTACCACCGGCGGACCTGATCGCTGGGACCGAGCGGCCGGCGGGGGAGGGGAATCGGGGTGGGATCCGCGACGAGCGCGGGGCGGGGGCCGGCCATGCCAAGTGCAACCGCCGAAAGAGCGTACGGGTTACGCTGAGTCGCACGGCGGATACGCGGCGTGCCGAGACGGGGGCGTGCGGGGGTGTGGGGAGGCGCAAGGTTGTTCGCCCGTAGCGGAGGGAACCGGGGGGCGCGGCATGGAGTGTCAGTCCCAGCGGGTAAGACATCCCTAGTGGGAGGGGGCGACACGCAGGGACAGTGGGTCTCACGTTCGCCATCGGCGTACTGATGGTGAGGGTAACCACCTGGCCTGCGGGAACATCGTCTCGCACCATCGGGTTGGAGCAGATGTCGGCGTTCGGGGTCAGGAGGCCATCGACGGTGTCGGCAGTTGGAATGAGCGGTCCCCGCTTGCGGGACTAAGCTGCGGAAGGACAGGGAGGGGAAGTTCCCCCCACTGCCTGACCGCTCTGAGGAGCGATTAACGATGTTCGAGAGGTTCACCGACCGCGCGCGGCGGGTTGTCGTCCTGGCTCAGGAAGAAGCCCGGATGCTCAACCACAACTACATCGGCACCGAGCACATCCTCCTGGGCCTGATCCACGAGGGTGAGGGTGTCGCCGCCAAGGCCCTTGAGAGCCTCGGGATTTCGCTCGAGGCGGTCCGCCAGCAGGTGGAGGAGATCATCGGTCAGGGCCAGCAGGCCCCGTCCGGGCACATCCCCTTCACCCCCCGTGCCAAGAAGGTCCTGGAGCTGTCGCTCCGCGAGGCCCTTCAGCTGGGCCACAACTACATCGGCACGGAGCACATCCTGCTCGGCCTGATCCGTGAGGGCGAGGGCGTCGCCGCCCAGGTCCTGGTCAAGCTGGGCGCAGATCTCAACCGGGTGCGGCAGCAGGTCATCCAGCTGCTCTCCGGCTACCAGGGCAAGGAGACCGCCACCGCCGGCGGGCCTGCCGAGGGCACGCCCTCGACGTCCCTGGTCCTCGACCAGTTCGGCCGGAACCTCACCCAGGCCGCTCGTGAGTCCAAGCTCGACCCGGTCATCGGGCGCGAGAAGGAGATCGAGCGGGTCATGCAGGTGCTGTCCCGCCGTACCAAGAACAACCCGGTCCTGATCGGTGAGCCCGGCGTCGGCAAGACCGCCGTCGTCGAGGGCCTCGCCCAGGCCATCGTCAAGGGCGAGGTGCCCGAGACCCTCAAGGACAAGCACCTCTACACCCTGGACCTCGGCGCGCTGGTCGCCGGCTCCCGCTACCGCGGTGACTTCGAGGAGCGCCTGAAGAAGGTGCTCAAGGAGATCCGCACCCGCGGCGACATCATCCTGTTCATCGACGAGCTCCACACGCTGGTCGGTGCGGGTGCCGCCGAGGGCGCCATCGACGCGGCCTCCATCCTGAAGCCGATGCTGGCCCGCGGTGAGCTGCAGACCATCGGTGCGACCACGCTGGACGAGTACCGCAAGCACCTGGAGAAGGACGCGGCCCTGGAGCGCCGCTTCCAGCCGATCCAGGTCGCGGAGCCGTCCCTGCCGCACACGATCGAGATCCTCAAGGGTCTGCGTGACCGGTACGAGGCCCACCACCGCGTCTCCATCACCGACGAGGCGCTGGTCCAGGCCGCCACCCTGGCCGACCGGTACATCTCGGACCGCTTCCTGCCGGACAAGGCGATCGACCTGATCGACGAGGCCGGTTCCCGGATGCGTATCCGCCGGATGACCGCGCCGCCGGACCTGCGCGAGTTCGACGAGAAGATCGCCGGCGTCCGCCGCGACAAGGAGTCCGCGATCGACTCGCAGGACTTCGAGAAGGCCGCCTCCCTGCGCGACAAGGAGAAGCAGCTCCTCGCCGCCAAGGCCAAGCGGGAGAAGGAGTGGAAGGCCGGCGACATGGACGTCGTCGCCGAGGTCGACGGCGAGCTGATCGCCGAGGTCCTCGCGACCGCCACCGGCATCCCGGTCTTCAAGCTGACCGAGGAGGAGTCCAGCCGCCTGCTCCGCATGGAGGACGAGCTCCACAAGCGGGTCATCGGCCAGGACGACGCGGTCAAGGCGCTGTCGAAGGCGATCCGCCGTACGCGTGCCGGTCTGAAGGACCCGAAGCGCCCCGGTGGTTCGTTCATCTTCGCGGGCCCGTCCGGTGTCGGTAAGACGGAGCTCAGCAAGGCTCTTGCCGAGTTCCTCTTCGGCGACGAGGACGCGCTGATCTCCCTCGACATGTCGGAGTTCAGCGAGAAGCACACGGTGTCGCGTCTCTTCGGTTCGCCCCCCGGCTACGTGGGCTACGAAGAGGGCGGCCAGCTGACCGAGAAGGTCCGCCGCAAGCCGTTCTCCGTCGTCCTCTTCGACGAGGTCGAGAAGGCCCACCCGGACATCTTCAACTCGCTGCTGCAGATCCTGGAGGACGGTCGTCTGACCGACTCCCAGGGCCGGGTCGTGGACTTCAAGAACACCGTCATCATCATGACGACCAACCTCGGCACCCGGGACATCTCCAAGGGCTTCAACCTGGGCTTCGCGGCCTCGGGTGACACGAAGACCAACTACGAGCGCATGAAGAACAAGGTGTCGGACGAGCTCAAGCAGCACTTCCGTCCCGAGTTCCTCAACCGCGTCGACGACGTGGTCGTCTTCCCGCAGCTGACCCAGGGCGACATCCTGCGGATCGTCGACCTGATGATCGGCAAGGTGGACGAGCGCCTGAAGGACCGGGACATGGGCATCGAGCTCTCCCAGTCCGCCAAGGAGCTGCTGTCCAAGAAGGGTTACGACCCGGTGCTGGGCGCCCGGCCGCTGCGCCGGACCATCCAGCGCGAGATCGAGGACTCGCTGTCGGAGAAGATCCTCTTCGGCGAGCTGCGTCCCGGTCACATCGTGGTCGTGGACACCGAGGGCGAGGGTGAGACGAAGACCTTCACCTTCCGCGGCGAGGAGAAGTCGGCGCTGCCGGACGTCCCGCCGATCGAGCAGGCGGCCGGCCCGGGCGGGCCGAACCTGAGCAAGGAGGCCTGACCCCGCAGGGGTTGAGCCGAGGAGAGGGGCCGGTGCTTTCGAGCACCGGCCCCTTTCGCATGCCCAAGTGGCTTACGACAACTGCCCGTCGTAGTCCGGCAGCTTGTACGCCTTCTCGGCGTGGCCGCCCGACAGGTCGGTGGCGCTGTTGCCGATGTTGGCGATGATCGTGTAGCCCTTCTTCTCGATGTCGACGCGCTGGGCCGTCTTGTAGTCGGCGACGTTCTTGAAGAGGTCGAGGAAGCCGCGCACGTACAGTCCGGAGACCTTGTAGCCGCGGTACTTGAGGTTGTGGTCGGTGAACGAGTAGATGATGCCCGGGCGCGCGGTCACGAAGAACAGCGAGACGCCGCGCTCCTGGGCGTACTTGGCGACCTCCAGGACCGGCTGGTTGGCCGGCTGCGGGTAGCTGAAGCCGAAGTCCGTCTCCAGGGTGGTGTTGTCGATGTCGAAGACGATCGCCTGCTTCTCGCCCGGCGCGGTGTTCGCGATCCGCTGCTTCAGATAGGGCAGCGCCTGGTCCATCACGGCCCGGCAGTCCCGCTGCCAGGTTCCGTAGTCGACGTCCTGAGCCGTGGCCGTCATGGTGGCCGTGGCGGCGCTCGTCGTACCCGTCGTGCTCGTCGCGGCTTCGGCGGGGATCGCGAAGGCCACGAGAGCGGTCGCGGAGACGGTGCCGGCCGCGCATCTGCGCGCCCAGGGGCGAAGGGTCATGTGGGGGGTCCTCTCACGTCACGTGCGCTGGCTTGTCGCGTGCATGTTCGTGCGCAGGGGTGACCCGCGGGGAACCAACGGGTTACCGGACGGTAGCTCAACTTGAGGCGTGGCTCACATAGTTGAGCCGGGATTTGTTACCGAAAGGGAGAGCGTGGCTGCGTAGCGCCCGTCACATTCCGGGGTCTTCCGATTGCGCTGGGCGGTGACATGCCGCACAGGCGATTTGTCCGTTACTAGCGGGAATAGTGGAAACGAGCCTTGCGGACAAATAGGGCGTACAGCCAGAAAACTGGCCGCTGATTTCGGTATCGATGCTGGTTCGTCCGTATTGGGTGTTCTGTCAAGATGCAGCGATTTTTGGGACGGAGTACTAGCTTCCGTCGTAGATCTGCGGTTTTGGGGTTGGGGGGAGCGGGGGTTACCAAGGGATGGCCATCCGGCGACCGCCTGTGCGTCGGGTGGTTTCCCTTGTCGTCATCCCCATGAGGTTTCACATGTCCCCGCGCTTCACGTTCCGTTCGTCCCGTACGTCCTCGTTCCGCACCCGTGCCGCTGTGCTGGCCGCCGGCCTGGGGGCCTCGGTCGTGCTGGGCGCCGGAGGCGCGGTCGCCGCCGAGATGACCTCCGCGACCGGTGTGTCGACCGCCGTGCAGGCGCAGAGCGCCGCGGTGAAGAAGGCGGCAGCCCAGAAGGCCGCTTCCTGGGTGAGCCCGGTGAAGAAGTACACGAAGACCGCCAGCTTCGCGCAGAACGGTGCCCGCTGGCAGTCCACCCACAGCGGTCAGGACTTCGCCGTCCCCAGCGGCACCCCGGTCGTGGCCGCGCACGGCGGCACCGTCGTCAAGGCCGGCGGCAACGGCGCCGGTGACGGTCCCGCGTACGGCAACGCCGTCGTCATCAAGCACGGCAACGGCACGTACTCCCAGTACGCCCACCTCTCGCGCATCGACGTGAAGGCCGGCCAGGTCGTCAAGACCGGCCAGAACATAGCCCGGTCCGGCAACACCGGTAACTCCAGCGGTCCGCACCTGCACTTCGAGATCCGTACGACCGCCAACTACGGCACCGCCGTCGACCCCGTGGCCTTCCTGCGGGCCAAGGGCCTGAAGCTCTGAGCCGCCGAGTCCTCAGGCGCCTTTGTGCGCCTGGGTGATGAGGTCCGTGGCGACTTCGAGGACTGCCCTGCGCTTGTCCTCGGGGTCGCCTTCGAGGTCCTTCAGCACGAACATCCCGGCGTGCATCGTGAACAGGGCGCTGATGCAGCGGACCTGGTCGACGAGGTCGGCGTCCGGGTCGACGACGATGTCCCGCATGCCGAGCATGCGGTTCTTGAACATCTCGCCGATGCTCAGTTCACGGACCGTCGCCTGGTTCTCCTGCATGAACCGGAACAGCGGTTCCGCGCCGGTCAGTACCTGGGCGTAGCGGCGTACGATCTCCTGCTTGGTCTCCAGTGACTGCGGCTGCCGCCGGCCCCACTCGATGAGCTCCTCGATCGGCTTCGTCAGGTCCTCGAAGAGGCTGACGATGATCTCTTCCTTGGTCTTGAAGTGGTAGTACAGGGCCGCTTTCGTGACCTCCAGGCGCTCGGCGATCTCGCGCAGGGAGGTCTTCTCGTAGCCCTGCTCGGCGAAGAGTTCGAGGGCCACGTCCTGGATGCGCTGGCGGGTGTTCCCGCGGCGCCGCTGCTTGGTGCCGTCCATGGTGTCACCCATCCTCGTCGCTCCCCCGCTTTCCGAAAAACTTACTTGACGCCCGGCTAGTTAGCCGCCTATCTTCCCCGAGTGTAGACAACTAGCCGGGCGGCAAGTAAGTGGCCGGGGGAAGTGGGAGCCGTGGCGGACACGAGGACAGTGGACACAGCGCCGGACGAACAGGCCGGGAAGCAACCCAGAAGCATCAGAGTCGTGCTGCTCGCGCTCATGATCACGATGATGCTCGCGATGCTCGACAACATGATCATCGGCACCGCGATGCCGACGATCGTCGGCGAGCTGGGCGGCCTGGAGCACCTGTCGTGGGTCGTGACGGCGTACACCCTGGCGACCGCGGCCTCCACTCCGCTGTGGGGCAAGCTCGGCGACATGTACGGGCGCAAGGGCGTCTTCATGTCGTCGATCGTGCTCTTCCTGATCGGGTCCGCCCTGAGCGGCATGGCCCAGGACATGGGGCAGCTGATCGCCTTCCGGGCCGTGCAGGGGCTCGGCGCCGGCGGTCTGATGGTCGGCGTGATGGCGATCATCGGTGACCTGATCCCGCCGCGGGAGCGTGGCAAGTACCAGGGCATGATGGCCGGCGTCATGGCCCTCGCGATGATCGGCGGGCCGCTGGTCGGCGGCACCATCACCGACCACTGGGGCTGGCGCTGGGCCTTCTACATCAACCTGCCGCTGGGCGTCGTGGCGCTCGCCGCGATCAGCGCCGTGCTGCATCTGCCGAAGAAGCGGGCGCAGGCGCGCATCGACTATCTCGGGGCCGCGCTGCTGACCGTCGGCATCACCGCGATCGTGCTGGTCACGACCTGGGGAGGCACGGAGTACGCCTGGACGTCCGCGCGCATCATGGAGCTGATCGGCATCGGCGTGGCCGCGCTGGTCGGGTTCGTGTTCTGGCAGACCAAGGCCGCCGAGCCGGTCGTGCCGCTGCACATCTTCCGCAGCCGCAACTTCACCCTGATGTCCCTCATCGGCTTCATCACCGGCTTCGTGATGTTCGGCGCGACTCTCTTCCTGCCGCTCTACCAGCAGTCCGTGCAGGGCGCGTCCGCGACCAACTCCGGACTGCTGCTCCTGCCCATGCTGGGCGCGATGCTCGTCACGTCGATGGTGGCGGGGCGGGTGACCACGAACAGCGGGCGGTACAAGCTGTTCCCGATCGTCGGCAGCGCGCTGATGGTGGCCGGGCTGTACCTGCTCTCGCTCATGGACACCGACACCAGCCGGTTCACCTCCGGGGTGTACATGGCCGTCGTCGGCCTCGGCATGGGCTGTCTGATGCAGATCACGATGCTGGTCGCGCAGAACAGCGTCGAGATGAAGGACATGGGCGTCGCGTCCTCCTCCACCACCCTCTTCCGCACGCTCGGCTCCTCGTTCGGTGTGGCCGTCATGGGCGCGCTGTTCAACCACCGGGTGCAGGACGTCATGGCCGAGCGGGCCGGGGCGCCGGGGTCGAGGGTGACCGAGCAGTCGGCGCAGCTGGACGCGGCGAGCCTGGCGAAGCTGCCGGAGGCGGCCCGTGAGGCGTACCAGCACGCGGTGTCGGCCGGCACGCACTCGGCGTTCCTGCTGGGAGCCGTGGTGGCGATCCTGTCGCTGGTGGCGGCCGTCTTCGTCAAGGAGGTGCCGCTGAAGGGAGCGGGACCGCAGACGGAGCGGGACGCCCCGGCTCCGGCTCCCGTGGCCGAGACGGTCTGACGTCCCCCGGCGTCCGAGCGGCGCCCGAGCAGCAGGTCCCCGGCGGTGTCCGCCCCGGGGGCCTTCGCCGTACGTCGAGGCCACGCCGATGTCAGTGCCGCGTGCCACCATCGGCAGCATGGACAGGACGCGGCTGCTGCGGCTGGCGAAGGACGCCATGGACCGTGACTGGGCCGACCCGGAGCTCGACCTGGAGGCGGTGGCCGCCCACGCCGGCTACTCACGCCATCACTTCATCCGGGTCTTCAAGGAGGCCTACGGCGAGACGCCCGGCCAGTACCTGACCCACCGCCGCATCGAGCGCGCCGAGGAACTCCTGCGCAGCGCCGATCTGTCCGTCACCGAGATCTGCCACCTGGTCGGCTTCAGCAGCCTCGGCACCTTCTCCGCCCGCTTCAAAACGCGCACCGGGCTGACACCGAGCGAGTACCGCGGCAAGCACGTCGGGCGCGGGGCCGCCCTCATCCCCGGCTGCTACGCGATGCTGTGGGCCGGCGGCTTCCCCACCGCAACTTCGAAGAAGCGCCCCGGCCCCGGCCCCGCCTACGGTGACGAGCAGGAACCGACACCCTCCGACGGGAGAGCAGAGCCATGATCAAGGGCCTGGGCATCACCACCGTATGGACCTTCGACCAGCAGCGCACGAAGGCCTTCTTCACCGAGAAGCTCGGCTTCGAGGTGCGCACCGACCTGTCCATGGGCGACATGCGCTGGGTGACCGTCGGCGCCAAGGACCAGCCCGACGTGGAGCTGGCCCTGATGAGCCTCGACGGGCCCGGTCTCGACCCCGAGTCGTCCGAGGCGCTGAAGACACTGGTCGGCAAGGGGGTCATCGGGGCGGGCGCGCTGCGGACCGACGACTGCCGCGGGGACTACGAGACGTTCAGGGCGCGCGGGGTGGAGTTCATCCAGGAGCCGCAGGAGCGGCCGTACGGCATCGAGGCGATCTTCCGCGACGACAACGGCAACTGGTACTCGCTGACCGAGCGCAGCGAGGAGCTGGACTTCTCCAAGTCCTTCGGGTGAGCCGCCCGGCTGCCGCTACGGCAGCATCGGGTAGCTCCCCGTGTTCGTGGGCGCGTGCTCCGGCAGCCAGAGGACGGCCACCGCGCCCTCCGCGGGCACATGATCCGGGGCGCCCGCCGGGCGGATGTTGCGGAAGGTCAGCCTGGCACCCAGGACCCGGGCCTGACCTGCCGCGATGGTCAGGCCGAGGCCGTGGCCGTGGCCCGCGCGGTCGCTGCTTCCGGTGCGGAAGCGGCTGGGGCCCTCGGCGAGCAGGTCCTCAGGGAAGCCGGGGCCGTGGTCGCGGACCCGGATGACCCGGCCCTCGACCGTGACCTCGATGGGCGGCCGGCCGTGCCGTGCCGCGTTGGCCAGCAGGTTGAACAGCACCCGCTCCAGGCGCCGGGGGTCGGTCGTGACCTCCGACTCATGGACGACGCGCACCTCGATCGCGGGATCCTTCACCGCGACCCGCCGGCTGACGAACTCGCCCAGCATGATGTCCTGCAACTCGGCCCGCTCCGAGGCGCTGTCCAGCCGGGCCACCTCCAGGACGTCCTCGACGAGCGTGCGCATGGCCTTCGCCCGGTCCAGCACCAGCTCGGTGGGCCGGCCGGGCGGCAGCAGCTCGGCCGCCGTCAGCAGCCCGGTCACCGGCGTGCGCAGTTCGTGCGCGATGTCCGCCGTGACCCGCCGCTCCGCCTCCAGCCGCTGCTGCAACGCGTCGGCCATGGCGTCCACCGCGCTCGCCAGGTCATCGGTCTCGTCCCGTACGACGCCCCCGATGGCGTCCCGCACCCGCACGTCCGGCTCGCCGCTCGCGACCTGGTTCGCCGCGGCCGCGGCCTTGCGCAGCCGACGCGACAGCTGCCCGCCGATGAGCACGCCGAGCGCGCTGCCGCCGAGGACGACCGAGATCGAACCGATGACCATGGCTTGGTCGAGCCGGTTGAGGATGCGCTCACTGCGGTCGGTCCAACCGGTGCGCAGCGACAGGACCTGCCCGTTGTTGAGCGGTACGGCCGCCCAGATGTCGGGCGCGCCGCTCGGCGTGTCCGTCACGTACGTGGCCCGCCGGCCCTCCTCGACCTTCTCCCGCAGCGCCATCGGCAGCTCGGGGTCGTTGATCGTGGCGTTCGGGAAGTTCAGCCGCTTGGACTGCTCGTAGCTGCGCTGGGCGATCTGGACGCGCTCGTCGGCGAGGTCGCGGGCGCTGTCCAGCATCGAGACACGGGCCTGGTTGTGCACGACCAGGCTCAGCACGATCGCGACGAGCGCGCCGACCAGAGCGATCGCCGCGCTCAGCTTCCACCTCAGTCCCGTACGGATCGCCACACGGCTGTGGGTACGGCGGCCCGTGCGCCCGCGTACGGCGAGCCCCGCCCGCTCGATCACACGATCGCCCACGACGTCCGCCGGGTCGGTGAGTCCCGCGCCCACCGCACCGGACGGAGCCGGACGTCTGAACATCCCCCGCATGGCCGCCCCGCTCAGGCCTTCAGCTTGTAGCCGAAGCCACGGACCGTCTCGATGCGGTCCTGGCCGATCTTCTGCCGCAACCGCTGCACATGGACGTCGACGACCCGGGTGTCCCCGCCCCAGCCGTAGTCCCACACGCGCTCCAGCAGCTTGTCCCGGGACAGCACGGTGCCGGGCGCGGAGGAGAACTCCAGAAGCAGCCGCATCTCGGTCGGTGTGAGCGCCACGGTCTGCCCCGCCCGGCGTACCTCCATGCCCTCGGTGTCGATTTCCAGCTCGCCGAAGGTGAGGATTCCGCCGGTGGCGGCGGGCTCGGCCTCGCTGCCCCGGTCGCCCCCGCTCGCGTGCCCGAAGCGGCGCAGCACGGCACGGATCCGGGCGACCAGGACGGCGCCGTCGAACGGCTTGGTCACGTAGTCGTCCGCGCCCGCCTCCAGGCCCAGCACCACGTCGATGGAGTCCGCCCGCGCCGAGAGCATGATCACCGGCACGGTCGACTCGTCGCGGATACGGCGGCACAGGCTGACCCCGTCCAGGCCCGGGACCATCACGTCCAGCAGCGCGATGTCGGGCCGGTTCGTCCGGAACGCCTCCAGACCCGACAGCCCGTCGGGCATGGCGGTGACCGCGAAACCGTCCCGCTCCAGGGCGAGCTGGGTGGCCTCGCGGATGACGTCGTCGTCCTCGACGAACAGGACGTGGGTCTGGTCTGCCATCCCGGTGCTCTCAGTCCTCGTGTGCCGTGTGCTTGTGTGGGTGCGTCGTGCCGTCCACTTCAAGGACGCTCGGATCGGGCGGTGCGTTCACCGCCGCCCCGGGGGGACGCCCTCAGCCGTCGGGCGTCGCCGACTCGTCCGGTCCGCCGAGGTTGCCGTAGTCGGTGTGCGTGTGGTGCTTCGCGACGAAGCGGCTGGACACCCACTCGTATGAGACCACGTTCTCGCTCGACGGGTTCGACAGCGCGTCGTCCTTCGCGTACACCTGCTCGGTCACCACCAGGTACCCGCGGTCGATCTCCGCGTACACCGGAGGCTCCTCGGCCTTGAACACGTTGTGGTACGCGCCGCTTTCCTCGCGGTACACGTACGAGGCCACGCTGACCGAGTCGCCGCACGACAGGACGTTGACCACGATGTCGTCCGCCGGACCGCCCGTCAGATCCCCGTACGACACGTCGACGGGGTACCCGTTCGACACACAGGGCTTCAGCTCTCGCTTGACCTGCGCCGAGACCTCGGGGTCCGCCTTGACCAGACGGACGGCCTGCTTCGGGTCCGGTGCGGGCGAGGGGGAGGGCGCCTGCGAGGGCGCGAGGGAGGCCGAGGCCGCGGAGCCGCCCGCCGCGTCGGCGTGCGCCGGGCCCTCGTCGCGGGCTCCGGTGCCGCCCGTGGCGCACCCGGAGACGAAAAGGGCGAGGGCGACGACCACGGCCATCGCCGTGAACGCCGCCTGCAGGGTTCCCCGGACGGGGACGGGCCCTGATGAGCCGGGGCCGGTGTCGTCGGCGCCTTGGTCCGTGTCCGTGTCCCTGTCACCGCTGTCCGTGTGCCCGGTGCCGCCCGCCGTCGTGCCTAGGCCGCGCAACGCTCCCGCTCCTCACGCTCCAGCGCGCGTGCGTCCAGATCGCGGGACTCCAGCTCCTCGCGGAGCCGGGCGAGCGCCCGGTGCAGCGTGCTCTTGACCGTTCCGGCCGACATGCCGAGGGCGGCGGCCGTCTCCTCCGTGGACATCTGCTCCCAGTGTCGCAGCACCACGACGCTGCGCTGCTTGGGAGCGAGCACCTTCATGATGTCCATCAGCAGGGCGCGATCGGCGTGCTGCTCGGTGGCGTCGTCGACCGAGGCGTCCGGGAGCTGCTCGGTGGGCACCTCCTCCAGCTTGCGGGCCCGCCACCACTCGGTCCGGGTGTTGATCATCACCCGGCGCAGGTAGGCGTCCGCGAGCCGCTTGTCCGCTATGCCGTCCCAGCGGTGGTACGTGCGTACCAGCGCCGTCTGCAGCAGGTCCTGGGCGTCCACCGGGTCCGGGACCAGTCGGCGGGCGCTGCGCAGCAGCGCGTCCTGCCGGGTGCGGACGTACTCCTCGAACTCGAGCACCTCGCCCTGCGCCATGTTGACCGCCTCCCGATTCCCCGTTTCCGACCGGCTCGTCGACCGTCGGTTCACTGCCTGTGCTTCGTCGTCGTCCCCGTCTGCCGGGTACGGAAATGAAGCTACGGAGGCGTTGTCACGGGGCTGTCCGAACGAGCCTGCGGCTAGCGCTCGGCTGTCCGTCGGTTGTGTAACGGAAGAAGGAAACGGGCAAACCGCTCGAGGGATTGAGGTGGTTATGGGGTGATTTGACCGTGTGGCGGGGGTGCAGGGGCTGTGTCTGCGGTGTTGCAGAGGCGCGGACGCCGTGATGTGACCGGGCGTCAGGTCAAGGGCAGCCGGTACGTCCCGCCCGGCAGCGGCTCCACCAGCCCGTCCGCCACCAGCCCGTCCAGGGCGCGGGCGCGCTGGACCGGCTCGTGCCACACGCGGTCGAGGGCCGACTGGGGGACCGGCGCATGTGCCTCGCGCAGCACGGCGAGCAGCTTGCCGCGCACCTGACGGTCGGTTCCGGCGTACGTCTGCCCGCGCCGCGGCGGCCCGTCGTGCTCCGGCTTCCCGGCCAGCCGCCAGGCGCACCGGGCGGCGATCGGGCAGCGGTGGCACGACTCGTTCTTCGCGGTGCACACCAGCGCGCCCAGCTCCATGGAGGCCGCCGCCCAGCGCGCGGCGGTGCGCTCGTCGTCGGGGAGCAGGGCGCGGGCGAGCTTGCGCTCGGCGGCCGTGGTGGCGTTCGGCGGGTACTGGACGCCGGTCACGGCGCGGGCGAGGACCCGGCGGACGTTGGTGTCCAGGACGGGATGCCGCTGGCCGTAGGCGAAGGAGGCGACGGCGGCCGCGGTGTACTCGCCGATGCCGGGCAGCGCGAGGAGCTGGGCGTGGTCGGTCGGTACGTCCCCGCCGTGCCGTTCCGCTATGGCGACGGCCGCGCCGTGCAGCCGCAGTGCGCGGCGAGGGTAGCCGAGCCTGCCCCAGGCGCGGACGGCCTCGCCGGGGGCGTCCTTGGCGAGGTCGGCGGGGCGGGGCCAGCGGGACAGCCACTGCTCGTAGACGGGCAGGACGCGGTTCACGGGCGTCTGCTGGAGCATGAACTCGCTGACCATCACCCCCCAGGGACCGGCCTCGGGGCGTCGCCAGGGCAGGTCGCGGGCGTTGTCGTCGAACCAGTCGATGACGGTTTCCTGCAGAGGCTGAGCGTGCGGGGCGTCGGAGCCGGCATCGGCGGATTGGCTGTGCGGGGGCTTCGTTGGCGCAGTCATGGCTTTCCGATCCTGCCATGCCGGGGGCGGCCGGGTGGGTAGGTGGCCGTGACGGTGAGTTGGTGGCTGGGGGAGCGTGGCGGTCGAGGCGCCCGGACGGCTCTCGAAGCGGGCGGGCGTACCCGGTGATCGGCGGCAGTGGCGCCCGGCGCCCGCTCGTGGCGTCGGCCGGATGGAACGTGCACGCGCCCGGCCTTCGGGCGTGGGGACTCCTTGCCAGACCATCGTCGAGCTCGACGCGAGCGCGCACGAGGCACCGCGCCTCGCGGAGCGTGGCGTGGCCCGGCCGGGCACCGCCCGCACGGCGCGGCGCCGCCGCCGTGCGGGTCGCCCCCGTCGACCGGCTGCTGGGCCCGTTGGCCAGTCTTACGGCCGTCGTCCCGACCAACGTGCGCCGAAGACGGGCCGACGGGGACGTCGTGCGGGTCGCCGCTGTGAGCCGGGCTGCCGGGCCCGTTGGCCAGTCGTAGGGCCGTCGTCCCGACCAGCGTGCCGAAGGTGGGCCGACGAGGACGTCGTGCGGGTGACGGACGCCGGCGAAGACACGGGACAAGGCCATGAGGAGAGCCAGCGGGCCAGCGGGCCGGTCGGTCCGCGCAACGCGCGTCCGCTCCGGGCCGGGACGACCGCCACCGCGCCCGCGGTGGTGGCGGGGTCGCCGGGGAAGCTCCAGCCGCCGGGCGGCGGGCAGTTGCCGAGCCGGGCCGTCGCTCCCGGCACCGCTCGGCACGGACACCCCTGCGTGACAAGGGACTTGGAGAGCTACCCGCACCCGTACGCCACGGCCATGGCCAGAGGTGCAAGGGCCGCGATCGCGAATGCCCGGGGTGTGCCGTGCCTGGCTCGCCACCACGTGGTGCCGAACGCGGCTACTGACAGCGGCAGTCCGGCCTCGGTTCATGTCTCGGCGGCACGCCTGCCCACTCGGGCGCCGGTCCCGAAGTCGGTGGTGTCGCGGCAGAGCTCGGCGTCGTCGAAATCCGTGGTCACGGACGGTAGGCGGCGGGTCGATACGGTCACATCCTGCGATCGACAGGTGTCCCCCGTGACGGAAGACAGGGGCGACACGGTAGTCGCCGGGCGGTTTCCGGAATGATGATCCGGAAAAGTTGTGGCTCTCGGCGGCGGGTGGAGCCAGCGAACGCACCGATCTCTCGTACAGTTTGCGCCGTGGGATCTCTGCGCAATCCGGTCGGGCCGCTTCCCTCCTCCATCTACTGGCGACGGAGGGCCGTACTGCTGTCCATGGTCGCCCTGTTGGCGCTGCTGATCACCTGGGCGCTGGCGTCGGGCGGCGGAGGCGGCAAGAACGACGCCGGCGGAACCGACGGCAAGAATCCCGCACCCTCGACGATCACGCCCGGACCGTCCGGCTCGGGGCCGGCGATCAGTCAGGCGCCCGGCGGCCGGGACGAGTCCACCGGCGGCGCGGGCACGGGCGACGGCTCCGGGGAGGGCTCCGGGGACGGCGACGGATCCGGCTCGGGTTCCGGTGACTCCGGCGGGTCGGACGGCTCGGGCAGCGGATCCGCGGGCGGTGGCTCGGCCGGCGACGTCGGCGTGGACGACACGCTCGCCGCCGGCTCCACACTGCCCAACTGCATCTCCGGGCAGGCGAAGTTGACGGTGAAGAGCCTCCACAACTCCTACGAGCCCGGCCGGACGCCCGCCCTGCTGCTGACCGCTGCCAACTCCTCCGCCTACGACTGCAAGATCGATCTCGGACCCAAGAACGCGGTGGTGACGATCACTCAGGCCGGAGCGGAAGACGCCTTCTGGTCCTCGGCAGACTGCCCCGAGGTCTCCGGCGGCCTGGTGTACCGGGTGCCCGCCAAGGCGAGCATCACCTACACGGTGAAGTGGGACCGCCGCGCGAGCGCCCCGCAGTGCGCGACGCCTTCCGCGAGGTCGGCCGCGGCGGGGACGTACCTGGTGGAGGCGAAGGCGCCGGGGTTCGCCACGGCGCAGACATCCTTCGTGCTGGAGAACGACTAGCGCATCGGCCGGTCCTTTGGCGGCGCCGCGCCCCGCGGCACCGCCGCGCGAGGGCGACGGCTCAGACGTACCGCTCCAGGATCGAGCTCTCCGCCAGCCGCGACAGCCCCTCGCGGACGCTGCGCGCCCGGGCCTCGCCGACGCCGTCCACCGTCTGCAGGTCGTCCACGCTGGCGGCGAGCAGCTTCTGCAGGCCGCCGAAGTGCTCCACCAGACGGTCGATGATCGCTCCGGGCAGCCGCGGCACCTTGGCCAGCAGGCGGAAGCCGCGCGGGGAGACCGCCGAGTCCAGGGCCTCCGGGGAACCGGTGTACCCCAACGCCTTCGCCACCGTGGGGAGTTCCAGCAGCTCGGCGTGGGTGAGGGCGTCCAGTTCGTACAGCGCCTCGTCGACCGTGCGGGACCGCTTGGCCGTCGGCTCGGGGACGTAGTCGCGCACCACGAGCTCGCGCTCGGGCTCCACGCCGGCGATCAACTCGTCCAGCTGGAGCGCCAGGAGGCGGCCGTCCGTGCCCAGCTCCACCACGTACTCGGCGATCTCGGTCGCGATCCGGCGCACCATCTCCAGGCGCTGCGCGACCGCCGAGACGTCCCGGACCGTCACCAGGTCCTCGATCTCCAGTGCCGACAGCGTGCCCGCGACCTCGTCCAGGCGGAGCTTGTAGCGCTCCAGGGTGGCCAGGGCCTGGTTGGCGCGGGACAGGATCGCCGCCGAGTCCTCCAGGACGCGGCGCTGGCCGTCGACGTAGAGCGCGATCAGCCGCATCGACTGGGAGACCGAGACGACCGGGAAACCGACCTGCTTGCTGACCCGGTCCGCCGTGCGGTGCCGGGTGCCGGTCTCCTCGGTGGGAATCGTCGGGTCCGGGACCAGCTGGACGCCCGCACGGAGGATCTTCGACATGTCGGACGACAGCACGATGCCGCCGTCGAGCTTGCACAGCTCCCGCAGTCGCGTCGCCGTGAACTCGACATCCAGGACGAAACCGCCCGTACACATCGCCTCGACGGTCTTGTCGGAGCCGAGCACGATGAGTCCGCCGGTGTTGCCGCGGAGGATCCGCTCCAAGCCGTCGCGCAGGGCCGTGCCGGGTGCCACGGCGCTCAGTGAGGCGCGCATCAGGCCATCGGCACCGGAGCTCCCACCGGACTTTCCGGGAGCTGCTGCCCGGTCGTTGGCTGCCACTGCACTCCTCCGGTCGCAGGTTCTTCAGGCGCTGCCGTTTCGCACACTCTGTTCGTACGGACGGGCGAGACCAGGGCAAAGTCTACCGGCGGTCCTCCTCGTCCCGTGGGGCCTCTCGGCGACGCGAGCGCGGAAGGACCCGCAGAGCGTCCCCCATGTCGGCCACTTCCAGCACCTTCATGCCGGGAGGGATCTTGCCCGGATCACCCGGCACGAGGGCGTGCGTGAAGCCCAGCCGGTGCGCCTCGGCCAGTCTGCGCTGCACGCCGGTGACCCGTCTGACCTCGCCCGCCAGGCCCACCTCGCCGATCGCGACGAGGTTCTTGGGGAGAGGTGTGTCACTGGCGGCGGAGGCCAGCGCCAGGGCGACGGCCAGGTCGGCCGCGGGTTCCGAGAGCCGCACTCCGCCGACCGTCGCCGAGTAGATGTCCCGCTTGCCCAGGGCGCTGATCCGCCCGCGCTGCTCCAGGACGGCCAGCATCATCGAGACGCGCGAGGTCTCCAAGCCGGACGTGGTGCGGCGGGGCGAGGGGATCTGGGAGTCGACGGTGAGCGCCTGAACCTCGGCGACCAGGGGCCGGCGGCCCTCCAGGGTGACCGTCAGGCAGGTGCCGGGGACCGGTTCGTCACGACGGGTCAGGAAAAGTCCGCTCGGGTCGGCAAGGCCCGTGATGCCCTCGTCGTGCAGTTCGAAGCAGCCGACCTCGTCCGTCGCCCCGTAGCGGTTCTTGACGCCTCGTACGAGACGCAGGCGGGCGTGCCGGTCGCCCTCGAAGTGGAGCACCACGTCCACCAGGTGCTCCAGGAGGCGGGGCCCGGCGATGGCGCCGTCCTTCGTGACGTGTCCCACGAGCAGCGTGGACATGCCGCGCTCCTTGGAGGCCCGGATCAGCGCACCGGCCACCTCGCGGACCTGGGCCATGCCGCCGGGCGCGCCGTCGATCTCCGGGGAGGCCACGGTCTGGACGGAGTCGAGGATGAGGAGCGACGGCTTGACCGCGTCCAAGTGCCCCAGCACAGCGGACAGGTCGGTCTCGGCCGCGAGATACAGATGGTCGTCGATGGCGCCGATGCGGTCGGCGCGCAGCCGGACCTGGCTCGCCGACTCCTCACCGGTGACGTAGAGCGTGCGGTGCTCGTCACTCGCCGACTTGGCGGCCACGTCCAGCAGCAGCGTGGACTTGCCGACGCCGGGCTCGCCGGCGAGGAGGACGACGGCGCCGGGCACCAGTCCGCCCCCGAGGACGCGGTCCAGCTCGGGCACGCCGGTGGCGCGCGCGGTCGCCTGCCTGCCGTCCACCTGCCCGATGGGCAGTGCGGACGTCGTCACCCGGCCCGGTGTCGTCGTACGGACCGCGGGCGCGCCGTACTCCTCGACCGTCCCCCATGCCTGGCACTCGGGGCAGCGGCCGAGCCACTTGGCCGTCTGCCAGCCGCACTCCGTGCAGCGGTAGGACGGGCGGTCCTTCGTGGTCTTGGTACGGGCAGCCATGCGAAGAACCGTAACCGAGCCCACTGACAACGCCGTACGGCTGCGGGGGCGCTGCCGTAGCACGAGTGCCGCGGGGGCCGGCCCCGACATGTCGCGTCGGCATGCCGTTCGTCATGGACAAGCCACGGAACACGGCGCTCCTGTCCCCTATTGAGGGATCGTTTCACCCGTATGGATTAAATGAGCTCAAGCAGGAAGAAGGCGCCACCCCGGGCCCCCTACGGTCCACCAATGATGAGCAGGAGTCCGGAAACCTCGACCCGCACCGCCGGCGCCCACCGGGCGCACCGGGAGGCGCGTGATCGTGCCGCGGCGCGCACGGTGGCGCAGCGGCCGCCGGCGCGCTACGAGCCGTATCTGGACGGACTGTTCACCTACTGCCTGTCCGTGCTGTGCGACCACGACGGCGCGACCGCCGCACTCGGCGACGCCCTCGCGCTCGCCGAGCGGCGGGGGCAGCGGGGCCCGGAGACCCCGGCGGACCGGCGGCCCTGGCTGTACGCGCTGGCTCGCTGGGCCTGCCTGCGCAAGCTGGCCGAGGCCAAGCAGAAACGTCAGAGCAGCCATGCGGCGGGCCGGCACGGCTCCCCTCGGCAGACGGGCCCGCAGACCGCCGCGCCGGCCGTCTCCGAGGAGATCCAGGAGCAGCGGCGCCGCGAGCTCGCCCTGCTCGCCTGGCCGGAGGCCGCCGGTACCACCCCGGAGCAGCGCGAGGCGCTCGAACTCGCCGTACGCCACCACCTCGCCGCCCACGAGGTCGCCGCCGTCCTCGGCATGGACCCGGCCGCGACCCGCGAACTGCTCGCCTCCGCCGCCTGCGAGGTCGAGCGCACGCGCGCGGCCCTCGCCGTCGTCGAGACCGGCGCCTGCCCGAGCGTCGCCCGGCTGGCCGGCGACAACCAGCTCGTGCTCAGCACAGCCCTGCGCCGCGAGCTGGTCCGGCACGTGGACGACTGCCCCCGCTGCCGCCGCACCGCCGAGCGCGCGATCCCCGGCCGTTGGCCCGGCGCGACCGTCACCCCCGCCGAGCTGCCGGTCCTGGAGGCGCCCCGCGCGGCCGTGCACATGGCCCTGGCGCACCACTCGCGCGCGCGGGGCGCCGTCCTGCCGCGCTTCGACCGGCGTGGCTTCCCCATGGACCCGAAGGATCGTGCCGCCCGCCGGGACCGGCTACGCGCGCGTGCCGTCACCACGACCGTCGTCGCCACCGTCGTCGCCGCCCCGGTCCTCGCGCTGTGGGCCGCCTACCGCGGCTCCTCGACCGGGGAGGTCGACGGGCACTCGGCCAGCGCGAGCGAGGCGCACGGACCCGGCAGCATCGACGGAGAAGCGGCGGACGGCGGCTACGAGAACGCCGGGAACGCGAGCCCCAGGGGGGATCGTTTCGGCAGCCGCGGCGAACCGGATGTCTCCGTGGAGGTCGTCAGTGTCAGCGGCGCGGGCGCGAAGGGCGCCGGGGACCTGGAGGTGGCGGCGGACACCAGCGGCGACACCACGCTGGTCACCCTGACGGCGACGGGGCGCGCGCCGGTGCGCTGGTCCGCGACCACCGGGGCGCACTGGTTCTACCTCAGCAGGTCGGCGGGCACGCTGGCGCCCGGCGAGTCGTTGACGATCAAGGTGTACGTCGACCATCTGCGTGAGCCGTCCGGGCACTGGAGCGCCCGGCTGGCGATCTCACCCGTCGGCGCCGTCGTCTCCATCGAGGGCTACGGCACCGCCCCCGGCCCGTCCGGACCGGGCCACGGACCCGACCCGCGCCCCACCGAACCCACGCATCCCACCGACCCCACCCACCCCGGCGATCCCACCGCCCCCGGGACGCCCAGCGACCCGCCCCCGTCGTCCTCCGGGCCCGACCCGACGCCCACGACCCCGGCGCCGTCCGAGCCCACGCCCAGCGACCCACCGCCCTCGTCGTCCGATCCGTCACCCTCGGACAGCGACGCGTCGCAGCCCGGCCCGTCCGGCTCGACGGACTCCACGGCGCCGACCACCGGCAGCGATGACCCGAGCCACTCCGGGCCGTAGCACGACGGTCGAGGGTGGCCTCGGCGATCGCGCCCGACAGCCACCCAGAACCTCTCGCCGCTCCTCAGCCGACGGGATCCGCCGGATGCGGTGCCACCAACGGCAGCTGCGACGCCAGCCGCTGCTCGCACAGCTCGACCAGGCGGTCGTAGCCCGCCTTGCCCATCAGTTCGGTCAGCTCGGCCCGGTAGGACACGTACACCGGGTCGCCCGCGCCGTGCGCCGAGGTGGCCGACGTGCACCACCAGTGCAGGTCGTGGCCGCCCGGGCCCCAGCCGCGTCGGTCGTACTCACCGATCGACACCTGGAGCACGCGGGTGTCGTCGGGCCGGTCGATCCACTCGTACGTCCGCCGGACCGGCAGCTGCCAGCAGACGTCCGGCTTGGTCTCCAGCGGCTCGCGGCCCTCCTTCAGGGCCAGGATGTGCAGCGAGCAGCCGGCGCCGCCCGGGAAGCCGGGGCGGTTCTGGAAGATGCACGAGCCGTTGAACGGGCGGGTCTGGCGGTCGCCGTCCTCGTCCTCCGAGACCCAGCCGTGCCGCGTGCCCTCGTCGTGGTGCTGCCAGATCTCCGGCGTGAGTCTCGCCACATGTTCGGCCACCCGCTTCTCGTCGTCCTCGTCCGAGAAGTGCGCGCCCAGCGTGCAGCAGCCGTCGTCCGCGCGGCCCGCCTGGATGCCCTGGCAGCCGCTGCCGAAGATGCAGTTCCAACGGGAGGTCAGCCATGTCAGATCGCAGCGGAACACCTGTTCCTCGTCCGCCGGATCAGGGAACTCCACCCACGCGCGCGCGAAGTCGAGCCCCTTCTCGTCGGGTTCCGGGGAGCCGTTCTTCGCCCTCTTGGGCTTGGTTGCCTTCGCCTGCGAAGAACCCTCGGGCGATTTGGCCGTCTTGTCGTTCTTCGCCTTTTTCGTCTTTGGCACGGGTCCAGGGTACGGCGTCCGTACCTGCGACTTCGAGGGCGGAGGACCGCCCGGGTGGCAGTAGCGTTCCGTACATGAGACTCGGTGTCCTCGACGTGGGTTCGAACACGGTGCATCTGCTGGTCGTGGATGCACACCCCGGCGCGTGCCCGCTGCCCGCGCACTCGTACAAGGTGGAGCTGCGCCTCGCCCAACTCCTCGACGACGGCGGGGCCATCGGCCCCGAGGGGGTCGACAAACTGGTCGGCGTCGTCCAAGAGGCGTTGCGGGCGGCCGAGGACAAGGGTGTCGAGGAAGTGCTGCCGTTCGCCACGTCCGCCGTGCGCGAGGCGACCAACGCCGATGACGTCCTCGCGCGCGTGAAGGACGAGACCGGCGTCGAGCTGCAGGTCCTCACCGGTGCGGAGGAGGCCCGGCTGACCTTCCTCGCCGCCCGGCGCTGGTTCGGGTGGTCGGCCGGGAAGCTGCTGGTGCTGGACATCGGGGGCGGCTCCCTGGAGATCGCGTACGGCATCGACGAGGACCCGGACACGGCGGTGTCCCTGCCGCTGGGCGCGGGGCGTCTCACGGCGGGATGGCTGCCGGGTGATCCACCGGAGCCGGAGGACATACGCGCCCTGCGGCGGCATGTGCGCGCGGAGATCGCCCGTACGGTCGGTGAGTTCAGCCGCTTCGGGGCGCCCGATCACGTGGTCGCCACGTCCAAGACCTTCAAGCAACTGGCCCGCCTGGCCGGCGCGGCCCGCTCCGCGGAGGGCCTCTACGTCCAGCGCGACCTGAAGCGGGAGTCCCTGGAGGGCTGGGTCCCGCGTCTGGCCGGCATGACCGTCGAGCAGCGGGCGGAACTGCCGGGGGTCTCGGAGGGCCGCGCGGGCCAGCTGCTCGCCGGGGCGCTGGTGGCCGAGGGGGCGATGGACCTGTTCGGCGTGGAGACCCTGGAGATCTGCCCCTGGGCGCTGCGGGAGGGCGTGATCCTTCGGAAGCTGGACCACATGTCGGTGGACTGAGGGCAGAGGGAGCCGGGTGCGCCTGTCGTCCGTCCGCTCCGCTCGGTGTTCGTCCGGGCGCCGTTCCGGTGTCCGTCTGTTCCGCCTGGTGTTCGTCCGGGCGCCGTTCCGGTCTCCGTCCGTCCCGCCTGGTGTTCGTCCGGGCGCCATCCCGGTCTCCGTCTGTCCCGGTCTCCGTTCGTCCCGGTCTCCGTCCGTCCCGCTCGGTGTTCGTCCGGGCGCCGCCCCGGTCTCCGTCCGCTTTGCCCGGTGCTCGTCCGCGCGCCCAGGCCGACCGCGACCGGCCGACCCCACGCGCGTGAAGCCCACCACACCATAGGCACCCACCTCTTGCTCCCCGCACGGGGCATCTGCCCAGTTCGCACCCCTGACCGGTTCCAGTCGTTCCCGGCGGGCCGCCGTCCATCGGTTCCCCGGCCTCCCGCGGTGCCCCGTACGCTGTCCCCGTGGCAGAACCAGCGGTGCGCGTCCCGGATGCGAAGGTCGCCCTGTCGACGGCCTCCGTCTACCCGGAGTCGACGGCGACGGCCTTCGAGATCGCCGCGCGCCTCGGGTACGACGGCGTCGAGGTCATGGTGTGGACCGACCCGGTCAGCCAGGACATGGAAGCCCTGCGCCGGCTCAGCGACTACCACGGCATCCCGATTCTCGCCGTGCACGCCCCCTGTCTGCTGATCACCCAGCGCGTGTGGTCCACCGACCCCTGGACCAAGCTCCAGCGCGCCCAGGCCGCGGCCGAGAAGCTCGGGGCCTCCACGGTCGTCGTCCACCCGCCGTTCCGCTGGCAGCGCCAGTACGCCCGTGACTTCGTCGCCGGCATCTGGCGCATGGCGAACGAGACGGATGTGCGATTCGCCGTGGAGAACATGTACCCCTGGCGCTACCGCGACCGCGAGATGCTCGCGTACGCCCCCGACTGGGATGTGACGAAGGACGATTACCGTCACTTCACGATCGATCTCAGCCATACGGCGACCGCCCGGGCCGACGCGCTCCAGATGGTCGACCGCATGGGGGACCGGCTGGGCCATGTGCACCTCGCGGACGGCAGGGGCTCGGCCAAGGACGAGCACCTCGTCCCCGGCCGCGGCACCCAGCCCTGCGCCGAGGTGCTGGAGCGCCTCGCCCTGACCGGCTTCGACGGCCACGTCGTCATCGAGGTCAACACCCGCCGCGCGATGTCCGGCGCCGAACGCGAGGCCGACCTCGCCGAGGCCCTCGCCTTCACACGACTGCACCTGGCCTCGGCGAAGGTCCCCCGGCCGTGACGGACACCACCTCGGGCAGGGGAGGAGTCGGCTCCCGGCGCCGGGGCCGGCCCCCTCGTACGGAATCCGCCGACACCCGCGACCGCATCCTGGACGCGGCCCGCGAGGAGTTCTCCGAGCGCGGCTACGAGAAGACGTCCGTGCGCGGCATCGCCAAGGCCGCCGGTGTGGACGCCGCCTTGGTGCACCACTACTTCGGCACCAAGGAGCAGGTCTTCGAGGCGGCGGTCGAGGTCGCCTTCGCGCCCGCCCTGAAGGTGCGGGACGCGGTGCTGGAGGGACCGCTCGACGTCGTCGGCGAGCGCATGACCCGCACGATCTTCGGGCTCTGGGAGAACCCGGTGACCCGCAAGCCGCTGCTCGCGATCGTGCGCTCGGCGGTCACCAACGACGCCGCGGCCGCCGTCTTCCGGCGCCTCGTCTCCGCGCAGCTGCTGCGCCGCATCGCCGGTGAGATCGACGCCCCGGACGCGGAGCTGCGCGCCGAGCTGGCCGCCGCACAGCTCGTGGGCATCGCGATGATGCGTTACGTCATCAGGATCGAGCCGATCGCGTCGGCGGACGTGGAGCAGATCATCGTCCGGGTGGCGCCGGTGGTACAGGGACACCTCACGGGGCGGCACACCGCCGACGGGTGAGCGGCCCGGGCGCGCCGCACGTCTGCTCCACGAGACATACGTCCCGTATTGCGGACACCTCGTCCCGATCCCTGGATGACCGGCGTACGCTCGTCAGCAGTCAGAAGTCTCTCTGATCGCAGTTCTCTGAAGGAGCGAGCGACGATGCCCGAGCTGAGGTCCCGCACAGTCACCCACGGCCGCAACATGGCGGGCGCCCGCGCCCTTATGCGCGCCTCCGGTGTACCCGGTGCGGACATCGGCCGGAAGCCGATCATCGCGGTGGCGAACTCCTTCACCGAGTTCGTGCCGGGCCACACCCACCTGCAGCCCGTCGGCCGGATCGTCAGTGAGGCGATCAGGGAGGCCGGCGGCATCCCGCGCGAGTTCAACACGATCGCCGTCGACGACGGCATCGCGATGGGCCACGGCGGAATGCTCTACTCCCTGCCGTCCCGCGACCTCATCGCGGACAGCGTGGAGTACATGGTGGAGGCGCACTGCGCCGACGCCCTGATCTGCATCTCCAACTGCGACAAGATCACCCCGGGCATGCTGAACGCCGCCCTGCGGCTGAACATCCCCACGGTCTTCGTCTCCGGCGGCCCGATGGAGTCCGGCCGCGCCACGCTGGTCGACGGCACGGTCCGCACCCTCGACCTGGTCGACGCGATCTCCGACGCCGTGAACGACAAGATCTCGGACGAGGACATCCTCCGTATCGAGGAGAACGCCTGTCCGACCTGCGGCTCGTGTTCCGGCATGTTCACCGCCAACTCGATGAACTGCCTGACCGAGGCCATCGGCCTGTCCCTGCCCGGCAACGGCTCGGTGCTGGCCACCCACACGGCACGCAAGCAGCTGTACGTCGCGGCGGCCCGGACCGTCATGGACATCACCCGCCGCTACTACGAGCAGGACGACGACACGGTCCTGCCGCGCAACGTCGCCACCTTCGCCGCCTTCGAGAACGCCATGGCCCTCGACATCGCCATGGGCGGCTCGACCAACACGATCCTGCACCTGCTGGCCGCCGCCCAGGAGGCGGGCGTCCCCTTCGGGCTGGAGCAGATCGACGCCGTCAGCCGCCGGGTCCCGTGCCTGGCGAAGGTCGCGCCCAACGTCGCCAAGGACCGCACGTACTACATGGAGGACGTGCACCGCGCCGGCGGCATCCCGGCCCTGCTGGGCGAGCTGCACCGCGCCGGACTGCTCAACGAGGACGTGCACGCCGTCCACAGCCCGTCCCTGTCGGACTGGCTGAAGACCTGGGACGTGCGCGGCGGCTCGCCCTCGCCCGAGGCCGTCGAGCTGTGGCACGCGGCCCCGGGCTGCGTCCGGTCGGCCGAGGCCTTCTCGCAGTCCGAGCGCTGGGAGGCGCTCGACGAGGACGCCGAGGGCGGTTGCATCCGCAGCGTCGAGCACGCCTACTCCAAGGACGGCGGCCTCGCGGTCCTCAGGGGCAACCTCGCCGTCGACGGCTGCGTGGTGAAGACGGCCGGCGTCGACGAGTCCATCTGGACGTTCGAGGGCCCGGCGGTCGTCTGCGAGTCGCAGGAAGAGGCCGTGGAGAAGATCCTCAACAAGCAGGTGACCGACGGTGACGTCGTCGTCATCCGCTACGAGGGCCCCAAGGGCGGCCCCGGTATGCAGGAGATGCTGTACCCGACGTCCTTCCTCAAGGGCCGCGGCCTCGGCAAGACCTGCGCCCTGATCACCGACGGCCGCTTCTCCGGCGGCACGTCCGGTCTGTCCATCGGCCACGCGTCCCCCGAGGCGGCGTCCGGCGGCACGATCGCGCTCGTCGAGGACGGCGACCGTATCCGCATCGACATCCCGGCCCGCTCGATCGAATTGCTCGTCGACGAGGCGGAACTCACGCGCCGCGAGCAGGCGTTGAACGGGGTGTACGCCCCGAAGAACCGCGAGCGCAAGGTGTCGGCCGCGCTGCGGGCCTACGCGGCGATGGCGACCAGCGCGGACAAGGGCGCGGTGCGGGACGTGACGAAGCTGGGCTGACGCACCGAAGTGCGCGCGAGGGGCCGTCCTCTTCGGGGGCGGCCCTCGCGCGTGTCACCGGCCGGCGAGGGGCGCGGGTCACCAGGCGGCCGGGTCGCGCGCCTCCACGGCGAAGACGGTTCCGTCGGGGGCGGTGGCGTAGATGCCGCCGTCGCCGATTCCCGGCGCGGGCAGCTCCGCGGTGGCCTGAGCGGAGTTCGCACTGAGCCGTGGCGGTGTCTGGCCGAGCATCCTGCCCTCGGCGGCGTCCACGGCGAGCAGCCGTCCGTCGGCGGCGGAGAAGTACACGCGCCGACCGTCCAGGGCCGGCGCGGAACCCTGGCTCACACTCGTCTCCAGGGACCACAGCCGCTTGCCCGCTCGGGTGTCGACCGCGACCAGCGACCCACCCGCGCCCAGGAGGTAGACGACCCCTGAGCGCACCGTGGCCTGCGCCTGCCTGACCGGCACCGGCAGGGCGACGCGCCGCACGGCCCCGGACTGCGGGTCGTAGCGGACCACGGCCTTCGCCTCGCCGTAGCCACCGCCGCCCGCGAGCAGGAAAACCTCACCGTCGGCGGCGCCGACAGGTGTCAGAGCGCCGTCGAGCCGTGCCTCCCAGCGCACGTCCCCCGCCTCCGGGTCGACCGCGACGACACGCGTGCGGGCGCCGTCGGCGGACGCGCTCGCCACGAGAACCCACGGGCTCCCGGGAAACGAGACGACGTACGCCTCGCTCAGACCGGCCACCGGCCGTTTCCAGATCCGCTCGCCCGAACCGCCGTCCACACCGGTCATCCGGCCGTCCGCACCGATCAGCAGCAGCATGCCGCCCGCGTACCGGAACCCACGGTACGAGGAGACGTCCAGCGTCCACCGTGCCTTGCCCGAGGCGGGATCGAGCGCCTCCAGCCGCCTGCCGCCGTGCGTCAGCACATGCGCCAGCCCTCCCGAGAGAACCGGCGGCTCACCGGGGGAGTCGCCCCGGGCGAGAGCATGCCGCCACAGCACACTGCCGTCGGCCGGATCGAGCGCGGTGACCAGACCCGGCTGGGTACACAGCAGCTGCGCCGTGCCGTACGAGCACCGGGGCAGGCCACTGCCCTGCGGCGCCGGCTTGACGGCCCACGGACTGAAACGCGCCGACGCGGACAGACCGGCCTCGCCGCTCTTCGCACGCGGCGTGTCGCCGTCGCTCAGGAGCCGCACCGAGGCGACCGCACCGGCCACGGCGAGCACCAGGGCCACGGCCCCGAGTACCGCCCGCTTCGGAAGGCGCCGTCGCGCCGGCGTCGGCGGCGACTGCGCGGAACCTTGCTCCGGCTCAGGTACGTCCACCGTCCGCTGCGCCGGTATGAACGCCTGCGTGTCGTACGAGGCCGCGACCGAGCGCAGTTCCCTCATCAGCTCGTCCGGCGTGGGACGGTCCTCGGGCTCCTTGGCGAGACACCGCCCGATCAGCGGTGCGAGATTCGCGGGTACGCCCGTCAGGTCGGGCTCGTCATGGACGACCTGGTAGGCGACGACGTACGGGCTGTCGGAGTCGAACGGCCCCCGGCCCGTGGCCGCGTGCACCATCACGGATCCGAGCGCGAAGACGTCCGCGGCGGGTCCGACCTCCCGGGGGCGCCGGAACTGCTCCGGTGCCATGAACGGCGGCGTACCGATCAACTTCCCTGTCTCGGTCCGCAGTTCGCTGTCCTTTGGCCGAGATATGCCGAAGTCGATGACCTTCGGCCCGTCGTCGGCGAGCAGCACGTTGCTCGGTTTCAGGTCCCGGTGCACCACGCCGACCCGGTGGATGTCGCGCAGCGCCTCCGCCAGCCCGGCCATCAGCCGCCGCAGTCGCGCCGGCTCCATCGGCCCGTTCCGCTTCACATGGTCGGAGAGCGTCGGACCGGGGATGAACAGCGTGGCCATCCAGGGCCGTTCGGCCTCCGGATCGGCATCGACGACCGGTGCCGTGAAAGCCCCGCTCACCCGGCGAGCCGCTCCCACCTCCTGCCGGAAACGCCCCCTGAACTCGGGATCCTTCGCGAACTCGGCATGTACGACCTTCACCGCGAGCTGCATGCCGGACGTGCTCCGCGCCAGATGGACCACGCCCATGCCACCGGAGCCCAGATGGGATTCCAGATGGTAGTGACCGGCGTACTCGGGAAGTTCCGCTTCCGCGCCCGCCCCGGTGTTCTGCTGCGGCGCCATGGAACCACCCCCGTGCTGTTCGTCCGCGCGCGCGACGCACGGAGCCTAGTCGATGACTCGTACGGGACAGAGGCGGCTTGCTAGTCTCCGCGTTCTGATTCAGAACATGTGTTTCATGGCGTGATTCAGGGGAATCAACGGGGCCCCACGACGACCGTGGGACACAACGGGGGAGGAACTTCATGTCTGTCGACCGTGCCGAAGTGATGGACGGCGGCGAGGAAACGACCGTCGCGACGGCGGCCACGACCGCGTCCGTGCCCTATTACCCGGTCGCCCCGGGCGTCCGCCTCAACGTCCGCAGCGGCCCCGGCACCAGCTACCCGATCATCAAGGTCCTGCCCGAGGGATCCCGGGTCGCGATCTACTGCCAGCGGCCCGGCACCTGGGTGAGCGGCCCGTACGGCTCCACGAACATCTGGGACAACATCGCCAACGGCGAGTACGTCTCGGACGCCTACGTGAGGACGGGCAGCGACGGCTACATCCGCCCGCGCTGCTCCTCGTGACAGCCGTGTGAGATCGGCGGCGACGGCGGGGCCCGCCCTCGCCGCCCCGCCCGAACCGCTGCCTGACCAGGGTTCGCCGGACCCGTACGGAGCCCGCGGCCTTCCCGGAGCCATAATCGACTCGTGAGCGAGAAGAACGGCACCCCGGACACCCCCGCGGGCTCCACGGGCCCCCGCCCCGAGCCCCTCCGCTTCTTCGGCACGACCTGGGTCGACCACGACAACGGCTACACCGTCCGCCGCATCGCGGTGTCCGTGGGCTCCCTCGCCACCGCGGCCGTCTCCTGCCTGGTCCTGCGCTTCGCCTACGACGGCATCCAGATCGCCGCCATCGGCGGCCTCGTCACCACCCTGCTGGTCGTGATGTTCGCGGTGTGCAGCGCACTCGCCTTCCGTCACACCTGGGAGACCTTCTCCAAGCGACCCGACCCCGACCGCCACGCCTCGCTCCGAGGCCTGCTGGCCATCGGCTTCGTCGGCTCCCTCCTCGCCTACTTCTTCCGCTCCCTCATCGAGGCACCCGGCGAGAAGCTCCACCGCGAGGAATACGAGACGGCCCGCGAACAACACGACTCCCGCACCAACCGCCGCACCGGCAACCCCGCCAAAAAGCGCCGCCGCACCTGAGGCCCGTCGTTCGGATCCGCCCGGCTGAAAGAGGCTGCGTACTCTCAGCCGACCAGAGCGGCAATCGTGGGTGCCGCAAGACAGGACGGGGAGGCGGCGACCGACGGCAACGCGGCAGATGCGGGAGCCGGGGGCCGCCGAGCCGACGTGATCCGAACGCCAGGACCCGGCCGCCTCCACCTGGCCGGTACACCTGGTCCGCACACGCACCAAGCCGCCCCGCCGGACGCTCGTGCGGCGGAGTTTGCACAGCAAGGCCCCGGCCACGTCGGCGCCTTGCTTGCGGCGGGCCCGCTGCACGCCACACCCACCCCGGCCACCATGGCCGTATGACGGTCCCTTCTCGCACCGACCGAGCCCACTCCTTCAACGCCGCCGCGGCCCAGTACGCCGCGAACCGCCCCTCCTACCCTCCCGCTCTCTTCGACGCGATCGAGGAACTCGCCGGCCGCTCCCTCACCGGCGCACGCGTCATCGACGTGGGCGCGGGCACGGGCATAGCCACCGCCCTCCTCCACGGGCGCGGCGCCGAGGTCCTCGCCGTGGAACCCGGCGACCAAATGGTGGCCCAGTTCCGCCGCACCCACCCCGACATCCCGATCGTCCGCGGCAACGGCAACTCCCTCCCGGTCGCCACCGCCTCCGTCGACTTCGTCACCTACGCCCAGGCCTGGCACTGGACCGACCCCGCCCACTCGGCATCCGAGGCCCTGCGCGTGCTGCGCCCGGGCGGCGCGCTGGCCCTGTGGTGGAACACCATGCCCCTCGACATCCCGTGGCAGGCGGCGCAGGCGGACCGCATCGGGCGCTGCTTCGGCGTCGACCCCGTGGTCGAGCAGAACGGCAGCGGCGCCCGAGCCGCCCTGGACGACCCCACGGGCCGCCTCCGCTTCACCGGGCGCAAGGTCCGCTGGAGCCGCCGCGTGCCGCTCGACACCCACCTGGCGAACATCGGCAGCCACTCGATCTTCCTGGTCCACGGCAAGGACGCGAGCACCGCCTTCCTCACCGAGGAGCGGCACCTCCTCCTCACCGCGTTCCCGGACGGAATCGTCGAGGAGACCTATGACGTGGACCTCCTCGTCGCCACCACCGGGGAGTCCCGGACGTAGCGGTCGCCCCCACGCTTGACGCCCCGGCGCCCCCGGAGGATTATTCATCACATGATGAATTACTCTTCCGGTCACTCCGACGACCCCCCCGACGACCCCGCCGTCCGAGCCGAGGCCCTGAACGTCACACGCGGCACCCGCCCGGTACTCCGCGACCTCGACTTCACCGTCCCGCGCGGCCAGATCACCGGCCTCCTCGGACCCTCGGGCTGCGGCAAGTCGACCCTCATGCGAGCGATCGTCGGCACCCAGGCCAAGGTCACCGGAACCCTCGATGTCCTCGGCCGCCCAGCCGGCCACCCCACCCTGCGCACCCGCATCGGCTACGTCACCCAGGCACCCTCCGTCTACGACGACCTGACCGTCCGCCAGAACCTCGCCTACTTCGCCGCGATCCTCGACCCCGGCCACACGGCAGCCGACCGGCGCCACGACGTCGATCGCGTCCTCGCCGACGTCGACCTCACCAGCCACGCCGACGCACTGGCCGGCAACCTCTCCGGCGGCCAGCGCAGCCGCGTCTCCCTGGCGGTCGCCCTCCTCGGCACCCCGGAACTCCTCGTCCTGGACGAGCCGACGGTCGGCCTGGACCCGGTCCTGCGCCGCGACCTGTGGGCCCTCTTCCACGACATCGCCGCCTCCCGCGGCGCCACCCTCCTCATCTCCTCCCACGTCATGGACGAGGCCGAGCGCTGTCACCGCCTCCTCCTCATGCGCGAGGGACGGATCCTCGCCGACGACACGCCGGACGCCCTGCGCACCCGTACGCACTCCGAGACGGTCGAGGCAGCCTTCCTCCACCTGGTCGACGAGGCGACCGCGGCCGCCCGCGCGAAGGAGACCACCCGATGACCACCACAGCGAACCCGACCCCGGCACTCCAGCCCGCTCCCACCGGCGCCCTGAACCTCGCCCGCACGACCGCCACCGCAGCCCGCGTCCTGCGCCAGCTCCGCCACGACCCGCGCACCATCGCGCTGATGATCCTCATCCCCTGCTTGATGCTGTTCCTGCTGCGCTACGTCTTCGACGGCAGCCCGCGCACCTTCGACAACATCGGCGCCTCCCTCCTCGGGATCTTCCCGCTGATCACGATGTTCCTGGTCACCTCCATCGCCACCCTGCGCGAACGCACCTCGGGCACTCTGGAACGCCTCCTCGCCATGCCCCTCGGCAAGGGCGATCTGATCGCCGGCTACGCCCTCGCCTTCGGCGCCCTCGCCGTCCTCCAGTCCGCCCTGGCAACCGGACTCGCCCTGTGGTTCCTCGGCCTGGACGTCACCGGCAGCCCCTGGCTCCTGCTGCTCGTCGCCCTGCTCGACGCGCTGCTCGGCACCGCCCTCGGCCTCTTCGTCTCGGCCTTCGCCGCCTCCGAATTCCAGGCCGTCCAGTTCATGCCGGCCGTGATCTTCCCCCAGCTCCTGCTCTGCGGCCTGTTCACTCCCCGCGACAACATGCACCCGGCCCTGGAGGCCATCTCCAACGTCCTCCCCATGTCCTACGCGGTCGACGGCATGAACGAAGTCCTCAAGCACACCGACATGACCGCCGCCTTCGTCCGCGACGCCCTGATCGTGGCGGGCTGCGCCCTCCTCGTCCTCGGCCTGGGCGCGGCGACACTGCGACGCAGGACGGCATGACCGACCCGGTGGCCCTTTCGTCCCGCCCACCGGACACGCCGCCTCGGAAGGTGCCGCCGGTGCGAGGATGAACCCGGACGACGCAACCCCCGGAGGGCACCCCAGCCATGACCCAGAAAGTCGCAGTCCTCGGCACCGGCAAGATCGGCGAAGCCCTGCTCAGCGGAATGATCCGCGGCGGCTGGGCCCCGGCCGACCTCCTGGTGACGGCCCGCCGCGCGGAGCGAGCCGAAGAACTCCGCACCCGCTACGGAGTCACCCCGGTCACCAACGCGGAAGCCGCCAAGACCGCCGACACCCTGATCCTCACGGTCAAGCCGCAGGACATGGGCACCCTCCTCGACGAACTCGCCCCGCACGTCCCCGCCGACCGACTGGTCATCAGCGGAGCCGCCGGCATCCCCACCTCCTTCTTCGAGGCGCGGCTCGCCGCCGGCACCCCGGTCGTCCGTGTCATGACGAACACCCCCGCCCTCGTCGACGAGGCCATGTCGGTCATCTCCGCCGGCAGCCACGCCAGCGAAGCCGACCTCGCCCACGCCGAGGAGATCTTCGGCTCCGTCGGCAAAACGCTCCGCGTCCCCGAGTCCCAGCAGGACGCCTGCACAGCCCTCTCCGGCTCCGGCCCGGCGTACTTCTTCTACCTGGTCGAAGCCATGACCGACGCCGGCATCCTGCTCGGCCTGCCCCGAGACAAGGCCCACGACCTCATCGTCCAGTCCGCGATCGGCGCCGCGACGATGCTCCGCGACAGCGGCGAACACCCCGTCAAGCTCCGCGAGAACGTGACGTCCCCCGCCGGCACCACGATCAACGCCATCCGCGAACTGGAGAACCACGGCGTCCGAGCCGCCCTCATCGCCGCCCTCGAAGCCGCCCGCGACCGCAGCCGGCAACTGGCCTCCGGCAACAACGGCTGACGCCCGGCCGCCCCCACCAGAGGGCGGCCCGGCACACTCTTGGCAGGCACCCCTAAGCGGTCACCGCGATATCCGCGGCGGCCACCGCCGGCAGCAACCCGATCGCCCGATACGCGGCATCGACGGTAGGACGGGCCATCGCCCGAGCCTTCTCCGCACCATCCCGCAGCACCCCCTCCACATGACCAGGATCCGCGCACAGCTCCCTGTGCCTCTCCTGTACGGGCCTGAGGAGCTCCACCACGGCCTCCGCGGTGTCCTTCTTCAAGGCGCCGTACGATTCATATACACCGCTCAGCTCCGATGGGTTCCCACCCGTGCAGGCCGCGAGGATCTCCAGCAGGTTCGCCAGCCCCGGCCGCGCCTCCCGGTCGTACACGACCTCCCGCCCGCTGTCGGTCACGGCCCGCATGACCTTCTTCCGCACCACGTCCGGTTCATCGAGCAGATAGACGATCCCTGGCCCGGAGTCATCGCTCTTGCCCATCTTCGAGGCCGGATCCTGCAGATTCATCACCCGCGCCGCGACCTTCGGCGCCGTGGCCCGCGGCACCACGAACGTATGCCCGTAGCGCTGGTTGAACCGGACGGCGAGATCGCGCGCGAGCTCCACATGCTGGGTCTGATCGTCCCCGACCGGCACCTCGTCGGCCTGATACGCCAGGATGTCCGCCGCCATCAGCACGGGATACGTCAGCAGCGACAACCGCACGCTCCCGCCCCGCACCCGCTCCCGCGCCGCCTTCTCCTTGTACTGGATCATCCGCCGCATCTCGCCGTCCGCGGCCACGCACTCCAGCACGTACGACAGCCGCGCATGCTCATCCACATGACTCTGGACGAAGACGGTGCACAGCTGCGGATCCAGCCCCGACGCCAGCAACAACGTCGCGGCCTGCCGAGTGAGCCTGCGGACCCGCGCCGGATCGTGGTCCACGGTCAGCGCGTGCAGATCGACGACGCAGAACAACGCGTCGGCCTGGTGCTGATCCACGGCAGCCCAGCGCCGCATCGCCCCCAGGTAGTTCCCCAGCGTCAGATGCCCGGTCGGCTTGATCCCGCTGAAAACCCGGCTCATTCCCTCTCCACCTCCTGGTCGAGGCCGCCGTCCCGGCCGGCCGCCCTCAGGAGCTCTGGAGGGAGATACGAAAACGGCCGCCGAGGCGGCGGCCGTTGAGTGCATACGCGAGTACGGCCGCCGTCAGGCGGCCCACCACAGCTGGGTGTACGTACGCGTAGTCATGCGCCCACAGTACGCCCCCAGGGTGTCGTCCGGAGGCAAGTTGACACGCCCAGGACCGATCCGTAGTGTTCTCCGAGTTGTCCGACGTGAGCGCCGACTCCGGTCGGTCCCCGGACAGCCATTCCGCAGGTACCAACCTCTATTCGACGACAGTCGATCTGTCTGCCGTCGTCTCATTGGCATGCGTATTCGCGTAATGAGGAATCCGCGTTCGAAGAGCGCAGCCCCCGATTAGGCCGGGAGCGAGGAATCCGCTAAAGTCTCACTCGTCGGAACGGCCCAACAGCCGCGAAGACAAACCCCGCTGACTGGGGGTCAGGCCGAGAAAGGATCTGATAAAGTCGGAAGCGCCGGAAAGGGAAACGCGAGAGCGGGAACCTGGAAAGCACCGAGGAAATCGGATCGAGAAAAGATCTGGTAGAGTCG